>DATAYT010000046.1:0-52846 GCA_036272395.1 Xanthobacteraceae bacterium
CGGCCTCTTCATTTCGCTATGGCAGCAAAGCCCGACCGAAACGCGGCCAGATTACTGCGGCCACCCGCAATTGTACCAAACGTGGGTGCAATATATCCATGTAATCGCCCGGCCCTCGTCGCTGCCCGCGGCGCGCTCCAGTCTGTCGTCTGGAACATCGACATTGAGAATTCTCTCGTCACTTTCGACGCAATCATCAACGTCACTGTTCATGGAACCGTTCCCCTAAGTCTATGGCCCCTCTGCAATACTATCGCGAAACGGCAGGCCTGACGAGTCGAAATGGCTGGGGGACGCGTCTGATACCAAATAACGGATGACATAAGCTCGCAGGTGGCCAGGATTGGTGGAATACGGATGCCGAAGCAGTTTTTTACGATCGGGCATGCCACCAGACCGATCGCCGGATTTATAGAGTTACTGAACGCGGCGGAAGTCCAACTCGTGGTCGACGTGCGAACCGCGCCGCGTTCGAGAACCAATCCGCAGTTTGACCGCCAGGCGCTTGCTACTTCACTCGCCGCATGTGCGATCGAATACCGCCACATCGCCGAGCTTGGAGGGCTGCGACCCCGACAGAAACAGATTCCGGCGAGCACCAATGCATTCTGGGAAAACCAGAGCTTTCACAATTATGCGGATTACGCCATGAGCCGCGAATTTCAGTCGGCCCTGGACGAATTGCGCGGATTGGGCCATGCCAAGCCATGCGTCATCATGTGCGCCGAGACGCTATGGTGGCGTTGCCACCGGCGAATAATCACCGACTATCTGCTCGCGGCGGGCGAGACGGTATTTCACATTCTCGGTCCCGGCCACGTCGATCAGGCGCAGATCACGCCGGCTGCTAGGCGCGGGCTGGACGGTGTCTTGGTCTATCCCGCGCAGCACTCGAAATGAAATTCAAATAGCAAAATTTGTTATGTTGTTAGGGCGGCTTGTTCAATAAACTAAAGCTGCAACCCCGCCAGACACTGCGCGCTTGGGAGACTTCCATGGCCGACGTGAAATGGAGCATCAAAGCGAGGGAGTTCGTTAACTGCAATTGCTCTTACGGTTGTCCATGCCAATTCAATGGGCGGCCAAGTTATGGAAACTGCGAAGCGGTCGCTGCGATGCAGATCGACGAAGGAATTCACGGCAACACGCGCCTCGACGGCTTGCGGTTCGTCGGGATTTTTCGTTGGCCGGGAGCGATCCACGAAGGTAAGGGCGAAGCCGCGGTCGTGATTGACGAGCGGGCGAGCGAACCGCAGCGCAACGCGTTGCTGCGGATTTTGACCGGACAGGATACCGAGCCCGGCGCCACGATTTTCCAAGTTTTCTCCACAACCTTCGAGAAATTGCACGAGCCGATCTTCGCCGCCATCGACTTTGATGTCGACGTAGATCGCCGTAAGGGTCGAGTGGTCGTGCGCGGGATCACGGAAGGTCGTGGCGAGCCAATCAAAAATCCGGTCACCGGCGATGAATACCGCGTCCGCATCGATATCCCGAACGGTTTCGAATACTCGCTCGCTGAAATCGGACGGGGCTGGAACACCGTATCACGACCTATGCAATTCACGCTTGCTGATTCTTACGCGCAGTTCGCTCACGTGAACTTATGCCAGAGTGGAATTCTGCGCTGAGCGAGAATGAATTCCACGTTTGAAGCCGTACTGCGGCGCGACCGCGCCATCGTGATCGCCGCGCTTGCGATCATCACTACGCTTGCCTGGGCCGATATCATTTGGCTCGCCGACGACATGGCAATGGGCGGCATGGACATGACCGGCTTTCGAATGATTCCGGCCGGCCAGGGAATGATGATGCCCGCAAGCGCCCCGTGGCAACCGCTCGAGTTTGCCTATGTATTCGCGATGTGGGCTGTCATGATGATCGGCATGATGACGCCGTCGGTGGCGCCGATGATCCTTATCTATGCGCGCGTCGGCAGACAGGCTGTCTTAAGCGGTCATCCATTTGCGGCGAGTGGATGGTTTGCCTCCGGCTACCTGACCGCTTGGTTGGGATTCTCGCTCGCAGCGACTTCCGCGCAATGGGCGCTGGAGCGCGCCGCGCTGCTCACGCCAATGATGGAAAGTGTCAGTGAAATGGTCGGTGGCATAGTCCTGATTGCCGCCGGAATCTATCAATGGAGTCCAGTCAAGGAAGCGTGCCTCTCCTACTGTCAAGCGCCGCTGACCTTCATTATGCGGCATGGCGGATTTCGTTCCGATGCGAGCGGTGCGCTCGCGCTCGGGCTTCGTCACGGACTTTATTGCATTGGCTGCTGCTGGGCTCTGATGTTGCTGCTGTTTGTGGGCGGCGTCATGAATGTGCTGTGGATCGCTGCGCTAGCCGGGCTGGTTTTGTTGGAGAAGGCGTTGCCGTTTGGCAAATTCGTCTCGCGTATCGCCGGCTGCGTCTTCATAGCGAGCGGCGCCTGGCTACTTTTTCATATGTAAATTAATTGCGTGGGTCCGAAGGCGCGCCTTTTTCATTCAAAATCCGCGTCACCATTCCGCCTGAGCACTTGCTACATTGTGAGTGTCGAGCAAGCGGCTCGAACAACCGGGGAGGGGCGAGATGGAATTGCTGGCAGGCGATACGGCGCTGGTCACCGGCGCAGCCTCAGGAATTGGACGTGGCATCGCGAAAGCGTTAGCGGCGGAAGGAGCTCGGCTCGTGCTAAGCGACATCGCGGAAGAAACCGGAACGGCGCTCGCGCGCGAACTGAGCGCGACCTTCATCGCTGTCGACCTGAGCGATCCGACCGCGCCGCGCCGGTTGTTCGAGTCAGCGGTGCGAGCGCTCGGGTCCCTTTCAATTTTAGTGCACAGCGCATCGCCGAGACGGCTTGAGAGCGAGACGATTTTGGCTTTGACCGAAGCCGAATGGGACTCCATGACCTCGGTCGGTCTGCGCGCCGGCTTCCTACTCGGCCAAGCCGCGGGCGCGCATATGAAGGCGGGCAATATCAAAGGGAGAATCCTTTTTATAACGTCCCTGCACGCCTATACCCCGCGAAACTTGCCGCATTACAGCGCGACCAAAGCAGGCCAGACCATGGTCGTGAAAGAACTCGCGCGGGCGCTTGGCGCTTATGGCATTCGCGTCAATGCCATTGCTCCAGGTGCAATTCCCGGCGGCGGATTTGACTCCGGCATCGCCTCATTCGCCACGATGATCCCGCTCGGGCGGACCGGAACGCCGGAAGATATCGCGGATATGGCGATCGCTTTGCTGTGCGATCGCTTTTCGCGTTACGTCACCGGCGCTACGATCGTCGTCGATGGCGGGCTCTCGCTGTACAACTGGATTCCGCCGCGCGCGGAGCCGTAATTTGGGTGCTTGCGGCTTATCGGCCTGTAACCCGCTGCGGCATAAAACAGTCTACTTCCCTCGGCGATAACGGAGCTGTTCGGCGATCACAAACAGCAGGGGAATGACGAAGACGCCGAAAATCGCCGCTGCGATCATGCCGCCAAAGACCGGCGTGCCGACGGCGTGACGCGTGGCCGCGCCGGCGCCGGTCGCAATCACAAGCGGGAACAGTCCAAAGATGAAAGCGAAGCTCGTCATCATCACTGGGCGGAAACGCAGCGCTGCGCCCTCGATGGCCGCGGTGTAGATATCTTTTCCGAGTCGTCGTTGCTCGACCGCGAAAGCAACAATCAAAATGCCGTTCTTGGCGGCGAGCGCGATGAGCGCCACCAGGCCGATTTGGGCATATACGTCGAAGCTCAGGCCCGCGATCTTTATTGCGACCAGCGCGCCTAAGATCGCAATGCTGACCGAGAGCAGCGCGGGAATGGGCACATTCCAACTTTCGTATAGCGCCACAAGAAATAAATAGGCGAAAAGCACCGCGAGGCCGAGCACGATCCCTGTACGTCCGGCGGCGGCTTTTTCCTGGAACGCAGTTCCGGTCCATTCAAAACTGTAGCCGGTCGGCAGCGTCGCCGCAGAAATCCGCTCCATCGCGGCAAGGCCTTGGCCGGAACTGTATCCGGGCTTGGATGCGCCATTCACGATTGCGGCACGATATCCATTGTATCGGATCACCGTCTGCGGCCCCTGCACAAGTTGGGCTTTCGCCAAGGCGCGCATCGGAACCATGCCACCGCGTGCGTTCCGTACGTAAATGCGTTCGATGTCATCAAGGCGTTGGCGGAACGCGATCTCCGCCTGCAGATTGACCTGCCAGGTGCGGCCGAAAACATTGAAGTCGTTGATGTAAAAACTGCCGAGCGTGGATTGCAGCGCGTTGAAGATGTCGCTGATCTTGACGCCGAGCACCTGCGCCTTGTCGCGGTCGATATCGAGATAAATCTGCGGCGTGTCGGCCGCGTAAGTGCTGAACACGCCGGCGAGCTCGGGTTGACTGTTAGCGGTCACAAGCAACCCCCGAAGTACGGCTGCGAGATCGTTGGGTGATTGGCCTTGCAGTGCTTCCAAGACGTATTGGAAACCGCCGGTACTGCCCAAGCCGAGGATGGGCGGCAGGTTGAATGGAAATGCTATGGCGCCGGGAATCGCCGCCAATTGCGGCCGCAAACGCGCGATGATTGCGTTCGCACTTTGCGCTGGATCCGTGCGCACCTCGTAAGGTTTGAGTCGGATGACGAAGAAAGCCTGATTCGAGGAGGCCACATAGTCGATGAAATTGAGCCCTACCACCGACAATATGCCTTCGACTCCGGGAATGGGTCGGACGATGTCTTCCACCTGCTTGACGACGGCTTCCGTGCGGTTGACCGACGCGCCTTCCGGCAATCGCAGCGCGGCAAATATTGCACCTTGGTCCTCGTCCGGCAGGAAACTTTGCGGCGTCACATAGAAAATCAGCACCGACGCGGCCAGCACTCCCGCGACGAGGGCAATTGCAACAATGCTTACCCGCACCAGTCTGCGCACCGCGGACACATAAGCGCCGCGCGTTTTTTCGACAGCGCCGAGCACATAAGTCATGAGGCCTCGGCTCGTTTGCCCGCGCTTTAGCAGCACGCCGCATAGTGCCGGACTCAATGTGAGCGCGTTAAGCGCGGAGATCAGCATCGATACGGAGACCGCGACGGCGAACTGACGAAACAACTGGCCGCTGATGCCTGGTATGAACGCCACCGGAACAAGGACTGACAGCAGAACGAATGTAATAGCCAGAATCGGGCCGGTGATTTCCTCCATCGCCTTCTTGCAAGCTTCCGGCACCGAGAGGTTGGGCTCTTCCTCGATCACCCGCTCGACGTTCTCGACCACCACGATTGCGTCGTCGACAACGATGCCGATGGCAAGCACAAGCGCCAGCAGCGAGATCGTGTTGGCGGAATATCCGATGATCAGGAGCACCGCGAATGTACCGATGACCGACACCGGTACCGCCACAAGCGGAATCAACGTCGTCCTCAGCTTGCCAAGAAACAAGAAAACCACGATGGCGACGAGAATGATCGCGATGACGAGTGTGCGAACGACTTCTACCATCGTTGCGGTGACGAATACCGTGCTATCGAAGAAAACCGCATAGTTCAGGTCGGTGGGGAAGCGCGTCGCCAACTCGTTCATCGTGTCGCGGACTTGTTTGGCAACATCGACGGCATTGGATCCGGGCGATTGATAGATCCCGATCGCGGCGGCCGGGGCGCCATTGAAGCGGCTGTAGCGGTCCTGGGTTCTTGCGCCCATTTCGACCCGGGCAACGTCACTTATTCTGACTACCGATCCGTCCGGATTGGCGCGCAGCACGATTGCGGCGAATTCCTGCGGCTGAGTGAGGCGGCCTTTGGTTTTGATATTGATTTGAACTTGCTGTTCGCTAGTGATCGGAGCGGCGCCAATGCGGCCGAGCGCCGCTTGGACATTCTGGTTTTGAACAGCCAGGATCACGTCGTTCGGAGTGAGGTTGAGCTCAGTCAGCCGATCAGGATCGAGCCAGATGCGCAGCGAGTAATCGAGCGGACCAAACAACTGGACTTGGCCCACGCCTTTGATCCGCGCCAGCGTGTCGATAATATTGATGGTTGCATAATTGCTGAGATAGATCGAATCAAAGGTGTTCTTCGGCGAATAGATATTGATGACCTGAAGCAGCGCCGCCGATTTCTTGCGGACCGACAAACCGGCTCGCGAGACTTCCGCGGGCAGTTGCGGGATCGCCAGACTGGTCCGGTTCTGCACGTTGACCGTGTCAATATCGGGATCGGTCCCCAGCGAAAATGTTACGTTAAGCGTGTAGCTGCCGTCCGAGCCGCTCGCCGACTGATAATAGAGCGCATTGTCGACCCCATTGACTTGCTCCTCGATCGGTTGCGCGACCGTGGTTTCGACCACTCCCGCGTCGGCGCCAGGATAGCTGGCGGTCAGCGTCACCTGCGGGGGTACGATGTCGGGGAATTGGGCGATCGGGATCGCCGTGATGGCAATGGCGCCGGCGAGCGTGATCACGATCGCAATAACGATCGCGAACCGTGGCCGATCAATAAAGATTGCAGAAAACATCGGTCGTCAGTTTTGCGCTGCGAGGTTCGTTGCCACGACCAAGCCGGGGTGAACCTTCTGTATCCCCTCAACGATGACCAGTTCTCCCTCCTTAAGGCCCTCAGTGACGACGATGTCGCGACCCTGTTCAACGCCCGTCGTGATTCGCCGTTGTTCGACCTTTTTGTCAGGGGCGACCACCATGACGTAACGGCCGGCCTGATCGAGTTGAACCGCTGACTGCGGCACGACAAGCAATGCCTGCGGCGCGCCACGCTCGACCATGACGCCGACGATCCCGCCGGGAATCAACATGCCTTCCGGATTTGACAGTTGCGCGCGTACCAATACCGTATCCGTATCGGGCTGAACCTGAACATCAAGGAGATTGGTGCGTCCGGGGCGCGGATAGACAGTGCCATCCGGCAGCTTGATGTGAATCGTGACATGGGGATTTTTATCGGCGGATGCTGCGATCCGATGCTTATATTCGATAACGTCGGCCTCGCTGGCCTGGAACGTGACATAAATCGGATCCTGACTGACGATGGTTGCCAGCGTCCCAGATGATGGGCTGACGAGGTTACCCACGGTGAAATTCGCAGGTCCAATTCTTCCGTCGATCGGCGAGCGAATCTCGGTATAGCCGAGATTGATCCTTGCCTGTTCGAGTAAGGCCTGGGCCTGCATCACGTCAGCATGCGCGCCTTGTGCGTTGGCGGCGCGCTGATCGACCTCGGATTGAGGGATGTTCTGATTGCGCACCAGCTCCTGGCCGCGCTGCAGCTGCAGATTGGCGTTGACTTCCGTCGCTTTTGCCTTGGCGAGGTTGGCGTTTTGCTGGTCGACGGCCGCCCTGTAGGTGTCGGGTTCAATGCTGAACAAGAGGTCGCCGGTTTTGACCTGCTGCCCTTCAGTGAAGTTGCGCTCGTTGATGAAACCCGAGATCCGAGCGACGACGTCGACCTTGTCAATTGCCGCCACGCGGCCGATGAAATCTCCGGTTGACGTCACCTCGCGGCTCACAACCGGCGTCACGGTGACGGCAGGCGGCGGTGCGCCCTGCGCCGCCGCGGCCTGGTATCCGGTCACTAAAATGCACGCGGCCCATAGCGATCGCGCGACAAGCGGACAATTGCGGGCCATCTATCACTCCCAAACGGGCTTCACTCACACTACGACACAGGCAAAGAACAGACACCCGGTCTATTTCGCGGGTTCGAGCTTGGCATCGAGCGTTATTTGCGCATTGAGCACCTTAGAGACTGGACATGACTTTTCCGCGTTACCTGCTAATTCCCTGAACTTTCCTTCGTCGAGGTTAGGCACGCTGGCGCGCAGCGTGAGCGCCGAGCGGGTGATGCGAAAACCCTGACCTTCCGGCTCCAGGCTGACCGCCGCCTCGGTGGTCAATGCGGTGGGGGTGTAGCCCGCGCCCTGCAGTTGAAAGGCAAGCGCCATGGTAAAGCATCCGGCATGCGCTGCGGCGATCAGTTCCTCCGGATTTGTGCCCTTCTCGTTTTCAAACCGCGTCTTGTAGGAATACGGCGTTTCGGCCAGCACGCCGGAATCGGTCGAAAGATTGCCATTGCCTGCGCGGCCGGTACCGCGCCAAACTGCCTTTGCCCTGCGGATCATGGGGGTCTCCTCTGCTCTACGGGCCAAGTTACTTTCCTGATCTATAGGTCCTTCGTGCCGTGACCAATATGAGCCCCGCCGATCGCGGCCGCAAATTACTGGAGAGATGCGCGCTTTTCAGCTCGCTGGGTGAAACAGCGCGGCGCGACATTGCCGCCTATGCGAAGCCGCGCAGTTTCGGCACTGGCGAGCCGATATGTCGACTTGGAGATCGCGGCGACAGTATGATGGCAGTCGTCGTCGGCACAGTCCGTATTTCGCTGCCGACGACGCGGGGCAAAGAGGTCATCCTCGCGGATCTGCGGGCTGGAGAATTGTTCGGTGAAATTGCGGTGCTCGACGGCAAGCCGCGCTCCGCGAATGTGACGGCACACACGAATTGCGAGCTGGTGGTCTTGGAACGCCGCGATCTGTTGCCATTTCTCGAGCGCAACCCAGGTGCCTGCATGAAGCTGATGGAAATGCTTTGCGCGCGCATCCGCCGCTCGGATGAGCGCATGGCCGACATTGCTTTCTTTAATTTGCCGGTCCGGCTCGCCAAAACCTTGCTCAACTACGAGCCCGAAGTCCGGGCCGGGATGAAATTGTCGCTGTCGCAGAGCGAATTGGCGGAGATGGCCGGCGGGACTCGCGAAAAAGTCAATCGCTGTCTGCGCGAGTGGCAGCGCCAGGGCATTATAGAATTGAAAAACCGCTGGACCATCATCCGCAAGCCCGATGCGCTCCGCGGGCTGATAGAATCGATTTAATTAAATTGACCGACAATCGATGATCCGACGGTCCCGTGGTGGGGCCCGCAGAGGGCGCGCCTTTCGCTGTGACCTGCGCAATAGAAATCGTGGACCAAGAAGCGCAAGGCAGCGTAACCTCTTTACCCACAAGTGTTGCCGGCCGGGACACAACGCCCTTCCGCCTGTCACGCCCTTCTTTCATGCTACTTTGCCTTGGTTGATTATCGACGGGATACCCTCATGCGCATTCTGGTTTTCCAGCACGTTCCGGTGGAGCATCCGGGCGCTTTTTGCCGACTCTGGCGAGAAAACGGTGACGAATGGTGCACCGTCGAATTGGATGCCGGCCAAGTTATTCCAAACTTGGACAATTTCGATCTGCTGGTCGCGATGGGCGGGCCAATGGATGTTTGGCAGGAGGATCGCCACCCTTGGCTTGGACCCGAGAAGGCGGCAATCCGGCATTGGGTCAAGGATCTCGGACGGCCTTTTCTCGGCGTTTGCCTTGGACATCAATTGCTTGCGGCTGCGCTCGGCGGCGTGGTCAGGCTGATGGACCAGCCGGAAATCGGTCTGGGCGAGGTCACTTTGACCGAAGCGGGCCGGCAAGATCCGCTATTTGCCGGCTTTGCGGCGCCAGTGGAAACATTTCAATGGCATGGCGCGGAAATCTCTCAGCTTCCGGACGGTGCGGAAGTTCTCGCCAAGAATTCCGCGTGCCCGGTCCAAGCGTTCCGCTATGGGCCGCATGCCTATGGACTGCAATATCATGTTGAGATCACCGATTCGACGGTGACGGAATGGAGCAATATTCCGGAATACAGCGCCGGTCTCGAGCGCATACTGGGGCCCGGTGCGACCACGCGACTGCGCGAACTGGTGGCGCGCCGGCTACCTTCGTTTGCGGCCAGCGCGCGAAGCTTGAATGACAACATCTCGGCCATCGTGGCGGCGTCGCGTTCGGCCATTCGTTTGAGGGACAAACGGTTATCGGCATAGCTGCACCGCAGCATTGGCGGCGTCGCAAGCAATATTCACAAAAATTGACTGTGTCCTTGGTGACAGCAGGTTTTATTGCGATAGTATCGAATATCGCTGCTGGGGGGTCGGGGGTAACAGGGGAGAGTCTCTTGATACCCGCCCGGGCTGCGTCTGCGGAAGTCATCGTTCGGCACAGCGCGCGTCGTGATACGGTCGCGACCGCGGAGGCTGTGAGTTTGCTCGAACTGGAGCGAAGCGTTTTCGATTCCTCCGAAACCGAGATTTTAAGTGTCGCCTTTGCGAAGGCGTGGGGTTATGTCGAATTTGATCCGACGCTTGGCATGCTGGACGCATGCGAGCGCCAATCGGAACTGGCGCGCTGCTTGATGGTCATCCTCAAGCTTGGTGACAGTAATCCGACTTCGATCGCCAATTCCGCCATTGCGCTCATGCGGAAAAATCAATCCAGAATCTTGCGCGCGCGCATCGTGCCGAGCCTGGCAAACGCTGGTCGGCTCGCTGTCGCGCGCTAGGATACCACCGCGTTAACTCGCGGTGGCGCTTTCCCGCGCCCAAGCGGCGCAATAGATTTGCCCACATGCAGGCAATGGTGCTGGAACGGCCGGGCGCGCCGCTTAAGCTTGTGGAGTCGTCCGACCCGCGGCCGGCAATCGGCGAAGTCAGAGTTCGCGTGGCGGCGTGCGGGGTGTGCCGCACCGACTTGCACGTCGTTGATGGCGAGCTGCCCAATCCCAAACTTCCGATCGTGCCCGGTCACGAAATCGTCGGCCACATCGAAATGGTGGGCGACGGCGTCAATGCGCTTAACGTCGGGCAGCGCGTCGGCGTGCCTTGGCTTGGCCGAACCTGCGGGCAATGCCGATACTGCCGCGATGGGCGGGAAAATCTCTGCGATCGCCCCTTGTTCACTGGTTATACGCGCGACGGCGGCTATGAGACCCACGCGGTCGCCGATGCGCGCTACGTCTTCGCGTTGCCTGAAGACGAGGATGATGTCGCAACGGCGCCGCTTTTGTGCGCGGGGTTGATTGGGTGGCGTTCGCTGCATATCGCGGGCGATGGCGCGAAGCTTGGACTCTACGGCTTTGGCGCCGCCGCGCACATCATCACACAGGTTGCGCACTGGCAGGGTCGCGACGTGTTTGCTTTCACTAGACAAGGCGACGACGCGGCGCAGGCTTTTGCCAAGAAGCTCGGGGCCTGCTGGGCGGGAAGTTCGGAAGACGTCCCGCCGGAACCGCTCGATTGCGCCATTATCTACGCCCCGGTTGGTGCGCTCGTGCCCGCGGCTTTGCGGGCCGTTCGCAAAGGCGGGCGTGTGGTCTGCGCCGGCATTCACATGAGCGATATTCCAAGTTTCCCCTACGACATTCTTTGGCAAGAACGTGAGATCAAATCGGTCGCCAATCTTACCCGACAAGACGGTGAGGAATTTTTCAAGATCGTGCCCAAAGCGCGGATTCAGACGCAAACGACTTCATATCCGCTCGTTCGCGCCAATGAAGCGTTGGCCGATCTGCGCGCCGGGCGCCTGCACGGCGCGGCGGTTCTGGTCCCCTAATCGGACTTAGTGTCGCCTTGGTGCGCCTGTCACTTGATCGCGGCACGCGCATTGGCGTGTGTTTGCGCGGGCGAGCCCGCGGCATCGACGCGGCTCCAGGTAATCGGACCGGTCACGAATTCTTCTTGTTTGCGCGCCACTTCAGCATCGGCATCCGAAGCGTCACCGGTGCGCGCGCTCACTCGCTGCACGCGCGTCGCCAGGTCCGCCACCAGAAAAAGTCCGTGAAACTCTACGCCAGCCGCGGCGACGGCGGTTTCGAGCGCCGCGCGCTCCTCCGCGCGAGCAAAGACCGCATCGACGATCACTGCATGGCCGGCGCGCGCGACCCGCGCCGCTTTGTCGATGATGATCCGATACACCTGTTCCGAAACTTCGGCGCGGTAGGCGGCCACCGGCAGGCGCTCATGCTCGGCAGTACCATAAAACGCCTTGCGCTCGAGGTCAGAGCGAAACACTAGTGCCCCTGGCGCCGGCGCCAGCGTTGGCGCGAGCGATCGTGCCAACGCGGTTTTACCTGTCCCCGACAGACCGCCGATTCCAACTACGCTTGGTTTTGCCGGCGGCAACAGCGTCAGTGCGAGATCGAAGTAGCGCCGCGCTGATCGCGCAGTTGTGTCTTTTGTCACATCGAGTCGGGATGCCGTGGTCATTGCGCGGATCGCCGCGCGCAATGACATGAAGAACGGCAAAGCGGCAATGCCGTCACAATCGGCGGCGCGGCGCGCTGCGGCGTAATAGCCGTTCAATACCTGGTTCGCTGCCGCCTGACGTTCGAATTCAAGCAGATCCATCAACAGGAATGCCAAGTCATAAAGCAGATCGCCCGAGGCGATAAGGGGATCGAATTCCAATGCGTCGAATGCAACCGGTTCGCCATCGAGTACGGCGATATTGCCGAGATGAAGATCGCCGTGGCCGCGACGGATCAAGCCTTGCTGGCCGCGTTCGATTAAAAGCGGCCGCAATCGTTGGAATGCCGCAAGGGATTGATGTTCCAGGTCGACGACTTCGGCCTCCCCGAACAGCTCAGGATGCCGCCGGAAGATCGACGTGTTGTTGGCGATGAATTGTTGGAGGGCCGCAATCCACGGTGTCGGTTCCGCCGGCTCCGCGCATTGGTGCATCGCCGCCACGGCGATCGCGAGTTTCGCCAGCAGTCTCTCGTCGAGTTCACCGCGTTGGGCGAGGCGATCGAGTGTTCTTTCCTCGTCGAAACGCACCATTTCGACCGCCCACTCGACCGGCTCGCCACTGCCGTCCAGCGCCAGCGCGCCATTGCTTTCGCGCGTGATCGGGACGATGCGGCGATAAAGTTGTGGAGCAAATTTGCGGTTGATCGCGAGCTCGGCTTCGCAAGCCGCCTTGCGCTTTTCCAGGCTCGAAAAATCGAGAAAGGGATAGCGTACTGCGCGCTTGACCTTGAGCGCGCGATCCCCGCCGAGAAAGACGATCGCCGCGTGAGTCTGGTGGCGGACTATCTTTGCTGTGGCGGGGAGGCGATAGGTTGCCGGGTTGCCCAGCAGTTCGAAAACGGCATCTTGCGTTGCGGGCTTCGGCGGCTCTTGCATTTGCAGACGATTAGCCGGCGCCGCAGCGCAGCGGAAGCCGCGACGGAGGGTCGGGTGCCGGCTTCCGGTTTGCGCGGAAACTGCAACGGCCGATTCGCGTTCCATTCAACATGGACCGAGCGAAAGCGAAATACGGCGCCAGCTCGAAGCGGCAGCGATTACCGTTCGCGACATCAATCTCCGGACCGGCTTTGGCGCTCGGACACTGATCTTAAGGGTCAGTAAACCACGGCACCGAACTAAGCGGCCGGAACGGCGTCGCCGGTGTGGACTGGCGCTCTCTCGACTGGGTCATTGACTGCCCGTGCGGCGCGCAATCGCCTCGCCGGGGGTCTGAAATTGGGCTCTTCTTGTGCGTCGCAGCACGGCCACCTGGAACCATGCATTATTTTGTGGTTGGACCCGAAATTCCCCGGAACAAAGGGCATTTAGCGGCGTTTGCGTCGAAGCACTAAAGGTCCGAGGCCCGACACGTGAGGGGGTTTGCAGGTCGGTTCCGAGATTTTTGGCCACGAGCCGCGCGCTCGGCGGCACCTGTGTCTTTTGGAACCAGCTCAGCCTTCCCCGGACGGAAGCTCGCGAGCGGCGTTCACAGATCCGCTTCAGTCCCGCTCACCCCTCGTGTTGCGTTCCTGATCCTGCGTCCTTTGACCCGCGTGTTCCTATCGCCAATCATGTATCCGGGCCCGGCGGTAGCCAGTACGCACCGCGTCTCCCAATCGCCTGCCTTTGGAGCGCTCCATGCAGTCTGAAGACGTCGCCGGCGCCAAGCAAGCCGATGTTTCCACCGGCCCCACCGTGACCGGTGAACGCCGCGTCAACGGCGACGACGCCAACAGCTTGACCGAACACGGACTGAACGAACTTCTTCATGCCTTGCAGGCGATGCGGGTGGGCGATTTCTCAGTACGCATGGCGGGTGACCGCGTCGGCCTCATCGGCAAGATCGCCGACACCTTTAACGAGATCGTCGCCACCAACCAGCGCATGGCGCAGCAGCTTGACCGCGTCGGTCAGGTCGTCGGCCGCGAAGGCCGTACCCGACAGCGCGTGCGCTTGGGGCTTTCCGACGGAGCCTGGGGCGAAATGGAGTCGAGCGTCAATTCGCTCATCGACGATCTGTTATGGCCGACGACGGAAGTAACGCGCGCCGTTGCGGCGGTGGCGCAAGGCGATCTCCTGCAAACCGTGCAGCTCGATGTCGATGGCCGTCCGCTCAAGGGCGAATTCCTGCGCTCCGCCGAGATCGTGAACACCATGATCAAGCAGCTCAATGTGTTCACCTCGGAAGTGACGCGCGTTGCCCGCGAGGTCGGTACTGCTGGCAAGCTCGGCGGCCAGGCACAAGTCGGCAGCGTCACCGGCGTGTGGAAGGAGCTGACCGAGAGCGTCAACTCGATGGCATCGAACCTCACCGCGCAGGTGCGCAACATCGCGGAAGTGACGATCGCGGTGGCTAACGGCGACTTGTCGAAAAAAATCACCGTCGACGTACGCGGCGAGATCCTGCAGTTGAAAGAGGCCATCAACACGATGGTCGATCAGCTGCGCTCATTCGCTTCGGAAGTCACGCGCGTGGCGCGCGAGGTGGGCACCGACGGCAAGCTCGGTGGTCAGGCGATCGTGTCCGGCGTCGCCGGTACCTGGAAGGATTTGACCGACTCGGTGAATGCCATGTGCGGCAACCTCACCGACCAGGTGCGCAACATTGCCCATGTGACTACCGCGGTCGCGCGCGGCGACTTGTCACGCAAGATCACCGTCGATGTGCGCGGCGAAATTCTCGAACTCAAGGACACCATCAACACGATGGTGGACCAGCTGAATGCCTTTGCCTCCGAAGTCACGCGCGTCGCCCGCGAGGTCGGCACCGAAGGCAAGCTCGGTGGCCAGGCGCAGGTCCCCGGAGTCGGCGGCACCTGGAAGGATTTGACCGACAGCGTCAACTTCATGGCCTCCAACCTGACGGCGCAGGTCCGCAACATCGCCGAAGTGTCGACCGCGATCGCCGGCGGCGATTTGTCGAAGAAGATCACGGTTAACGTCAGCGGCGAAATCCTGCAGCTGAAGGAAACCATCAACACGATGGTTGATCAGCTGAATGCGTTCGCCGGCGAGGTCACCCGCGTGGCCCGCGAGGTCGGCACCGAAGGCAAGCTCGGCGGCCAAGCCAATGTGCTCGGCGTCGCGGGCACGTGGAAGGATTTGACCGACTCGGTCAACTCAATGGCCTCCAACCTCACCGCGCAGGTCCGCAACATCGCCGAGGTGTCTACCGCGATTGCTAACGGCGACCTGTCGAAAAAGATCACGGTCGACGTGCGCGGCGAAATTCTCGAGCTCAAGGACACCATCAACACGATGGTGGACCAGCTCAATGCGTTTGCCGGCGAAGTTACGCGCGTCGCGCGCGAGGTGGGCACCGAAGGCAAACTCGGCGGCCAAGCATTGGTGCGCGGTGTTGCCGGCACCTGGAAGGACCTCACCGATAGCGTCAACTCGATGGCGTCGAATCTGACCGGCCAGGTCCGCAACATCGCCGAAGTGGCCACCGCCGTCGCGCGCGGCGACCTGTCGCGCAAGATCACCGTCGACGTGCGCGGCGAAATCCTCGAGCTGAAAGACACGCTGAACACCATGGTCGATCAGCTCAACGCGTTTGCGGCCGAAGTTACGCGCGTCGCGCGCGAGGTCGGCACCGAAGGCAAGCTTGGTGGCCAAGCGCAGGTGCCGGGCGTCGGCGGCACCTGGAAGGACCTGACCGACAGCGTCAATTCGATGGCCGGCAACCTGACGGCGCAGGTTCGCAACATCGCCGAAGTAGCAACGGCTATCGCCGGCGGCGACCTGTCGCGCAAGATCACCGTCGACGTGCGCGGCGAAATCCTTCAGCTGAAGGAAACGCTGAACACGATGGTGGATCAGCTCAACCGCTTTGCCGGCGAGGTCACCCGCGTGGCGCGCGAAGTCGGCACCGAAGGCCGACTGGGTGGTCAGGCTAACGTGCCCGGCGTTGCCGGCACCTGGAAGGACCTAACCGACAGCGTCAATTCGATGGCCGGCAATCTGACGGCGCAGGTCCGCAACATCGCCGAGGTGACGACCGCAGTGGCACGCGGCGACCTGTCGCGCAAGATCACCGTCGATGTGAAAGGCGAAATTCTCGAACTGAAGAACACCATCAACACGATGGTGGATCAGCTCAACGGCTTTGCTTCGGAGGTCACCCGCGTCGCGCGCGAAGTCGGCACCGAAGGCAAGCTCGGCGGGCAGGCGCAGGTGCTCGGAGTGGCCGGCACCTGGAAGGACTTGACCGACAACGTCAACTTCATGGCGTCGAACTTGACAGCGCAGGTGCGCAACATTGCCGAGGTGGCGACCGCAATCGCCGGCGGCGACCTGTCGAAGAAGATCACCGTCGACGTGCGCGGCGAAATGCTTCTGCTCAAAGACACGCTTAACACCATGGTCGAGCAGCTGCGCTCGTTCGCGGCCGAGGTGACGCGCGTGGCGCGCGAGGTCGGCACCGACGGCCGGCTCGGCGGTCAGGCGGTGGTGCCGGGCGTGGCCGGCACCTGGAAGGATTTGACCGACAACGTCAACTTGCTGGCGGCGAACCTTACGACTCAGGTCCGCAACATCGCCGAGGTGACGACCGCAGTGGCACGCGGCGACCTGTCGCGCAAGATCACTGTCGATGTGAAAGGCGAAATTCTCGAACTGAAAAACACCATCAACACGATGGTGGATCAGCTTAACGGCTTTGCTTCGGAGGTCACCCGCGTCGCGCGCGAAGTCGGCACCGAAGGCTTGCTTGGCGGCCAGGCGCAAGTGCCGGGTGTCGCCGGTACCTGGAAGGATTTGACCGACACCGTCAACGTCATGGCGGCGAATCTGACCGAACAGGTGCGTGGTATCGTCAAGGTCGTGACCGCCGTCGCCAACGGAGAGCTCAAACAAAGCCTCACCGTGAAGTCGAAGGGCGAAGTGGCGGCGCTCGCCGAGACCATCAACAACATGACCGACACGCTCGCCACGTTTGCCGATCAGGTGACTACGGTGGCGCGCGAAGTCGGCGTCGAAGGCCGTCTCGGCGGTCAAGCAAACGTGCCTGGCGCCGCCGGCACCTGGAAGGATCTGACCGGCAACGTCAACCTGCTTGCCGCGAACCTGACGACGCAGGTGCGCGCTATCGCCGAAGTGGCGACGGCCGTTACGAAGGGCGACCTCACGCGATCGATTCAGGTCGAGGCGCGCGGCGAAGTGGCTGAGCTCAAAGACAACATCAACACGATGATCGATAATCTACGGCTCACCACCGATCGCAATACCGAGCAGGATTGGCTGAAGACCAATCTCGCCAAGTTCACCAACATGCTGCAGGGCCAGCGTGATCTGACGACCGTAGGCCGGCTGTTGTTGTCGGAGTTGACGCCGCTCGTCAATGCTCATCAAGGCGTCATCTACCAGATACACGGCGAAGAAGAGCATAAGGGGCTTAAGCTCCTCGGCACCTATGCCGATGATGGTGCGAATGGTCACGCGCATGCTTTGCGCCTCGGCGAGGGCTTGATCGGGCAATGCGCGCTCGACAAGCGTCGCATGCTGATTGCCACGCCGACAGAAGCAACCCCGATTTCCTCGGCTTTGCTGAAAGTGCCGCCGCGCAACCTCTTCGTCCTGCCGGTCCTGTTCGAGAATCACGTGAAGGCGGTGATCGAACTCGCCTCGATTCACGAATTCACCGCGCTGCAGACGATGTTCCTCGAGCAACTCACCACGTCGATCGGCATCGTGCTCAATTCGATCGAGGCAACGATGCAGACCGAAGGTCTGTTGAAACAGTCGCAGCAGCTTGCCGCGGAACTGCAGACGCAACAGAAAGAACTGCAGCAGACCAACGAGCAGCTCGAGCAGAAGGCCCAGCAGCTCGCCGAGCGAAACGTCGAAGTCGAGCGCAAGAACCAGGAAATCGAGCAGGCCCGCCGCGCGCTCGAGGAAAAAGCAACCGAGCTTGCTTTGACCTCCAAGTACAAGTCCGAATTCCTTGCCAACATGTCGCATGAGCTGCGCACGCCGCTTAATTCCATCCTGATCCTTGGCCAGCAGCTCACCGATAATCCCGAAGGCAATCTGTCAGCGAAGCAGGTCGAGTTTGCCCGCACGATCCATGGTGCCGGCACCGACTTGCTCAATCTGATCAGCGACATTCTTGACCTGTCGAAGATCGAGTCCGGCACGGTCACGGTGGACGCCGAAGAGGTGTTCTTCGCCAACCTCGTCGATATGGTGGCGCGGCCGTTCCGGCACGAAGCCGAGACCCGGCAATTGTCTTTCGAAGTTCATGTCGATCCAAATCTCGGGCGCAGCATCACGACGGACAGCAAACGCCTGCAGCAGGTGCTCAAGAATCTCCTGTCGAATGCGTTTAAATTCACGGCGCAAGGCGGCGTCCGCCTCAACGTAGCGCTGGCGCCGGGTCGCTGGAGTTCGGATCACCCGATATTGAGCCAAGCTCCCGCAGTGGTGTCGTTTGAAGTCACCGACACCGGCATCGGCATTCCGCTCGAGAAACAGAAGATCATTTTCGAGGCCTTCCAGCAGGCAGACTCGTCGACGAGCCGTAAATACGGCGGCACCGGCCTCGGACTTGCAATCAGCCGTGAATTGGCGACGCTGCTCGGTGGCGAAATTCATTTGCATAGCGCGCCGAACTCGGGCTCCACATTCACGCTTTATCTGCCGATCAAATATGTCGGGCCGAACGCCAGCCAGACCGCCGCTAGCTTGCCGGCGTCAAGCCCGGCTTTGGCGACCCATGCGGTGAGCGAGCGCGCCATCGAGCCGATCCCCGACGACAGGATGGATATCCAGCCCGGCGACGCGATTTTGCTCATTGTCGAGGACGACCCGCATTACGCTAGAATTCTCGTCGACCTCGCGCGCGACAAGAGCTTCAAGGCGCTGCTGGCAATGCGCGGCGACGATGCGCTCAACTTGGCGAAGCAATATCAACCCACGGCAGTGTCGCTCGACGTGTTCCTGCCCGACATGCTGGGTTGGACGGTGCTGAGCCAGCTCAAACAGAGCCCGCTCACTCGCCATATTCCGGTGCAAATCGTTTCGCTTGACGAGGACCGTCAGCACGGCTTGGCGCGCGGCGCCTTTGCATTCGTGAACAAGCCGACCACACGCGAAGGCATCCAGGAGGCGCTGTCCCGGATCAAGGAATTTGCCGAACCGCGACGCAAGCGACTATTGGTCGTCGAAGATAATCAGGCCGAGCAGATGGGCATACGAGAACTGCTCGGTCACGATGACATCGAGATCGTTAACGCCGAGACCGGCGCGGCGGCTCTCAACCTGCTCCGCAAGGAGCAATGCGACTGCGTGGTGCTTGATCTTCGTCTGCCCGACATGTCGGGATTCGACGTATTGGAGCGGATGCGCGCCGACTCGCGCCTCGCTGACGTCCCGGTCGTCGTGTTCACCGGGCGAGAGCTAACAATAGAGGAAGACGCCCAACTCCACACCATGGCGCGAAGTATCGTGGTCAAGGGCGTCGAATCGCCGGAACGGCTGCTCAACGAAACGGCGCTATTCCTGCATCGCGTCATCACCGATCTGCCGGCCGAGAAGCAGCAGATGCTGGAACGGCTCAACTCGTCCGATGAGGACCTGGTCGGACGCACCGCGCTTTTGGTCGACGATGATCCACGTAATATTTTTGCGTTATCGAGCGCGCTGGAACGCCGCGGCATGAAAGTGCTCACCGCGACCACGGGCGCGGAGGCGATCGAGCTCGTTGAGCAAACCCCCTCGCTTGCGATCATGCTGATGGACATCATGATGCCCGAAATGGATGGCTACCAAACGATCGAGAGAATTCGCCAGAACGGGGCTTATCGCCGATTGCCGATCATTGCTTTGACAGCCAAGGCGATGAAGGGCGACCGCGAAAAGTGCCTCCAGGCCGGCGCATCGGATTATCTGGCCAAGCCGGTCAATACCGAGCAGCTTCTCTCCGCGCTGCGTATGTGGCTGCATCGCTAAGGCGCCGCCATGACCGATAAAGTCAACGTCCTTTTGGTCGACGATCAGCCCGACAAGCTTCTCGCCTATGAGGTGATCCTCGGAGAACTTGGCGAGAACCTGGTCAAGGTTTCGTCCGCGCGCGAAGCGCTGCAGTTTTTGCTCAAGAATGACGTCGCGGTCGTCCTCATCGACGTCTGCATGCCGGAACTGGACGGCTTCCAGCTAGCCGCGATGATTCGCGAACATCCGCGCTTCCGCAAAACTGCGATCATCTTTATATCGGCCATTCACCTGACCGATGTCGATCGGCTACGCGGCTACGAGATGGGCGCCGTTGACTACGTCCCGGTTCCGGTGGTTCCCGAAGTCTTGCGCGCCAAGGTGCGGGTATTTGCCGAATTGTTCCGCAAAACCCGCGAGCTCGAGCAAATGAATTTGCAGCTCGAACAGCATGTGACCGAGCGGACTGCCGAGCTTGAAGCTTCGAACATGCAGCTCAAGCAAGCTGAGCAGGGCCGCAGCCTCGCGCTTGCTGCCGGCCAGATGGGTTCCTGGGATTGGGACCTTGTGAGCGAGCAATGGCGTTGGGATGAAGGCCAACACCGCATTTTCGGAGTTGATCCCGCTCATTTCCAAATCACGGTGGAGAACATCCGCGCGTTGATCCACCCGGAAGATTGGATTTCTCTCGTCGAAAATGCCCGAGGAATGTCGCAGGGCGCGCGCACGCAGCAAACCGAATTTCGTGTGGTGCGGCCCAACGGCGAAATTCGCTGGTGTATCGGAACGGCGGCTGCGAGCGTCAATGATGACGGCAATGTCGTGCGCATTAACGGCGTTACCACTGATATTACCGATCGCAAGGAAGCCGACGAGCGCCAGGTTCTCCTGGCGCGAGAGGTCGACCACCGGGCGCGTAACGCCCTTGCCGTCATTCAATCCATCATCAGGCTGACACGGGCAAAAAGCGTTGACGAATACGTACAGGCGATCGAGGGCCGCATCAAAGCATTGGCGCGTGCGCACACGCTTCTGTCAGACTCGCGCTGGCGCGGCGCCGATCTCGGTACCCTTGTCGGCGAAGAGTTGGCGCCATATCGAGCCGGCGACAAGATCCAGTGCGGCGGGCCCGACATTTCGCTGCAGCCCGCCACCGCGCAAGGACTTGCGCTCGCGCTCCACGAACTCGCCACCAACGCCGCCAAGCACGGCGCGTTGTCGTCGCCGAACGGAAAAATCAGCCTGGAGTGGGAACTGGAGGCGGACGCGCTAACGCTGCATTGGGTCGAAAATGGCGGCCCGCCGGTCGCGGAGCCCTCGTCACGCAGCTTCGGCCTGAAGGTGATTGCCGCGAGTATCGAACAACAGCTGGGCGGCAAGGCGGCATTCAATTGGAATGAAGCCGGTTTGCGTTGCCTGTTCGCCATTCCGCGCACCGAACTCACGAAATCGCGCGTCTTCAATCCATCTTTGATGACGAATAGCGGCAACGGCGCGGTGGTTGATCTCAATCGCAAGAATAAGCCGCGCGTCCTGTTGGTCGAAGACGAGGCGCTCGTCGCCATGATGATTCAGGACACGCTCGCCGAATTCGGATTCCAGGTGGTCGGCCCGCTCAGTACCGCATCCGAAGCGCTCGCCGCCGCGCGCGAGAACCACTTTGATGCCGCCGTACTCGATATCAATCTCGGCGACGGGCTGGTCTATACCGTTGCCGAAATTCTCGGGGTGCGTGGCGTGCCGTTCGTTTTCGTAACCGGTTACGATGTCGACAGTGTCGATCCGCGATTTAGCGGCATTCCGATTTTGCAAAAGCCGATCGAGCGCGACATGTTGCAGAAGGTGTTCATGTCGAGCTTGCCCTATCGCGCGGCCGTCGCCTGAACAGATCCGCCCCGGATTGGCCGACGGGTCGCCTTTAAGTTGGTTCAACTCCCGCACACTGAATCGGAACTTTGCGGCTCACTCTGTGTTGGGCGGAAGACGGGTGCGCGTCCCGGCCTGTTCGGCAGCGCACGCAATTATGTCATTGACATCGTCCGACCAAGAAATCGCAAT
The DNA here is from genome assembly GCA_036272395.1 of Xanthobacteraceae bacterium. Lineage (GTDB taxonomy): Bacteria > Pseudomonadota > Alphaproteobacteria > Rhizobiales > Xanthobacteraceae > BOG-931. The sequence continues at coordinate 22,059 of DATAYT010000046.1, forward strand.
ATGCAACTGCCCTGTTACGAATGCGCTTTGCGGGCCTGCGGTATATTTAAGCCGGTCACGGCGGAAGAGCTCAACTCGATCAATCAGATCAAGCGAGACCATCTACTCGTAGACGCTGGCGGCGAAATTATCCGAGCCGGCGACAAAGCGCCGGAGCTTTACACGCTGTATTCAGGTTGGGCGTTCCGGTTCAAAACGCTGCCTGACGGCCGGCGTCAAATATTGAATTTTCTCCTTCCGGGCGACCTGCTCGGGCTGCAAGCAGCGATGTTCGACGCGGCGCTGCATGGCATTGAAGCGCTGACGGAAGTGCAGCTCTGCGTGCTGCCGCGCCGCGACATTTGGGCGCTGTTTGGAGATATGCCGGCTCTCGCCTTTGATGTCACCTGGCTCGGGTCGCGCGAGGAAAGTATTGTGGACGAAAATCTCACCAGTGCCGGGCGGCGGAGCGCGTCCGAGCGCGTGGCGGCGCTCATCATCGCGCTTTATAAGCGCTCCAAAGCTTTGGGCCTCGTCGCCGCAGAGACCTTCGCTTTTCCGTTGACGCAGCAGCACATTGCCGATGCGTTAGGCCTGTCGCTGGTTCACACCAACAAGACACTGGCGCGACTGCGGCGACTGGGAATGTTCAAGCGCGCGAACGGCATGCTGACTCTAACCAATCCGCGGGTGCTGGAGAGCATGGGCCAATATTACGAGCAGGAGATTCCGCTGCGGCCGCTGATCTGAAACCAGCCATACTAGGCAGACAGCAGGGACTCGGCGCGGCCTCCGTCCAAACCGTTCCCATCAGCAGCGATAAGCGTTCAGGGCCGGATTGCGGCGCAATTGTTCCAAATCAGGATCGCGTTTGGTCAATGGCCGGAGCCCATTTTGCAGGCGCTGGGTGCGCAACAACGCCCGCTTGCCGACAATTTGGGCTAACGACCGCCCTGGCAGCCTCGTTCCGGCGTGTTCCGGCATTGCTGCTCAGCGCAATTGGCTATCAGGGAACCGACCAGAGCTCAGGGAAATTGTCGTGCCGCGGAATCCTTCCGCGAAGGAGAGCTCTCGATGTCTAACGACAAGATGGGTAATGTGAAACAGAGCGGGCAGCAGCAAGGCGGCCAACAAGGCGGCCAGCAGAAACCCGGTCAACAACAACAGCAGCCCGGACGCCAGGGTGGCCAGCAAGGCGGCCAACAGGGCGGTGGCGGCCAACAAGGCGGCCAGAATCGTTAGATTGAGTTGCGTCTAAATCGGAAATCCCCCGGCGTTCTCGCCGGGGGATTTTCATTGCATCTTTCATAATCACTGAACGCCAGTGCAATTGTTGTTTCTGAGAGCAAAAAAAGAACGGGCCCGCGTCGGGAGACCGACACAGGCCCGTAGTGCACTTCACTCCAGCCAGTTAGGCAGGGATGACCGCCACGATTTCCAGCGTGTGCGGATCAACGATCACGATCTCGTCCTCGACGAGGAAGTAATCGAAGCCGCGGTACTGTGGAACAATACGCACGATCTCAACGGGCAGCGTGACAAAGTGGACGCTTCGCGGAACCCGAGTCCCAACTGAAATGTCGAAGTTCACGTTGCTCCTGCTCAATCGTGGACCGCTACCTCGCCCGATGACCGTTTTGATCTGCGATCGCTGATCTTCGGATAGCTGCACCGATCCGCCGCGCTCGCCGCGCTCCCCGACATTCACGCCGGTCCGGCCATTTTGCTCGGTCGCGTTGCGCTCGGTCGTGGTGCCGCGCGGCTGCTCGGCACCCTTCATGTTGGTGCCGCGTTGCTGCTTCTCGGCGCCCTTCATATTGGTGCCGCGCTGATCCTGCGCACCTTTGAGGTTGTTGCGTTCGCCGCGCTCTTGCTGTGCACCCTTAAGGTTGCCGCCCTGTTGCTGAGCGCCCTTCTGGTTTTTCTGCAAGTTGCGGTCTTGCTGCGCGCCTTTCTGCTCGTTCTCCCGTTGTGCGCCGCGCGCCGATTCATTTTGTTCTTCCTTCGAACCCTGGCCAAGCCGCTCGTTATCCTTGCCGCCCTTCTCCTGGGCCGACTGATTCCGCGACGGATTGCTCGACTGGGTGCTCGACGGGTTGAGCGTCTTGTTACCCGATTGGGTTCCGCTCATACTGCCGCCGCTCTTCTCCTGGGTCGCGCCCGACGTTGCCTTGTTCGACTCGCCGCCCATCTGCGATTGCGCAGCGGCGAACCCGCCGAACCCGACTACCGCGGCCACGGCGACCGTAGCCAACAATTTATTCCTCATTGCTGCTCTCCTCTATTCTCCCGCGAAGCTAAGCCGCGGCGTTTCGCATCACGAAGTGCCGTTACTCGACTCGTGCCATGTGCTCACTGATGCAACGCGATTACGAGCATCCATGTTCCGGTAAGTTCCGCGGCGATCGGTGCGAAATTTCGGAACCGTGCGCGGAACTCGGCTGCCGCCGTTACGTTAGCCGTGCTCGACAGTGAACACCGTTGGAGACGGCACAAATGGATTGGAACCGGATCGAGGGGAACTGGAAGGAAGCAAAAGGCAAGATCAAACAAAAGTGGGGTCAGTTGACCGACGATGATCTTGCTCAGATCAACGGCCGCCGCGATCAATTGGAAGGAAGGATCCAGCAGCGCTACGGCTTGGCCAAGGATTTGGTGCGTAAAGACGTCGAGGACTGGCTGGACGCTCAACCGTAACAGCCGTTGCTGCAGCATCGGCCGATCCGCCAGCGGAGGACCGCGCCGGGGGACCGCGACTCTAGAATGGCGATCTGACGAGGCGGTGTCGTTGCCCGGCACCGCCTCTACATTTTCCTCTTGAGGCGACGCCAATTCCCTGTTCTCTTGCGCCCGCAATGGAACAGGGCGGTGAGGGCAATGATCAAAGGGAAAAGTTCGAGCGGCAAATCTGCGCGGCGGAAGGGGACGGGACAGCGGGCGGCGCATCGATCGCTCAAAGCGCAACTTATCCTCGCCGGAAAGGTACTCGTGGCCGAAGGTCAGGACGACTTTACCCGCGGTCATATTTCGTTTCGCCTGCCGGACGATCCGAACCTGTTTTTTATGAAGGCACACAGCATCGGACTCGACGAGATCACGATGCAGAATATCCTCACCATCGATCTGGAGGGGAACGTCGTCGCCGGCACGGCGCGGCGGCACAGCGAAGTCTATATCCATTCCGAGATTTTCAAGGCGCGGCCTGACGTCAATTGCGTCATCCATACGCATCCGACCTATTCAATCGCTCTCTCGGCAACCGGGCGAGGGTTGAAATGCTATAGTCAGCCGGGCGCGCTGTTTTATCAGGCGGTCGGGAGCTACACCGACACCATCAACCTCATCCGCTCGCACGCGATGGGCGCGGGAGTGGCGCGCGCGCTGGGCAATGGCCGCGCGGTACTGTTGAAAAACCATGGCGTCGTGGTGACGGGCGCCACGATTGCGGAGGCGGTGATCGGAACCCTCATGCTGGAGAACGGCGCAATGGTGCAATTGCTGGTCGAAGCGGCAGGCGATCCGGCGCCGGAGTTTTCGCGGGCCGATATTGAGAAACTCAAAGCCGATATCAGTCAACCCGAACAGTTCACCATCAACTTCGATTATCTTGTGCGCCGGGTTAAGCGGCGCGGCTGAATCGGACCTATTCCGTCTGTGATTGCCGCGCACCATCGTGGTAAAGAAGTTTGCTGAGGCGGACCGCGGGAGCGATTCATGGCACGGATGAAAGGCGCCGAGCTGATCACCGAATATCTGATTGCCAGCGGTATCCCCTATGTCTTCGGCATTTGCGGGCACGGCAATGTCGGCATGCTCGACCCGCTCTACCAGGCGCGGGACCGGATCAAGCTGATATCGCCCCGGCATGAACAGGTCGCCGCGCACATGGCCGACGCTTATTTTCGCGTACGCCACCAGCCGGTCGCGACGCTCACCTCCTGCGGCCCCGGTTCGTGCAACATCGTGATGCCGCTAGCTTGCGCGCTCACCGATTCGTCGGCACTTTTGGCAATCACGGCCAATGTGCCGACCTCCCAGTTCAATCGTAGCCCGTTTCAGGAAATCAACCGGCATTACCAGGCCGATTTCGTCAACATCGTGCGCCCGGTGGTCAAGCGCAGCTTCCAGCCGACGCGCGTCGATATGCTGCCGCTCGCCTTACGTCAGGCGACGACAGCGATGCTGTCGGGCCGTCCCGGACCGGTGAATGTCGATGTGCCTTTCAACGTATTTCAGGAGGAAGACGAGGTCGACTTGCCGCCTCCCGCTCCGCCGCTCAATGCCCAGCGAAGCGGCGCCTCACCCGAGGAAGTGTCGCGCGCGCTTGGTATGTTCGTTGCTGCGGAACGGCCGGTGATCTTCATCGGCCATGGTGTGACGCTGTCGGAGGCAAGCCGGGAACTCACGGAATTTGCGAAGAAGCTTTCCATACCTGTGATCTCGTCGCCCAACGGTATGGGTTGCATCGATATGACAGACTCGTTGTCGCTCGGCTTCATCGGGCGCAACGGCGCTTTTCCCGCCAACGAGGCCGGCCGCCGCGCCGATCTCGTGCTCGCGATCGGAGCGCGATTCGACGACCGCTCGGCCTCATCGTGGCTGCCGGGATATTCCTGGAATTTTCCCGCTACCAAACTCATTCACGTCGATATCGATGCCGCCGAACTCGGCCGCAATTATCCGCCCGATCTTCCCATTGTCGCCGATGCGCGCACCTTCTTGCGCCAGCTCGTTACCGAGCTTGAGCATCTATCAGGTCATGGCGATAGCTCGGCGAGCCGGGAGTGGTTGGCGCAGATCGCGCAATGGCGTGCGGCGTGGGATGAATTCGTGCGCCCGAATTTTGCGGCGCACGCGACGCCGATGCGACCGGAACGCGTTGTTGCCGATTGTCAGGCTGTCATTCCGCCGGATGGCATCATCTGCTGCGACGTTGGGGTGAGCCACAATTGGTACATGCAATTCTGGAACGCGCGCCGCCCGCAATCGATGCTCAATTCGTGGGGCTTTTCCGGGATGGGATTCGGCGCGGCGGGCGCGCTTGGGGCAAAGCTTGCGGCGCCGGATCGTCCGGTGGTCGCTGTTACCGGCGACGGCTGTTTCACCATGGTTCCGCATGTCCTCTGCACCGCGGTCGAATACGACATTCCGGTCGTTTGGGTGGTCTGGAACAATTTCGGCTGGGTCTCAATTCGCGACATTCAGCTCGGCATGTTTGGCGGTCGCGAACACGGCACCATGTTTCACCAAGGCGCCAACAAGAAGCCCTACAATCCTGATTTCGCGGCTTGGGCAAAGGCAGCCGGCGTCGAGGCGCTCACCGTGGCGCGATCGCAGGATTTTCGCGGCGCGCTCGAACATGCCATCGCGGCGAACCGGCCGTTTGTCCTCGACGTTCATGTCGATGCTGAAGTCCGTCCGCCTTCGACCGGCGCCTGGCAATTACCCCCGACGGAGCATAAAGAGCCGGTATTCGGACATCGTTTCATTCCCGATGCCGCGCCGGTGAAATAACAAAGGTCCGATTGCGGCCCGCAGCCAATCACCCAAGCCGAGCAGTCAATGTGAAATCGCGTTTCGGGCTGCGAGTGGTCGCTCAGCGCCCAAAGCCCGGCGCGTAAGAATACAACCGGCCGTCGCGGGAATATTGGCTGGAGTAGCTGGGATTGCCCCAAGCCAAAGCGTTGTTGCGCGTCTCGCGCTCTTGCTGCTGACGCGCCAGCGCGGCCTGTTTGCGCTCGCGCGCAAGCTTGGCGCGCGCCAGCTTCTTGGCGGCTTCACGCGCTTCGGCGGCTCGCTGCGCCTCCAAAGCTTTGCGCGCTTCCGCGGCCTTTTGCTCCTCTTTGACCTTGTCGGAGTTGGTGAGCGCATCGCGGTCGGAGCCCGCGATGATCGAGACCGCCGTGTGCGCCGGCCGCGTCGTGCGCAATTGCGAATCGCCGAAACTGACCAGCGTCGTAATCACGATCGCAAAAGCCGTCACCATTGAGAAGAAGTACGCAAGGAGAGAAAACACCATCACGGCGGCTCCGAGCAGGACGCTGCTCCAGTGCACTGAGATGAGGTCGCCTGGAACTAATCAATCACCCGACAACAACAGACACGATCGGCTTTGGCGCCGCTCGTGGCTGGCATGCAGACAACGCATTACCGCGCGGGCGGTTCCGTAAGCGACCATAATGAACGGCTGGGTCTCGTTCGTGCTCAGTTACTTAGTGCCAACGGCCTATCCTAAGGTCTAAGCGCCATAGCCCTTGGTGCCATGATTTAGTCCGGAAACGCTGCTTCATGCTCGCGCCAATGCCTTTCCGCATTCAGTTGACCCAATCTATCGCCTATGCCGAGCGCTCACGGCACAGGCTCGATGTGTGCCGGCCGCGCGGGGCGGCAGCTGCGCCGGTGATCATTTTCTTCTACGGCGGCGCCTGGCAGGGCGGTTACAAGGAACTTTATCGCTATGTCGCCAAGGCGCTGGCGCGGCGCGGCTATGTCGCGGTGGTGCCGGACTATCGGATTTATCCCGAGGTCTGTTATCCCGATTTCCTCGACGATGGCGCGCAAGTCGTGCGCTGGGTCAAGGACAACATCGCGCGGTTCGGCGGCGATCCGGACAAATTGTTTCTTAAAGGCCACTCGGCAGGCGCGCATATCGCAGCCATGTTGTCGATCGATGCGCGCTGGCTCGGCAAAGTCGGCCTCGATCCGCGTCGCGATATTGCCGGATTGATCGGAATTGCCGGTCCTTACGATCTGATGCCATTGCGCGACGAAAAGCTCAAAGTGATTTTTGGCGGGGTTAATCGGCCGGAGACGCAGCCGATTTTTCACGTTGCGCCCGGCGCGCCGCCGGCTTTGATGATGACCGGCGGCCGCGACCGGCTGGTCGAACCCGGCAATTCCGTCCGGCTGGCGGCGCGCCTCGTCGCCGCCGGCAATGCCGCGACGGTGCTGACCTATCGCCGCATCGGCCATTTCATCATCATCGCCGCGGTCGCGCCGTTTCTGCGGTTCCTCGTTCCGGTCATGCGCGATGTAGACGCCTTCATCGCCGCTACGTTGCGCACGCCGCAACGCAATATGGCGCAGCCGACGCGAACTTTGGAGATCGCGAGCGGCTAGCCAATTTTCCGCCGCAATATGCTGCGGCGCACGGTTGTGCCCTTGCGCAAGCAGCCCAATAGGTCAAAGCTGAGGTTCTGGCGACCGGCGCGATTTGCGCCCGGATAGCGGCGTGCGATCGATTCGGCAGCCCAACTGCGATGTAAGAACGTCGCGTTGCGGACAGCCGGCAAAGCCAACAACAAAAGATTGCGGGAGGACAGCAATGCCAATGACGCTCCAACAGCCACAGCGCGACCATACCGCGGAAGACGAGAGCCGGGCGAATGATCTCGTCAAGCGCATTCGCAAATTGCGCTGGATGGGTCTGGAAGATGAGGCGGAGCGGCTGCAACGAGAATTGACGCGCCCCTGCGCCGATAGCGACTGCGTGATTGCGACGCCGCGGGAAACGGATTGATGGGCCAAAGCGCAAGCCGGCGCTTGCGCGCGATCGAGGAGAGGGGGCGATGGAAGTCATTTTGGCGCTGGCCGTCCTGTTCGCGATCTGGGTATTGGTGATCTGGGGTTCGAGTTATTTCAACAAGAACGTGGTTTAGAATTACCTCAGGTGTAAGCCGCTCGTCCGCGCGCAAGCGGGGACTCATCAGGATCGTCACAGCACGTGGTCCCGCCTGCGCGGAAATGAGCGCAGCAGCTTGCCGGCGCTAACGCGCCGCACCGATCAGCGCCATCGAGATCGCCGGCACGTAGGTAATCACCAAGAGCGCGATAAAATTAACGGCGATGAACGGCAGCACGCCACGATAGATCATGCCCATGGGCACGTTGAAGATGGCGCGCGCCGCGAACAGGTTTAAGCCAAACGGCGGCATATAGAGCCCGATGCTCAGATTGACCGCCATGATGATTCCAAAGTGCAGCGCATTGACGCCGGCTGCTTCGACGACCGGCAGCAGAAGCGGCGTGAGGATGAGAATCGCCGCCGGTGGTTCGAGAAAGCTGCCCGCGATCAGCAGCCCGGCATTGACGAACAACAGGGTCTGCCAATCGGGCAAGTGCATCGCGCTCACCGCGTTGATCAGGTTTTGCGGAATGCCGCTTGTGGTCATGAGCCACGAATAAATCCCGGCGCCAGTGACGATGATCAGGATTTGCGCGATCAGCACGACCGAGCTGCCGATGATGCGGCCGAGCCCGGCGAGATCGACCTCACGATAGACGAACATCGCCACGAACAGCGAATAGACGACGGCGACGCCGGCCGCCTCCGTCGGGGTGAAGATCCCGCCATAGATGCCGCCGAAAATCACCACGATCGTGCCGATCGCCCAGCTCGCTTCCCTGGTCGAGGCCCAGATATTTTTCCAGCGCGCCGGCGACGACAGCGGCACCATCTTGATGCGCGCATAGACCAGTACATAGATCGCATCGACGATGCCGATCAGGATGCTCGGCAGGATGCCGGCGGTAAACAGCTTGATCGCCGAAACCTGCGCGGACATGGCATACAGAATCATCGATATCGATGGCGGGATGATCACCGCGACCGCGCCGGACGAGGTGATCAGGCTCACCGCGAAACGTTCGGAATAGCCGTGCTTGGTCAGGGACGGAAACAACAGCCGGCCGATAGCGACGACGGTGCCAACCGAGGTATGCGCCATCGCTCCGAACAATTCCGACGAGGCGACCGTCGTCACCGCGAGCGAGCCGCGCACCCCGCCGATGATCGATACCACCCAGGTGACGACGCGATTGGCGATGCCGCCGCGGCCCATGATCTCGCCGGCAAGCACGAAGAAGGGCACCGCAAGCAGCGGGAAATTGTCGAGGCTGCCGAACATGTAGGTCTGGATCGCTTGCAGCGGCACGTGTGCGATCGACAGGATCGCGGCGAGCGAGGTGAGGATCAGAACGACGAAGATGGGCAGTCCCAGGATCAGCAAGATCGCCGGCAGGATGAAATAGACGAAAGCGGCTAGCATCGGCGGTGCCCAGATCCAATCACGTCACATCCGTTCACGTCACGTCTTCCGGCGGCGACACCACTTCATCGTGGCGCGCACCCTGCACGAACAGACGAACCGCGATCAACACCGCCATGAGCAAAAGGCCGAGCGGCAGCGCGGCCTGCGGGATGACCAGCGGGATATTGGCCGATTGGCTACGCTGGTCGAGTTCGGTCAACATGGTCATGACCGGCCAGGCGAAGATCGCGAGCGCAAGACAGGTCGCGATCGTCACAAGGTCGGAAAAAATATCGAACGCCTTGCGCGCGCGAGGCGGCAACAGGGAAACCACCACGTCCATGCGAATGTGGCGGCCGGCCCAGCCGACCGGGCCGGCGCCAAGGAAAACGCAGCCGATCATCAGAAACAGCATCGCTTCCTCGGCCCAGGACAGCGACACGGAAAGAAAATAGCGGCCGACGATATTGGCGAAGTTGATGGCCACGCTCGCGGCGAGCATCGCGCCGGCGGCGAATCGCAAGCCCGCGATGAGCGCTTTGGCGCCGCCCGAAAGGATGTCCTTCATGCCGGGGCGAAGCTGCTCAATTCCTCGCCGCGGCGGCGCGAACCATTTCCAGCATGTCGTGCACCGCCGGCTGGCCTTTGGTTGCCTCGTCGCCGACCGGATCGAGCAGTGTCTTCATGCGGGCCAGATCCTCGGCCGGCAACATCTGGATGGCGCCGCCGAGCGCGGCCCAGTCGGTTGCGAGCTTCCTGGTAAAATCGACTTCCCACGCCTGCGCCTTGGTCTGCACGGCCGCGCAGGCGTCGAGCACGACCTTCTGCAAATCCGCGGGCAGCGTGTCGAGCCACGGCTTGCTCACCACTGCGATCGAGATGATGAATGTGTCGTTGGTGACTGTGACCACTTTGAGAAGATCGTTCATCTTGAACGACACGAAGACGGAAAGTCCGGAAATGGTGCCGTCGATGGTGCCCTGGTCGAGCGCGGGGACCACTTCGGAAAGCGGCATGCCGATCCCGGTCGCGCCGAGCTTCGCCATTTTTTGGCGCTCGAGCTCGGTGCCGTTGATGCGCTGTTTCTTGCCCCCGAAGTCCGTGAGTCGCAGGATCGGATTTTTCGCGCCGTAATTCGACGAGCCCAGATCCAGCGTGGCGATGCCGACCATTCGCTTCGGCGCGGCAAGGTCGAACATGGCTTTCTGCACGGCGGGATCGCGAACGGTGGCGGCGGCGTTAGCCTCGTCGCGGAACAGCATCGGCGCGGAGAACACGCCAAAACGCGGATCGACGCCGACAAAAAAGTCGACGGGTCCGATATAGCCCTGGATATTGCCGAGCTGGACGCCCTCGATCTCGCGCGGGATCGGACCGAGCTGGCTCGCCGGATAGATCTGCACTTCGATCCGGCCGTTCGAGGCTTTCTCGACCTCGTCCTTGTAGAATTTGATGAACTGGTGCTGGGTCTCGTTGATCGTCGCGGTGCCGAACTTCATAACGAAGTCGGCGGCCGACGCGGGCAGTGGGCCAAGACCGCAGGCCAGCGCGGCGGCGAGCGCAACGGCTCGTCCATGTGGGGTAACGCCAAGGCTGCGATTTGCGCCTGTGAAAGTCATGCCGTGCCCCCCACTTTCGTCCGGCTGCGTCTTAATCGCCGCCTCTTGATCACGTGAACTATAACGTGACCGCACAGCTTGCCAAACTGCATTCTCACCGGTCGCGCATACGATCCATCAGCACCTTGTCCTGGCCGCCGTCGATCTCGATCATCGTGCCGTTGATGAAAAAGGCGAGGTCGGAGGCGAGATAAGCGACGAGATTGGCGACCTCCTCGGATTCGGCGATCCGCCCAAGCGGAATGCTGGCCGGAGCGAGCTTGTCCGCTTGTTCGAACGAGAGCTTCATATCGCGCGCCATCGCTTTGACGAGGCCCGCCCATCGCTCAGTGCGCACCGGCCCGGGATTGACGGCGACGAAGCTGATGTTGTCCTTGCCGTACTGACTGGCGAGCGATTTGGTGAGATTCTGTCCGGCGGCATTGGCGGCGCCCGGCGCAATCTCCCAGTACGAAACCTTGACGCCGTCATTGCCGATCAGGTTCACGACGCGGCCTTTCTTTTGTTTTTGCATGATCGGTAGCGTGTGCTTCATGCAGCGCACGTAACCCATGAATTTGAGCTGCAGCGCCTGCGCCCAATCCTCCTCGCTCAGGTGTTCCAGCACGCCACCGGGCGCCGAACCGGCATTGTTGACCAGGATATCGATCCGGCCGAGCGCGGCATGCGCCGCCTTGACGAAATTTTCCGCGTCCGCCGGTTTGGTGAGATCGGCCGGGATCGGAAAAATTTTGCGGCCGGTTTCCTTGGCGATTTCCGCCGCGGTTGTTTGCAGCGGCTCTTTTCGCCGCGCGCAGATCGCGATATCGACGCCTTCGCGGGCGAGCGCGCGCGTAATCGCCTTGCCGATGCCCTCGCTGGCGCCGGTGACGATCGCTTTTTTGTCCTTCATCGCCAAGTCCATGGCGGCCCTCCCTTTGTGCGACGTGGCTTAAGTTTAGAGCATCCTTTCCTCCCGACGACAGTGGGGGAGGGGTGCGCTCTATCGTTTTCGCGGCGCGCGCTTCCCCCTCCCCCTTGCGGGGAGGGGTAGGGGTGGGGGTCGACGTTGGTCAACACCACAGTGACACGAAATTTCGTCATCGTGAGGTGCGAGCGGCACAGTTCGTAGGGTGGGCTGAGCGTAGCGAAGTCCACGTCCTGATCGAGGACCACGGTGATGGACGCGAAGACGGCCCTTCGCGCCTTAGCCCACCCTGCGTTTGCCAACGGACTCGCGTGCATCACGCGGAAAAGGAAACATCGGCCGCGCCGCCGAGCAGTGCGATGAACTCGCGCCGTTTCACTCGATGACCTCATCCGCGGCGACGAGGAGGGTTTGGGGCATGATGACGCCAAGCGTTTTGGCCGTCCCGAGGTTGATCACCAACTCAAATTTTGTCGGCAATTGCACCGGAAGATCGGCGGGCTTCTCGCCCCTGAGCACGCGATCGGCATAGATTGCCGACTGACGAAACCATTCGGGGATATCGACGCCATAGGACATCAGCCCGCCATCGGCGGTGGCGGCGCGTAAAGCATAGATTGCGGGCATGCGGTAACGAGCCGCAAGCTCGATGATGAGTTTGCGCTGCGCATTGGTCGTAGGATCCGATGGAACGATCAAACCGTAATTCCCGCTTTGGCTCCATTGCGTGATCGCGGCCCCGATCGGGCCGGCTTCACGCGCGGGCGCCTTTACCATCTCTACAGCAAAACCCGGTGCGGCGGCCGCCAATAGCGCCAAGATTCGCTGGTGCGTCGCGTTGTCCGGATTCACCAGTACGCCGACGCGTGCGACCTGCGGCGCCACCTGCTTGAGCATGCCGAGCAATTTTGTGCCCAAGGTCGGCTCCATGACCGCAAAGCCGGTTACGTTGCCACCTGGATGCGCCAGGCTTGCCACTAAGCCGTCGCCGACTGGATCGCCGCTGGCGATGAAAATGACGGGAACCGTTCGGGTCGACTGCTGCGCCGCTTTCACGGCAGCGTCGCCGTTGGCCAGCATTACATCTGGCGCTTGCTGCAACATTTGCTCGGCCGCTGATCGCACCCACTCAGCGTCACCGGTGCCCCAGTGAAAATCGATCTGAAGATTTCCGCCAATTCTCCAGCCGGCCTTTTCGAGTTTGCGCTGAAATTTGCGCTGAAACACGCCGGCACGCAGCTCACCCTGCGGATCCTTCTCGGGATAGAGCATTAAAACGCCAATCCGGCGAACAGGACGGGTCTGCTGCGCGTGCGCCGCGACCGGCCATGCCGCGGCCGCGCCACCGAGCAGTGCGATGAACTCGCGCCGTTTCATGCCTAACCCCAGCCGTGCGGCCACATCGTAATGCCGATAAGGAGAGTAATGGAAGATCGTATTCGGCGAATGGATCTTCCTGAAGAGAGCGCGGACCAAGGCGCGTATCGATGCACCGCGCCAAGTCTTTGATTTGATGTTTACGCCGAGCGCGCGGCGGCGGCCTTCGCGCTATGTCTATGCCAACTGAGCTGCGCGGTTTCCTTAAGGAGCCAATTGCGGAAGGCAACGATCTTCCGCCGTGTCTCGAGGCCAGGCGGTTGAACGAGCCAGTAGCCGGTCAGCACTGGCACAACGTGATCGATCGCAACGGCAAGACGACCCTCCGTAAGATCATCGTTGATCAGCGGCAACGGGCCGATCGCGATGCCGAGTCCGTCGACAGCCGCTTCGAGCGCCAATTGCACACTGCCGACGATGATCTTGCGGGCGGCGGAGACGTCGATGCGGCTATGATTGCACCAGGTTTCCCAATCTTCGGCGGAGCTGGGAATTTGGATCAGGGTAGCACGCGACCAATCCAACGCGCCGCCTGGAGAAATGTCGCGAAGGTAGCCGGGCGCTCCGACAGGGACAAAGGCGAGGCGCCCGAGCAGATCACAGGACAGGTTCGGCCAGGAATCGAGGCCGCTGCGGATCGCGACGTCGAATTCGTCGGACGGCAGATGCACCATTTCACGGCTGACATCGACCATCACCGTCATGTTCGGGTAGAGCGCCCGAAATTTATGCAACCGGGGCAGCAGCACTTTGTGGGCGAACAGGCTGAACGCGCTGATTGACAGGCGCTCCTCAAAGCGGCGGCTGGGCAGACGCAGTGTCCCCGTCGCAATCAGCGCCAGGGCTTCACTCACATAAGGCAGAAACTGGCGCCCCGCCGCGGTGAGGATGATGCCATGCGCTTTGCGCTCAAACAGCTCCACATCGAGATAGTTTTCGAGGGAACCCATGCCGTGGCTGAACGCCCCCGGCGTCAGGTTCAATTCGAGCGCGGCTTGTTTGAAGCTGCCGCAACGCGCGGCTGCCTCGAACAGACGCAAGCCACTGAGTGGCGGAAGCTTGAGCGCCATGCGCGAATGGACCGTCTTGCGTGCTCATTATGATGATAAACATTCTATCCGGCCATCAGAATTCTCGCGTCGTTGATTGAGTAAAGCTAGTTGGAGATGAAAAATATTCATCTAGATAGGCTTGACAATTACACCTGCTTGCTCTGCAAACACTTGAAGCCTTTAGAACTTTGGGCGGTGGGCGATTTCCGCTGGAACACGAGAGATGGAATATGGCGAAAAGTTCTTTCGGTTTAGGCCGATTGCGAGGCGACTCGTCCTTCGCTGTGGCCGTTCCACCTCAGCTGCGACATTTCCTTGAGCAGCCAATTGCGGAAGGCAACGATCTCGCGGCGGGTTTCGAGGCCGGGCGGTTTGACTAGCCAGTAGCCGCTCATGACCGGAACAACATGATCGACCGCGATGGCAAGACGGCCAGCCGCGATATCGTCGTCGATGATCGGCAGACGCCCGATGGCAAGACCAAGTCCGTCCGCGGCTGCTTCCAGCGCCAATTGCGCGCTGCTGACAACAAATTTACGGGCGGACGAGGTGTCGGTCTGGCTATGATTGCACCAGGTCTCCCAGTCTTCGCTGGCCGCCGCGGTGTGAATGAGCGTGGCGCGTGTCCAGTCGATTGGGCCGCCGCGCGAGAGATCGGCGATATAGCGCGGCGATCCCACCGGGACAAATCTGATCCGTCCGAGCAGATCGCACGACAGTTTCGGCCATGGTTCGCGGCTGTTGCGGATCGCGAGATCAAATTGATCCGAGGGCAGAGAAACAATCTGCCGGCTCGCCTCCACCGTCACCACCATGTTCGGGTACATTTCCCGAAACTTGTGTAGGCGTGGCAGTAGCAACTTGTAAGCAAACAAGCTCGTCGAACTGATTGACAACCGGTCCTCGAAGCGGCGGCTCGGCAGCCGCAGCGTGCCGGTCGCGATCATCGACAGAGCTTCGCTGATATAGGGCAGGTACTGGCGGCCGGCCGGGGTGAGGATTACCCCGCGAGCTTTGCGCTCAAACAGCTCAACATCGAGCCATTGTTCGAGTGAATCAATGCCGTGGCTGAGCGCGCCAGGCGTCAGGTTCAACTCTTGCGCGGCGCGCTTGAAGCTGCCGCAGCGCGCGGCCGCTTCGAACAGACGCAAGCTGCTAAGCGGCGGTAGCCTTAGAGCCATGCAGCCTAGAACAGATTAGGCTGTTATTTATTCCTTGTTATGATGAGTATCATTCATCGGATCAGATTGAGCGTTTCTCATAGCCGAAGAGAGACTCTCAAATGGGTCTGCGATGTGTGCGTTAGGCTTTGAAAAGCAATGATTTTTAGGTTGAATGCTAAGGTCCTTTGTGCTCCGCATTCACCAACTGGTCCGTCCGCCGATTTCCCGCTGGAGTTGCTGGCAACCCATGCGCTTGTCAGCCGATCAATTCGGGTTCCCGACTTCGCCGCGATAGTTGCTGCAGTGCGATGCGCCCAGGCCTGCGTGGCGCTAAAATTGTTTGTTTGGTCGCGCCGCTTGTCTGGTTGCTTCTCCGCTGCAGGTTGCCCGACGAAAACCGAACGGGCGCACGTATGCGGTAGCAAGCGCCGTGCGCAAAGCCGACCTGGTGTCATTGCTGTTGTCTGTTCCATCGGTTGAATCGACGGTCGTGACCGGGTAATAGTTCACAGTCTAGAAGGGGATGGGGTTCCCCAAAACCGCTCGCCAGAGCTGATGACCCCTGCCGCGTTGCACGCGGCGGGGCACTTTGCGACCCGCCGGAAGGCGGGTTTTTCGTTTTGTGCACGCGGCACGGGCAGAGGAGAAGGGTAATGAATAACGTCTGGTTTCAGTCGGCTCTATGGATGGCGCTGGCGCTCGTCGCCGCGACCGCATCGCTCTACATCACGATCTCGGCGGCTTTGTTCGAGATCGTCGTCGGCGCCATCGCCGGCAATACGATCGGCCTGCCGCTTAACGATTGGATCAATTACATCGCCGGGATCGGCGCCGTTGTGCTGACCTTTCTCGCAGGAACCGACATCGATCCGCACGTGGTGAAGCGGAATTTTGCTTCCAGCGTGACCATCGGCTTGATGGGCTTCTTTGCGCCCTATCTCGGCTGCCTCTTGCTGGCGCATTACGGCCTCGGCTGGCCGTGGCCGCAGGCGCAGATCGGCGGCATTGCGCTGTCCACCACCTCGGTTGCGGTGGTTTACGCCGTGATGGTCGAAACCGGCTACAACCAGACCGAACTCGGCAAAATCATCCTCGCTGCCTGCTTCATCAACGATATCGGAACCGTGCTGGCGCTGGGCCTGGTGTTTGCCAACTACAATTTTTATTTGCTGCTGTTCACGGTTGTGACCGTGGCGGTGATCGCGATCCTTCCTTTCATCATCCGCCCTTTGTTCGCTTGGCTCGGGGGCCGCACCAGCGAGCCCGAGATAAAGTTTATCTTCCTCGTGCTTTTTGCGCTGGGCGGTCTTGCCAATCTCGGCAAAAGCGAAGCGGTGTTGCCGGCCTATCTGGTCGGCATGGCGTTGGCCCCGTTTTTTCTGGCGAACCGCGAGCTGCAGCTGCGCATGCGCGCCATTTGTTTCGCATTCCTGACGCCGTTCTATTTTCTCAAAGCAGGCTCGTTGATCGACGCGCAGGCCTTGATCGCCGGCGCCAGTCTCATCGGGCTTTTTCTCGGCGTGAAGATGATCACAAAATTTTGCGGCATCCTGCCGTTGACCCGCTATTTCAGTTTTGAGCCGCGGGAAGGAATGTATACGACGTTAATGATGTCGACCGGGCTGACCTTCGGCTCGATCTCGGCGCTGTTCGGCCTGACCAACCACATCATCGATCAGGCGCAATACACGGTCCTGCTCACGGCGGTGATCGGCAGTGCGATTGTGCCGACGCTGATCGCGCAGATCTGGTTTCGGCCGCATTTCGAACCGCTGGAGGAGGATGCGTAAAACCTCTCCCCGCACGCGGGGAGGGGGAGGTCACTTCCGCGCGACGCGCCGGTACGGCGCGTAGACCGGCTCCCACATTTTGGCGTGGATCGCGGCCGCGGTTTGTTCTTCGGAGAGAGAATCCGCACAGCCTTCCTTTTGCGCTTGCCGCGCCACCGCAAGCGCAACCTGAAACGACAGCTTCCTGATCTCGGTGAGCGGCGGCAGCAGGTTGGCATCCGGATCGCGCCGCGTGGGTGACTGCGCGGCGATCGCCTTTGCCGCCGCCAGGAACATGCCATCGGAAATCCGGCGCGCGCGCACCGCGATCGCGCCAAGTCCGATGCCCGGATAGACATAAGCGTTGTTGTTCTGGTCGATGCGGAATTCCTTGCCGTGGAGCTTGAGCGGCGGAAACGGGCTGCCGGTGGCGATCACGGCGCGGCCTTCGGTCCAGGCATTAAGGTCCGCTGGCGTCGCCTCGCTGCGTTCGGTCGGATTGGACAGCGGAAAGATCACCGGCCGTTTGACGTGCTTGGCCATCGCGCGCACCGCCGGCGCGGTAAACGCATGCGCTTTTCCGGACGTGCCGATCAACACGGTCGGACGCGCATTCGCCACCACGTCTTCGAGGTCGATGGTGCCAGGGACTTTGAGCTTCCAGCCGGCGATGCGACCGGGATGTTGCGCGAACGGCGCCTGGAACGGCGCCAAGCCGGGCATGCCCTCCAGCAAAAGACCAGGACGATCGACCAGGTAGAAGCATTCGCGCGCGCGATGTTCGCTCAAACCCGCTTCGACCATGGCGCGAAGGAGCAGCGCGCAGATGCCGGTGCCGGCCGAGCCGGCGCCAAGCACCGCGACGCGTTGCTCGGTCAACGGCACGCCGGTGACATTGATGGCGCAAAGCAGCGTCCCCACCGCGATCGCGGCGGTGCCCTGAATGTCGTCGTTGAAGGTGCACAGCGAGTCGCGGTAGCGCGCGAGCAGGCGATTGGCATTGCCGATGGCGAAGTCTTCCCAATGCAACAGCACGTGTGGCCAGCGCTTGCGAACCGCCTCGACGAAGGTCGACACCAGATCGTCGTAGGCCTCCCCGCGCACGCGCTCATGCTGCCAGCCGATGTAAAGCGGATCGAGCAGGTGGTCGCCGTTGTCGGTGCCGACATCGAGCAGGACCGGCAGCGTCGTCCCCGGATGCAGCCCGGCGCAGGCGGTGTAGAGCGATAATTTGCCGATCGGAATGCCCATGCCGCCCGCGCCCTGATCGCCGAGGCCGAGAATGCGTTCGCCGTCGCTGACTACGATCGCCTTGATGCGGTCGTAGCGCGGATGCGTAAGGATGCGCGGGATCAGATCCTGATGCGGAATGGAAAGAAACAAGCCGCGGGGTTTGCGAAAGACGTGGCTGAACAGCTGACAACCCACGCCGACCGTCGGCGTGTAGACGATCGGCATCATTTCTTCGATGTTGCGGGTCAAGAGCGCATAGAACAAGGTCTCGTTGGAATCCTGCAAGCCGCGCAGGAAAACGTAGCGCTGCAGATCGCTGCCCAGCCCGCGAAAGGCGGCGAGCCGGCGCTGCGCCTGATATTCGAGCTCGGCGACATGCGGCGGTAACAGGCCGTGCAGATCGAACGCGTCGCGCTCGGTTTCGGTAAAGGCGGTGCCCTTGTTGAGCAAGGGATCGTTGAGAAGCTCGTAGCCGCTCAACGCGGTTTCGACGTGATCGCTGGTTTGATTCGCCATCGTCGCGGCATACGATAGCCGCGAATGCCGCGCGTCAACAGAGAGTTTGTGACTGCCTCCGCGACGGGCGCAGCGGCATAATTAAACGTGCGCTGCGCCCGGGAAAACGCGGGTGTCCTAGCCCTCGACCTCGGCGTCGGGCCGATCGTCGCCGCGCGCCACCTCTTCATGCCATTTGCCTTTGCTGTCTTCCCAGGAAATGGTGCTGGTCTCGCCGGGCAGGTGCTGTTCGGCGGCGGCGCGTTGTGCCGCGCTGCGCGCCGTGTCATGGGACGGGAATGTCTCGGAAAAAACGCCGTCGACCTGATAAGCCCAGCCGCCGTCATGCTCGACAATGTGATAGACGATCTTGGTCATGGCGCCGACCTCCTCCGCGTGAGAATAATGTCCTTGCCGGCATATAGTTTGACGCCGGCGCGAGTTCCAGTCTAACGCGCCGGCGCGGCAGTTTTCTCGCGCTGGCGTCTGGCTTCATAAGTCCGCAAATGGGCATAGGCGATTTGGAGAAGCGGATAGTCGCTCTCCCGAGCGCCGCCGCGCGCCAACAGATCGCCGACGATATGATCCGCTTCGGTCGCGGCGCCGCGCTCGACGTCGCGCAGCATCGAGGCGGCAATCGGCGAACCCGCCGCGGTGAGCAGGCCGATGCTGCGCTTGACCGCGATCTCTCCCGGATTAAAGCCGTTCTTCGCGGCGATCGCGCAGCACTCGGCGAACATCGCGCTGGCGTATTGGCTGCCACCGGCGGCGGCGATGTCGCCGAAGGCGCCGCGCATCAGGCAGCAGATGCCGGCCGCGGCGGCGATGAACGCCCATTTCTCCCACATCTCTTGCAGGATCGTGAGCGAGAGCTGGGAATCAAACTTGGCGCCGGAAAACGCCGCCGCAATTGCCGCAACGCGCGGCGATTTCGCGCCGTTCTGTTCGCCGAACGAGAGAAAATGCAAATCATTGAGGTGAAGAATGCGGCCCTCGCCGTCGAGCGTCGCCGAGATGATGCATTGGCCGCCGAGCACCGCGCCGGCGCCAAAGCGCGCAGCGAGCAAATCCATGTGCTTCATGCCGTTGAGGAGCGGCAGGATCGCGGTATTGGCGCCGAACGCCGGCGCAAAGGAATCCATCGCGCCTTGCAGATCGTAGGCCTTGCAGCTCAACAGGATCAGATCGAACGGCGCACTTATATTTTCCGCAAGCACAGTCGGCGGCGCCGGGATGTTGATGTCACCTTTAGGGCTCCGCACAATCAACCCGGTTTTCGCCAAGTGTTCGGCGCGGTGCGGCCGCACCAGAAAAGTCACGTCGCGGCCGGCCTCCTTGAGCCTGCCGCCGAAATAGCCGCCGAGCGCGCCGGCGCCTACCACCAAAATGCGCATTGCCAGTTCCTTTAGAAATTCTTTTCTGTGTCAGTCGGTTTTTGCCGGCCGCCGCGGCACCAGAAGATTGCCGGTGAAGATCTGCACCGGTTCGTCGTTCTGGTTAAATGTGGTGTTGCGGACCCGGATCATACCGCGGTCCGGCTTCGACTTCGATGGCCGCACTTCGAGCACTTCGCTGCGCACATGCAATTCATCGCCGGGGCGGACCGCGCGCGGCCAGCTCAATTCGTCGAAACCGACGCCGAGAATGCCGCCGGCGGGCTTGAATTCGCCGTCGACCAGAAGCCGCATGGTGATCGCCGCGGTATGCCAGCCGCTCGCCGCCAGACCGGCAAAGGGCGACTTGCGCGCCGCCTCCTCGTCAAGATGATACGGCTGCGGATCGTATTCCTTGGCAAAGGCGAAGATCTCGTCTTTGTCGACCCGTTTGCGTCCGGTCTTGAAAACCTGTCCGACGGCGAAATCCTCGAGATAGCGTTTGATCATGCCAGCTCCTCGCGCGCGGCGCGCAGCGGCTTGTCGAACCATGAGCCGCCGGCAATTGCCGCCGCATTAATCAGCCCAAAAGCGCAAAGCGCAACCGCCAAAGCGACGAACACACCAGTGAGGCTGCCGCCCCAGTGCAAGGCCAGATAGCCGCCGGCGGCCGCGATCACGAGCCGGGTGAAATTGGCAAGAAGCGGCCATAGCAGCCGGCCGGCGCCTTGCGACGCGAAGTAGAGCGCCATGCCAAGCCCGAACAAGCCGTAGGCGGGACCGACGATTTGGAGATAGCGCGTGCCGGCATCGATCATCTCGGGCGCGGTATCGAACAGCGACAGCCAGGCGCGTGGCGCCAGCGCGGCGCCAAGCCCGATCAGTTCGCACAAGCCCGCGGCGATGCCGGCGCCGATCCAGGCGACGCGCAGCGCGCGCTCGGGACGATGCGCGCCGATATTGGTGCCGACCATGGCGACGAGCGGACCGCCCAATCCGAACACCAGCGGGATGAGCAAATATTCGAGGCGGGTGCCGACGCCATAGCCGGCGATGGCCGCGGGCCCGAGCGCGCCGACCAGTGCGGTCGCAATCGCAATGGTGAGATTGGTCGCCACGGTAATCAGCGCCGCGACCGCGCCGACGCGCAGAATGTCGGCGAACAATGGCCGGCGCAGACCGACGCCGAAAAGCGTCAAGCGCACGACGCTTCGCCCTGAGCGCAGGTAGAAGGCAAAGGCGGCGCTGCCGGCGGCATAGTAGATGAGCACGGCGGCGGCGCCGCCGGCGACGCCAAGGCGCGGAAATGGACCGAAGCCGAAGATCAGGCACGGCGACAGCGGGATCAGAACGGCGACGCCCAAACATGTGACCAGCGCGGGAACGGTCATATTGCCGGTGCCGCGGATAACATTCGCCAGCGAATTGAACAGCCAGACCAGAACGGCGCCGGAAAAGACCACAGTCGAATAAGTGTTCGCCGCGGCAAGCGAGCCGCCGCTGCCGCCCATGGCGGCGTAGAGCCAGTCGCCGCCGAGCAGCACCGCGATGGTGAAGATTAGACCGAACGTGAGGCCGATGATCAACGCGTGCAGCGCCAGCGCGTCGGCATCGGTGCGCCGCCCGCCGCCGAGAGCGCGCGCGATTGCCGACGACATGCCGCCGCCCATGGCGCCGGCCGACATCATCTGCATCAGCATCACGACCGGAAAGACGAGCGCCACGCCGGCGAGCGCATCGGTGCCGAGCTTGCCGACAAAATAGGTCTCGACCAGTCCCACCGAGGTCTGCGCCAGCATCACCAGCACATTGGGGGCGGCGAGCCGGATCAGCGTCGGGACGATCGGGCCTTCGATCAGCGCCCGGGTGCGCGGATCGTAGCGCGGCTGCGGCGCAGCGGCGAACTTGGCTTCCAGCGCTGCTTTCGATTGCGACGTCTCTAAATCGAGCGCGCGCATGGCGATCTCAATGTGATTGTGCAGGCGCAGGTGCCGCAGCGATGTTGCGCAAGAAGGGAACCAGAAGCGTGGCGACGATGAACGCGATCATGATGGCACGAAATGCGTCGGCATAGGCCAGCGTCGAGGCTTCGCGAAAGGCAAGCTGCCAGAGCTGTTTAAGCGCCGCCGTGTGGCCCTCATGAAGACTTCCCGGGATCGATCCGTAGCGTTGGCTCATCTCATCGACGAAACGCGTCATTGCGCCGTTGGCCGGGTTGAGATTGGACGCGATCGCAACGAAGTGGAAATTTGTTCTGGCATTGAGGATCGCGCCGCATAGCGCAATGCCCACGGCGCCGCCGAGATTGCGCATCATGTTGAACAGCCCGCTGGCATATTTGAGCCGATCCGCCGGCAGGCTGGCGAGCCCGAGATTGACCGCCGGGGCGACCGCAAAGACCTGCGGCAGGCCGCGAAGGACTTGGGGGATGAAGAGCTGATCGGCGCCCCAATCGTGAGTAATGAAACTATAGCTCCACATCGCAAGGCCGAAGGAGGCAAGTCCCAGCATCATCAGCCAGCGGATGTCAAACTTCCTGGCGAGAAAAATGTAAATCGGAACGCCGATCAGCGATGCCGCTCCGGTGGAAAAGATCGCCAGCCCGGTCTGCCACGCCGAAAAACCGCGGACATAGCCGAGAAACAACGGCGTGAGGTAAATCGTGGAAAAGATTCCGATACCCGTGACAAAGGATAAAAAGCATCCAAGCGCGAAATTTCGGTTGGTCAGGGCGCGCAGATCGACGACCGGACGGGCGAAGGTCAGGCTGCGCCAGACAAACAGGATTCCGCTGATGCCCGCGATGTAAGCGCAAGCGCGGATCGTGTTGTCGTCGAACCAGTTCCAGCGCGATCCTTCTTCCAGCACATATTCAAGCGTGCCGAGACCGATCGCCATCAGGACAATGCCCGGATAATCGGCGTCCTTGAGCAGGCTCAGGTCTGGCTTGTCGATATCGACTAGGAACGGCACCAGCAGCGCGATCGCGATGCCCGGCGCAAGATTGACATAAAACAACCAGCGCCAATCCAGCGTGTCGGTAATCCAGCCGCCGATGACCGGGCCGAGAGTCGGCGCAACCGAGGCGATGGTGCCGACCACCGCCGCGGAATAGACGCGGCGCGGGCCCTGGAAATAATGCAATGATGATGTGAAGACGATGGGAATCATCGAGGCGCCCAACGCGCCTTGCAGCGCCCGAAACAAGATCATGCTGTGAATGTCCCAAGCGACCCCGCACAGCATGCTGGTGACGGTGAAGCCTGCGGCCGAGCCGGTAAACAACCAGCGTGTCGAGAACACCCGCGTCAGCCAGCCCGACAGCGGAATGACGATGATTTCGGCAATGAGATAAGCGGTCTGAACCCAGCTGATCTCATCCTGCGCCGCCGACAACCCGCCACCGATATTTTGCAGTGACGACGCTACGATCTGAATGTCCAGCAGCGCCATGAAACCGCCGAAGCACATCACGATGAACGGGACGATGCTCTTGAGCCAGTTGTCGGAGCCGTCGTCGCTCATTGCCGGCCTCCGGATTGCGATCGCGTGTCGACCGTTGCGATCGTCGACAGGCCGGGTCTTATCCGAGCCAAGTTCGGATCCGCGTCGTCAAGGGCGATCCGCACGGCGACCCGCTGGACGATTTTGGTGAAATTGCCGGTGGCGTTCTCCGGCGGAATGACGCTGAAGACGGCGCCGGTCGCCGGTGCAAGACTCAATAGATGGCCGTGGAAGACATGGCCGGGGAGGGTGTCGGCGACGACGGTGGCCGGCTGAGCCGGCTTCATGCTGGTGAGCTGATCCTCCTTGAAATTGGCGTCGACCCACAGGCCGTGCGACGGGACGATTGTCAGGAGAAAAGCGCCTTGCGACATATAGGCGCCAACCCGCGCGGCGCGATTGCCGACATAGCCGTCAATCGGCGAACGGATTTCGGCATAGCCGAGATTGAGCCGGGCAGTTTCGAGATCGGCGCGCGCCTGGGCGACGGCGGCACCGGCTTCGGCGATATCCGCATTCAAGACACTGAGCTGCTGTTTTGCCGCGGCTAATGCGGCTTGCGCGGAGCTGACTGCCGCGCGTGCCTGCTGGTCGAGGGAAGAGGTTCGTTCGGCGTCCTGCCGGGAGCCATAGTTCGAAAGCGCGAGCGTGCGGTAGCGATCGGCATCGACTTTGGCGAATTCGGCTTGCGCGGTCTTAGCGTCGAGATCGGCGCTCGCCTGCCGGATAGTCGATTGTTGCAGCTCATATTTGCCCTGCAAGCTAACGAGCGTCGCTGATCGCTGCTCGAGCACGGCTTGCGCATGATCGGTGGCCGCGCGCGTGTCGCGATCGTCCAGACGCACCAGCAACTGACCGGCGTGAACGAGTTCGTTGTCCCGCACCGCCACCTCGGCGATGAAACCGGCAATGTGCGGCGAGATCGGCGTCACGTCACCGCCGACATAGGCGTCATCGGTACTCTGGAAGAAGCGGTCGACGGTCCACCAATGATAACCGTATCCCGCGGCGCCTAAACCAAAAACGCAGGCAAGACAGAGCAAGACCAATTGCTTGAATGTCAGTCGCGCCCTGGTGGGTTTTTCAGCCGTTGTACTCCATCTCGCCAGCGCATCCATGGTGCACCCACTTAAGTGTATATACACTCTTATTACAAACGAAAACCCATTCAGGTGGAGGCAAAGCCTTAATTTCTGGGTTCGGTCGTCAAATCGCTGGCGACAACGGCGCGCAGCATGGCGCGAAAGTCCGCGGCGCGCTTGGCGCCAAAGCGGCTATCAAACCGCGCCTGCGCCCGCTCCCAAGCCTCGCGTCCGGCGAGCAGGCGTTTTTCGCCGGCTTTGGTGAGGTGGAGTTCCTTGGCGCGGCCGTCGCTGGCGGATGCTTCGATCCTGATCAGGCCGTCTCGCTCGAGCGGCAACACGTTACGGCCAAGCGTAGTGCGATCCATGACCATTTCCTTGGCCAGGGCATTGATCGTCATCGGACCAAGCCGCTTGAGCTTTGCCAAAATCGAAAACTGCGTCACATGCAGTCCAACCGGCGCCAGGAACTGGTCGTAAAGCTGCGTCACGTGCCGTGCCGCCGAGCGAACGACAAAGCAGTTACAGTCTTCCGGCTTGAGCGAGGAATCGGCCGACATCTGTAATTCCCATCTCCTTGACAAAGGTGCATGTGCTCTTATATACGCGCATATACTCCTATTGTCAATGCGCCGACTATGGGTTGGTCCCGCACTTTTGGATCGCAGGTTTGGGCGGCAAGGTGCCGCGCAATACAGGGAGGAACCGATGGGCAAACTCGACGGCAAAATCGCTCTCATCACCGGCGGCAACAGCGGCATCGGATTGGCGACGGCCAAGCGCTTCGTCGGGGAGGGGGCCTTCGTCTTCATTACCGGGCGCCGAGAGGCCGAGCTGACCGCCGCCGTCGCGGCGATCGGCAAGAACATCAAAGCACTTAAGGGCGATGTGGCGAATCTCGACGATCTCGACCGCATTGTCGCGCAAATTCATCAAGCCAAGAACAGGCTCGATATCGTGTTCGCCAACGCCGGCGTGGCGAAATTTGCCGCGCTCGGCGAGATCACCGAAGAGCTCTTTGACTTCCACTTCAACATTAACGTGAAAGGGATGCTGTTCACGGTGCAAAAGGCGATGCCGCTAATGCCGGATGGCTCAGCGATCATCATGACGTCATCGATTGTCGGCAGTAAGGGACTGCCGAACAATAGCGTCTATGCCGCCACCAAGGCTGTAGCGCGTTCGTTTGCGCGCACCTGGACTACCGATTTGAAGCCGCGCCGGATCCGCGTGAACGCGATCAGTCCGGGCTCGATCGATACACCGGGCTTGAACGGGTTGCTCGCGTCGGCGCCCGCGGGAGAACAGCGGCGCAAAATGATCGAGACGGTCACGCCGCTCGGGCGCTTTGGCACGGCTGACGAGATTGCCGCGGCGGCGGTGTTTCTCGCCTCCGACGACGCGAGCTACATCACCGGGATCGAATTATTCGTCGATGGCGGCTTCGCGCAAGTGTGAGCAAGTCTGAGCAGGTCTGAGCGCTCCAGATTGGAGCCAAGAATTTGGGAGGTTGGTCATGACATCACGATCGGTCGTTTTCGCAGAACCGGTGCGAACCGCTATCGGCACCTTCGGCGGCAGCCTCAAGGACGTGCCAGCGCCCGCGCTCGGCGCAACGGCAATTCGCGGCGCGGTTACGCGCGCAGGAATCCGCCCGGACGAAGTGGAAACTGTCGTCATGGGCAACGTTGTCCAGGCCGGCACCAAGATGAATCCCGCCCGCCAGGCCGCGGTGCATGCCGGATTGCCGGTGACGGTGCCGGCGCTGACGGTGAACCGCGTCTGCGGCTCGGGCGCCCAGGCGATCGTGTCGGCGGCGCAGGAGATCGCGCTCGGCAACATCGATGCCGCGGTCGCCGGCGGCATGGAGAACATGGATCTCGCGCCGTATCTGGTCTCGCGCGCCCGCTGGGGCTATCGCATGGGGGACGGTGCGCTCTACGACAGCGTGCTGCGCGACGGCTTGAACGATGCGTTCTCCGACGCGCATTCGGGCTGGCACACCGAAGACCTCGTTCAGAAATATCAAGTGACCCGCGATGCCCAGGACCGCTGGGCTCTGCGCTCGCAGCAGCGCTTTGCCAGTGCTCAGGCCGCCGGTCATTTCAAGTCGCAGATCGTGCCGGTCGAAGTGCCTGGCAAAAAAGGACCGGTGCAATTCGACAAGGACGAGCACAACCGGCCGGACACCACGCTCGAGACGCTGGCGCGGCTCAAGCCCGCGTTTCGGCCCGACGGCACGATCACCGCTGGCAACGCGCCTGGATTGAATGACGCGGCATCGGCAATGGTGCTCACGGATGCGAGTTGGGCTGAGAAGCGCGGCGTTCCCGCAACGGCTCGCCTTGCCGGCTACGGCATCGCCGCGGTCGAGCCTGGGATGTTTGGATTGGGACCGGTCCCGGCGGTCAAACAGGCGCTGCAACGCGCCGGCTGGGATATTCGTTCGGTCGAGCGGGTCGAGATCAACGAGGCCTTCGCAGCGATTGCGATTGTCGTCGCCCGCGAGCTCGGATTGCCGGAGGACATCGTCAACGTCGAAGGCGGCGCGGTCGCGCATGGCCATCCGATCGGCGCCACCGGCGCGGTGCTCACGACAAAACTCATTCACTCGATGCGCCGCGACGGCCTCAAGCGCGGTATCGTCACGCTGTGCATCGGCGGCGGGCAGGGCATCGCGCTCGCCATCGAAACGCTGCATTGAAAAGACTGGAGCAAACAGGAGGTCTGTCATGCCGCTTGCCAAGATCCACCTGCTCGAAGGCCGTTACGAACAGAGCCGCATCGCGAAAATATCGAGCGCCATCCAATCGGCCTTGATGAACACGCTACGCGTGCCGCCGGATGATTTTTACCAGCTCATCTTTGAGCTGCCGAAGAATCGCTTCCTTCACACGCCCGCGTTCGTCGGCATGCATTACAGCGACGATCTGATCATTCTGGAGATATCCTTCATTCAAGGACGGCCGAAAGAGACCCGGCTGGCGCTGTTGAAGGACATCAACACGCGCGTCGCCGCAGCAGCTGGCATCTCGCCGGACGACTTGATGATCGCGCTGTATGAGGCTCCGGGCGAAAACTTTTCATTCGGTCAGGGCGAGGCGCAGCGCGCCAAAGCCGTCGCGCCGGCGTAACCGAGCCTGGGGAATCTAAGTTTGCCCGGCGGGCGACCCTTTTCTGTTTTCATTTTCGGTTTTCCAGACGGGCGCAATTTCGCTATCATCGCCTCAGACTCGCTTTGGCTGCGGGATCGGAGCTCCGCGATGATGAAGCTTGTTTCGATCTGCGTCCTATCCAGCGCTGCCTTGGTTGCGGCGCTCGCCGCGCCAGCACAATCCGCCGATCTGTGGCGCGGCGTTCATGCGCGGCCGATCGTCTATGCGCCGCCACCAGAACCGCCCTGCTACTGGTGCATCCGCGACGCGATCTATGTCGACACCAAGCTGATCGCGCATCTCGAAGCCAATCCGGACGTCGACGAGGCGGACAAGGCGCCGTGGATCCTCGGCGCCCGCGCCGACGTACATCACCTGCGCCGGATTCTCGGCCCGGTCGAGACCGTGAGCGTGGCGCCGTGCTGCTATTGGCGCAAGCGCCTTTATGTAAGGTGAGAGGATTCCGTCCGCCGTTGTTAGCCGGAACCCGGTGGCTCGCTTATGGCGAGCATCTCCCTTCAGCCTTGGATTTTCAATTGATCGTAAAAAAGCCACTCGAAATATGTCGTGGCAACCCGCTCTCGTTGTCTCGGGCGATCGGCCACGAAGGCATCGCGGCAGTTCCTTGAACAGTAGCGCCGCTTAGTGAACAAACCGCGCTGATAAGCGACCAGGCCAATACCGCGGGTACAATCAGGATTTGCGCATTTCATGACACTTTACCTCGCACGATTTTTGGTGATGGGCATCTTTCTGTAGACTGCCCGAGGCACCTGGCATCGCAGTCGATCAACGGGGTCTGTATCGAGGCGGACTGGTGCGGCCGGCCTCAAGACGATTCAGAATCTCGAGCGCCGGCTCGCGTTCGGCATTCCGGGCCAAATCCACGGCCAGATCCTCGTATCGTTCTTTGAGAAGAGGATCATTGGTTGCTCGCGCAAGCGACATGCAGACTCGCGCCTGACGCCACATATCCGAACGCTTCGACATGACAGCTCCACGTTCAAATCGAACCTGCACCAAATCGGAGACCGTAAATAATCTCGGTTTATTCCCCGACGAATTGTCACGCACGAGAGCGTTGCGTAGTTGTCAGATAACACCCGGCGATTGTGTTTTAGAATAGAAAATTATTTGATCGCTTTCGTAATTGTCATTGTTTGCACGAGCTCAACGGTTATCACTCGGGAGTTCGGTTTGTGCGATAAAACCGACGGCAGCGGCGGCTGCGTCGTACCCGTTGCCACTCCTGGCAAGGATTTCGCTTGTGCCTTTCGCGATCATCGATAGAGCCTCTTTCACATAGGGCAGGTAGTGCTGCCCGGCAGGGGTAAGAGCCAGTTCGCGGGAGCGATCAAAAAGTTCGACCCCGAGCCAATCTTCGAGTGATTTAATCCCGTGACTGATCGCCCCCGATGTTAGATTGAGTTCCTGTGCGGCGCGTTTAAAGCTCCCACAGCGAGCGGCGGCTTCAAAGAGACGCAAGCCGTTAAATGGTGGCAGGTCTAATCCCATATTGACCTCGCTTTTAGCCCGCCGGATCGAAACTCCATTTCACCGCGTCGCCGCCATGAGTGCAGCGATAAGATAGCCAAGGCACGCCCCGCCCATCAGGCAAAGAATTGAAAGGGTCATCGCGTTCAATCGCAACAGGATCAATGAACCGTTACCGATTTCCTCCGTCCAAGTAATTCTCCGTATTGGGCCGCATGAATTAGGTGAAAGCCGTGTCGCGCCATGAATTTCCGTCAAGGCGAAATGTCAATGCTTGCTCAAATCCCCAACTAATCTCGGGGCACATCTGCGACGGCAGCATGCGGCCTTCGGGATCCGCTGTGAGTGCGTAAAGGCTGCGCTTGTTGCAGCGAAAGACGTATATCAGGTGTCCGCGAGATCGCGTGTCGATGTTGGCGACACCTCTTTCCAACACTGCACTACCTGTTCGCCGCCGCGTCATGTTTTGTCTCATTGGATGGACGGCCACTGCCACGCATGCAACTCGGCCTAAGCCCTTTCATGCCGGCAATTCCTGCTGAAGATTCCATGCAGTGCGCAACATCGAGCGCGCTCGAGCAAGGCGCGACATGACCGTTCCTATCTGTACGCCGGCGAGTTGCGCAATTTCCTTATAAGAAAGATCGTTCATCTCGCGCAGCACGATGGCTTCGCGGAACGGCTCCGGCAGCTCAGCCACCAGCCGCCATATCCTGGCGCTGTCCTGCTGCTCCATCGCCTTTTCCGGCGAAGTTTGCGGCTCCTGCCACATCGGCATCGCCTCGGCCGCCGACTCGTCAGCATAATCGGTCGGCACCTCTGCGCCACGGCGCCGCATGAATTCGGCGTTGCACACGTTCTTCAGTATCGCGAGCAGCCACGGCTTCATCGCCGGCCCTCGGAAGCTATCGAAATGACGCAAGGCGCGCAGATAGCATTCCTGCACCGCATCTTCGGCGTCGTTGGTGTTGCGCATGAGATAGCGCGCGGCCGTGTAGATCTCGTCAAGATGGGGCAATGCGGCGTCGCGAAAACGCTTTGCTCTGCCATCGATCTCGCTCTCTTCACTCGACATGCGGTCGCTCCTCTGCCACGACCCGAATGCCCTCTCGTCATCCGAAGGTGGCAGGCCTGCCGGCGCTTGCTGCCGGCACCCGTAGTTGAGCTTCCAACCGATCGTTCTCTTTAAGTTGCGTGCTGTGCGCCGCAATTCCGCCGATTGGATCGTTCCGCATGTCCAATTCTGGCTCCGCCGTCTGCTCAGGCCGGAGCACCACCCCGTCGGCCAGTGGTGGTCGCGTATGGCCATTCATGGCGTGATGGGCTATTCACGCAATGGACAGGCAATGGTCTTTGGCTGGAAACGAGGTCCCTCGAAAAACCAAACAAAAACAGTTATTTCTGAAGACTCATCCCCTGCTTGTCCGGTCAGGAGCGTTAGGGCGTCACCTCGCCGCCGGGGTTTGCCATGCAAACCAATGACCCGCCGAGATTCCTGCGGTTCGGAATTTTCGAGGTCGACCTCGATGCCGGCCGGCTGACCAAGCATGGTTTGCG
>DATAYT010000047.1:0-6482 GCA_036272395.1 Xanthobacteraceae bacterium
GCCGCCAGATCGTGCTCCTGCTGGAATCTCTTCATCGCTTCGGCGAGTGTCTTGTCGTAGGTAGTACCGCCGTTTCCGGTAACGCCAAGCCGCTCGCGCAGTGGCGGCACGCGCTCGTCCGCCATTCCGACCTTGAGCACCGGACCGCTCGCGATCGGCGGTTTCGTTTTGTCCATTTTCCCGGCGCGAATGTCCGCAAGCTTGGCCTTAAGCGCGCGATAGCCGGGGGTCTGCGGCTCGTAGGAATCGAGCGTCGCGGCGACGTCGCTTGCATCGGCGATCGCAGGGAGCACGTCGCCTGGTTCTGCAGGCGGCGTGGAATATTCGATGTCGCTGCTCACGCGCGACCAATGTACCTGCCCTACGCTGGCATGATGCGCGTAAGTAACGACCGCATTCGTCAGCTTGATTTCCGCATCGGCGAGATCTGCCGGAGTGCCCAGCACCGCGAAATTCGGCACCGGATAATCCGCCGGATCGAGCCCGTCGGCATCGACATGGCGCAGGTAGCCGATCGCTGCCGTGGCGCGCGCATTGACTTTGCCGTCGGTGATCCAAAGCGGTGCGTAATTGCGGCTGGAATAGAAAGCCTCGATCGGCGCCCGATCCTTTTTGCTGCCGATGATGCGATCGAATTTGCCATTGGCGAGTTCGCGCAGCTGTTCGGCAATTGCGGCATCCGGCCCAGACGCGGCGGGGGCGGCTGCAGTCGCGGCCGGCGGCTCCGCCGCCGGCGTGGCTGCGGCCGGAGCATTGGCCACAGGCGGGGTATCGCTGGGCTTGGCGTCCGCGGGCTTGCCTTCCGCAGCCGATTTGGCGGCGGCCGGTTCGCTTGACTTTTCGTTGGACTTGGCGGCGTCAGTGGCGGCGGGTTTGCCTTCGTCGCCAGCAGACTGCACTGCTTGCCCGGTCGGCGTGGACGCGTTCTCGGTGGCTGGGACCCGCTTGGCTTCCGCGCCCGGCTTTGCAGCGGCATCGTTGCCTACATCGGCGGCTTTCGCAGGGTTGGCGGTTGCCGGCGCGTCGTTTGACGTTTTCTGCCCCGGTTCGGAAACTGCAGGCTGGCTGCTTGTCTTGTCCGATTGTGGCTCCTGGCGCGGCGCAACGCTGGTATCCCCGGATGGAGCGGTTTCAGAACCGGCGAACGTTCCGGTGGTGGGAAGCGCAAGCAGAAGTGCAATGGCGGTCGAGGCAAAAAGCCGATCGACACGAATTCCCGGCATTGCGAATTCTCCTTCCCAGCCTGCGCAGCGCCAAAGCCCGCGGCACTCTACGCGAGTCAAATTAGGCGAGCCAAGAGATTTTGTACTGTTGCGATTGCTAACATTACGGCGAAGAGACGAATTTCGTGGCCTGTCGCTCCGTTGCCACGGTTCCCTATCTACTTCACCGTGTTCACGAATTGGGGCCGGGCGACGGATGTTGGGAAATTATTGGCGCAGTCGAGCACGCAGCGCACTCCGTGCAGCGTGCCGCAAGATTCGCCGGGTCAGTCTACTAATTATTAGCTCTACTTGGCGACGCCGCAGGCGATCCGCGCGCCGCCGCCGCCCAAGGGCGCCGGCTGGTCAGAGTAATTATCTCCGCCCGCGTGGATCATAATCGAGCGGCCCTTAACGTCAGCCACAGTGAGGTGCGGCACCACCACCGCCTTCGTGGCGCTGCCGCTAGCGTCGACGGTCAGCACTGGCATGTCGCCCTTGTGGCCTTCGCCATACGGCCCGAGGTGTTTGCCGGTGTTGGCAGGGTCGTAATGTCCACCCGCTGCCATGCCGGCCGCTGCCTGGCCATTCGGTCCAGGGCCCGGGCCACAATCCGGATTAACGTGGGTATGGAATCCGTGGTCGCCGGGCGGTAGACCGACCAGCTGTGGCGTGATCTGTAAGCCTGCTTGGGTGTCGGACAAAACAAGCGTGCCAACCTCCTTGCCGACGCCGTTGGCATCGATTGCGTTCATGGTAATCGTCTCGCTAGCGGCATAAGCAGCGCTCGCACCAGTTACTATGATCGCGGCAGCGAGCGTCACAACGTTGGATCTCATCTGATCCTCCTATTTCCAGGCCGAGTATCGTAGCAACTTAAATTAGCACACTGAAAGTGTGCTATCCTTCACGCGGTTATCCGTACACGCGAAGGAATTCCTATCGTCATTACCGTCACGGTGCGTTGATAACTCCATTGCCGGTCGCCAGGCACTGAAATGGCCGCTCTCGATCCCGCCGACGTACTCCTCGAACTGTGCAGCGATGCCGGGCTCGACCAGGAGGCATTGGATGACGTGGCCTTTACCGGCCGCGAGCCGGTGCTCCCGTCGTCGTTTGCGGTCGGAACGGCAGCACAGGCCACGATTGGCGCGGCAGCGCTCGCCGCAGCCGAACTTTGGCGGCTGCGCAACGGGCGCCGCCAGCGCGTGACCGTCGAAATGCGCAACGCGGCGATCGAATTCCGCAGCGAGCGTTACCTGCGCGTCGACGGTAAGGACCCTGATGATCACCACGATCAAATAGCCGGGCTGTACCGCTGCGGCGATGGCCGCTGGGCGCGGCTGCATACGAATCTGCCGCATCATCGCGATGGACTGCTTCAACTTCTCGGCTGTGGTCACAACAAAGCCGCGGTGCAGCAGGCGCTGGAGCGATGGCCCGCGGAGAAGCTCGAAACCGCCGCCGCCGAGGCCGGTCTCGTGGTCACGGCGTGCCGCTCGTTCGCCGAATGGGATGCCCATGCGCAGGGCCGCGCGGTGGCGAGCCTGCCTTTGTTCAGCATCGAGAAAATCGGCGAGGCGCCGATCTTGAAGCTCGCGCCGGCGCAGCGGCCGCTGTCTGGCATCAAGGTGTTGGAACTAACGCATGTCATCGCCGGCCCGGTGAGCGGCCGCGCACTCGCCGGCCACGGCGCCGATGTGCTCCTCGTCACCGCGGCGCATCGGCCCTCGATGCTGCCGCTCGTCATCGATACCGGCAGAGGAAAATTGTCGACCCAAATCGACCTGCGTCAGCCAAGCGGGCGGGAAACGCTCGTGGGGTTGGTGCGCGAGGCCGACATATTCATTCAGGGCTATCGGCCCGGCGCCGTCGCCGCCCACGGCTTTAGCCCGGAGGAGATCGCCCGGCTGCGCCCTGGCATCGTCTATGCCTCGCTGTCCGCTTACGGCCACGAGGGGCCATGGGCGCTGCGCCGCGGCTTCGATTCACTCGTCCAGACAGCGAGCGGACTGAATCTGGCCGAAGCGGAAGCGTTTGGTTCGCCCGAGCCGAGACCCTTGCCGGCGCAGGCGCTCGACCACGCGACCGGCCATCTCTTGGCCTTCGCGATCATGGCGGCGCTCAAGCGCCGCGCCGAACAGGGCGGCTCCTGGCACGTGCGCGTTTCGCTCGCCCAAACCGGCCACTGGCTGCGCCAGCTCGGCCGCATCGATGGCATGCATTGCCACGATCCGGGCTTTGACGATGTGCGCGACCGTTTGGGCGAAACGCAGTCAGGCTTTGGTCGGCTTACCGCCGTACATCACGCTGCCGAAATGTCGGAAACGCCGCCGCATTGGTCGCGCCCAAGCGTCCCGCTCGGAACGCATGCGCCGGCTTGGGGCGGTTGAGACCTGCGCGCGCGAGTGCTCTTGCAGCTGCGTCCATGTTGCGCCACATCAGGCGCGAATAAAACTTTAGTGCCGCAGATCAAACCCACGCATGCCCAAGATTACAGGCAAATCCGCCGCTAAGCGGGCCATTCGACCCCATTCGGCGGGTTTTTGCCGACTGCCGGAATGGAATCTGGACGACCTATATTCCGGACTTAACGATCCGGCGATCAAGCGCGATCTCGATCGCGCCGATGCCGAATGCGCCGCTTTCGAGGAAACTTATAAGGGCAAGTTGGCAGGCCTTGCCGCCGCCGATGGTGGCGCCGCTTTAGCCGTGGCGGTGCGGCGTTATGAAGCCATCGACGATCTTATGGGCCGGCTTTCTTCCTTTGCCGGTCTCATCCACGCCGGCAACACGCTCGATCCCGCCCGCACCAAATTTTACGGCGACATACAAGAGCGGCTCACGGCGGCCTCGATTCATGTGCTGTTCTTCACGCTCGAACTCAACCGCATTGAGGATGCGGTTCTCGACAAGGCCATTGCCGACCCGGCACTCGGCCATTACCGGCCTTGGCTCGAAGACGTGCGCCGCTATCGGCCTTATCAGCTCGAAGATCGCGTCGAGCAGCTATTTCACGAAAAAGCGGTGACCGCCTATTCGGCGTGGAATCGGCATTTCGACGCGACGATTGCGAATTTGCGGTTCAAGCCTGCGGGAAAATCGCTTGCCATCGAGCCGACGCTCAATTTGCTTCAAGACCGCTCCGGCGCAAAGCGCAAAGCGGCGGCGCAAGCCCTCGCGCACACTTTCAAGGACAATGTGCGGCAGTTCGCACTGATCACCAATACGCTTGCCAAGGACAAGGAGATTTCAGACCGCTGGCGCGGCTTCGCCGATATCGCCGACGAGCGGCATTTGTCCAATCGGGTCGAGCGCGAGGTTGTCGACGCGCTGGTCGCGGCCGTGCGCACCGCTTATCCGCGTCTGTCGCACCGCTATTACGCGCTCAAGGCCAGATGGTTCGGCAAAAAACGGCTGCCGCAATGGGACCGCAACGCCCCGCTGCCGCGAGTGCCGATGCGCAGCGTGCCGTGGAACGAAGCCAAGGACACCGTGCTTGCCGCCTATCGCGCATTTTCGCCGAAGATGGCGGATATTGCCGCGCGCTTCTTCAGCGACCGCTGGATCGACGCGCCGGTGCGTCCGGGCAAGGCGCCGGGGGCGTTTTCGCATCCGACCACGCCATCGGCGCATCCGTATGTGCTCGTGAACTATCAAGGCAAGCCGCGCGATGTGATGACGCTTGCGCATGAGCTCGGCCATGGCGTGCATCAGGTACTCGCGGCCCCGAACGGCGCCCTGATGGCTCAGGCCCCGCTAACGCTTGCCGAGACTGCAAGCGTTTTTGGTGAAATGCTCACGTTTCGCAAATTGCTGGCTGCGACGCGCAACAAAAAAGAACGCAGAGCAATGCTCGCCGCCAAGGTCGAAGACATGATTAACACGGTGGTGCGCCAGATCGCGTTTTATACGTTCGAGCGCACCGTCCACACCGAACGCAAGAACGGCGAATTGACCGCGGCGCGGATCGGCGAGCTATGGCTGCAAGTGCAATACGAAAGTCTCGGCCCCGCGATCGAACTCAAGCCGGGCTACGAGACATTCTGGTGCTACATCCCGCATTTCATTCACTCGCCGTTTTACGTTTACGCCTATGCTTTCGGCGATTGCCTGGTGAACTCGCTCTATGCGGTGTACGAGAATGCGGCGCAGGGTTTTGCTGAACGTTATCTGGCCATGCTCGCGGCCGGCGGCACCAAACATCATTCCGAGCTCCTGGCGCCATTTGGCCTCGATGCCCGGGACCCCGCATTCTGGCAACGCGGGCTCGGCGTCATCGAGCGGCTGATCGACGAGCTCGAGCGTCTGGATACGTAAGCCCAATCAAGCTATGGCTTGGGTGAGCCGATCGGTACCGACCAACGGGCGCCGGTCCTCATTAAAAAAGTGATTTATGGCAAAGCGCGAACAATCCGACCGCGAAAAGAATCGCTTCTCCGCCCGCGCGGCCCGCTATGCGCGGGTATCCGCCAATGTCGGCGGGGTCGCGGCGCGCTATGCCGGCCGGCGGCTTCTTGGCGGCGAGCCCGATCGCGCCAGCGAGGCGAGCGCGCTGTCGCTGGCGCTCGGCCGGCTCAAAGGGCCGCTGATGAAGGTCGCGCAATTGATGGCGACCATTCCCGACCTGCTGCCGCCGGAATATGCCGCCGAACTGCAGAAGCTGCAAAGCGAGGCGCCGCCGATGGGCTGGGCCTTCGTCAAGCGCCGTATGATGGCGGAGCTCGGCGCCGGCTGGGAAAACAGATTTGCAAACTTCGAGCACCACCCGGCGGCCGCGGCTTCCCTCGGTCAGGTTCATCGCGCGCGTTCGCTCGACGGCGAGGCGCTCGCTTGCAAGCTGCAATATCCCGACATGCAGTCCGCGGTCGAAGCCGATCTGGCGCAGCTGGAATGGCTGTTGGCGATCCGCCGCCGCTTCGACCCGGCGATCGACACCAGCGAAATCGCCAAGGAGATCGGCGCGCGCGTGCGCGAGGAGCTGGATTATCGGCGCGAGGCGAAGCATGTCGCGCTGTACGGCGAAATGCTCGATGGCGTCGATATCGTGCGCGTGCCGCGCGCCTGGCCCGAACTCTCGACCGGGCGGCTCTTAACGCTCGACTGGCTCGACGGCACCCGCATGCTCACCCACAAGAACGATCCGCTTGCGGCGCGCAACGCGCTCGCCAAGGCGATGTTCACCGCCTGGTGGTTCCCGTTCAGCCGTTTCGGCGTGATCCACGGCGATCCGCATCTCGGCAATTACACCGTTTTCCGCCGTGACGGCGCGCCCGCCGG
>DATAYT010000048.1:0-13202 GCA_036272395.1 Xanthobacteraceae bacterium
CAGGCCGCCGCCGCGTGCAGGGCCGCGATTTTCAGATGGCGCTCGACTGGCGCACCGTCGAGCGCATGAAAAGCAAATTCAAGATACCGTTCGCCATCAAGGGGATTGGCACTGCCGAGGATGCCAAGATCGCGCTCGATCGTGGCGTCGAGATCATCTACGTCTCCAATCATGGCGGCCGTCAGCTCGATCATGGCCGCGGCTCGGTCGAGGTCTTGCCGGAAGTGGTCGAGGCCGTCGCGGGCAGGGCGATGATCATCGTCGACGGCGCGTTCAGTCGCGGCACCGACATCGTCAAGGCGATGGCGCTTGGCGCCGATCTAGTCGGGCTTGGCCGCATGCAGTGCTATGGGCTCGCGGCCGCCGGGCAGGCCGGAATTGTGCGCATGCTGGAGCTCTTGGAAGACGAAGTGACGCGCGCGCTCGGTCTCCTCGGCCTCACCGGCTTCGGCAAGATCGACCGGTCCTATCTGCATCCGGCGGCGCCCGCCAATGCGCCGCACGCGCTGTCGGCTTTTCCGCTCTGGGAGGTCGAACCGTATCGGTATTAATGATCGGATAGAACTGACGGTCGCGCCGCAGAATGGGTCAAGAATAAACTTCGAGTCCGCGAGCGGCGACAATCTCGCCGATCTGGTCGCTGCGGTTGCCATGCGCGTGCAGAAGCGCCTCCACGTCACGTAGCAGTTCACCGCCGCGGCGCTGCCCCACTGGCTTGAGCTGTGCCGAAAGGTACGCGCCCTGTTGGCGTGAAAGCGCGACCATGTCCCGGCCGAACGGCAGTTGCACGCTTTCAAACCGGGAAAGCCCGCCGGCCACGTCTTCGCCGGCGCGGTCAAGGCAGTCGACCAAGACGGTCGCGTCGATCGCCGCCTTGGTCGCGCCGACGCCGACATGCGGCCGAACCACAAAGGCCGCATCGCCGGTCAGTGCCGCGCGGCCGAACGCCAATGCCGGCGATTCGAGGTCGAAGATCGGCTGAAAAAACGGTTCCGATCGCAGAAAGATCTCAGCCAGCTGTGGTGCGAGCAGCGCCTCGGCGTCGGCTTTGACCCGTGCGATCACCTCATGACGAATGAGCGACGGCGCAATCCCGCCGCTGTGCAATTGCCCCGACACATCGGTGCACATGTCGTCCAAGGCAGGCCAGTCGGCGGGGCGATACCAAACAATGTTATAACGGCGGCGCCCGGGAACTGTGTCGCCGTCGTGGCCCGGCACCGGATAGCCGAGCAGCTGCTCGCCTTCGGGCAGACAAAATGTGTAAAGCTCGAAAACGTCGCGGTGGGCGTCGCGCGGCACGCGCGCTTCGTCTAACACGGCGCGCCACGCCACGTAGCCGGCATAGATTGGCTGTGCCTGTGGCAGAAATTGCGCGCGCACGGTGGAACGGATGCCGTCGGCACCGACCAGCAAATCGCTGCGCTCGCTGGTGTTGTCTTCAAATATGGCGGTGACGCTGCGAGCGTCTTGTTCGATCCGGCGTAGTTTCTTAGCGAGCCTATAGTCTTGCGGCGGCAACGCATCGCGCAGCGCCCGATAGAGCCGCGACCACGCGCTCATGGTGCGCGCGGTTGGTTGTTCGACCATGACGTTGCCGGCGCGATCGAGACAAACGACCTTCGCCACCGTGATGCCCATCGTTGCATCGAAGGCGATGCCGGCGCGTCGCAGGGCAGCGATAAGCTGCGGATGGGTGCCGAGACCGACGCCGCGCCCGGTCAGCGATTCTTCGTTGCGCTCGAACACGACGGTCTGCCAGCCGGCCTGGCGAAGAAGATGCGCCGCCAATAACCCGCCCAGCGATCCGCCGATGACGAGCGCGCGGCGGGTCATGCGTCATTCCAGGGCATCAGGGCAGCGCCCAGGACAGACTGTCGTGGCCGGGCTTGTAATCCATGTTGCTCTGCGCCGGATTGCGGTTGACCAGCGGCCGGCCGTACATCGGATTGGTCTGGCTGCGCGTTTCGTGTTCGACGGTGAACAGCACATCGCGGCTGTCGAGATCGACGACATCGTTGAATCGGTACTGATAATCGTCGCTTTCCTCCGTAACGAGCCCGAGCTCAATGAGGCGCCGGTGCGGGCCGGAGAAATCAGCGATGTAGATCTGCACATGATGACCGTCGTACGGCCGTTCAGGCGCGTCGGTCTCACGGAAATAAAAATATTGTTTCTCGCCGACCTGCACCCGCACCTCCGGTCCGGCGCCGTTTTTGACGACGTCGGCGGGCGCGTGCAGTACCTCGCGATAAAACCGCGCGATGCGCGCTGCGGTCCCAGGCCGGACGTCGAAACGGACATAGGGCATGCCGAGCTGAATCCGGCCAAAACGCTCCCGATCGGGCGTATGCACATGGATGCGGTTGCCCCAAGGGCAAACCGTCTCGACGCAATCGTTGCTTTCGCGGAAGTCGAATTTGGTTCCGGCCAGCGCTTTGCGGATGCGCGCGAGGCGGTCGAGTAGCGCGCGACGATCAGGCACGACCAGTCCGGTCACGCCGCGCAAGACTTCCGGTGTACCCGTCGGCAGGTGGAATTGGCTCATGCCGACATTGATCCACATATTGCCGGCGCCGGTATTGAGGAACGGATCGCGCGTCAGTCCGAGTCCGCTGACGTAGTAGTGCGTCGCTATGTGCTGATCGCTGATGCGAACATTGACGTGACCGAGATTGACGATGTTGCCGATATCCTGCGCGGCACGATCGTATTGCTTGCTCTGCATGACGGCGTTCCTTGGCGTTTCCTGGGCTCGCGGGGCGTTGCTACTGTTCCAGCGGGAAAAATTGGCGTGCGGGCGGTTTGATGTTCTTCTACGGCGGCAGGTTCTGCAACTCGGGAAATGTCGCGTAGGTTACGCCGGCGCATTCCGTTTTCGGTAAATCAACAAATCGATCCAGCCGCCCGGCCATGAACACGGCGGCGATCTCTTTTGTCCCACCATATTCGCTGACGTTCTTTTTTGGGGTGAATCGCAAGCATGCGACATAGCGGTTGACGGTACCCGACGATTTTAACACCGGTTCGGAAATAGCGGCATCCCGGATTCCAGTGGGATTGTTCAGATAGGCGTGCATGGCGGCGAGAATATCCGATTTGTAGTTCGTCGGATAAACATTGATCTCGTCGCTGTCGGCGACCATGTTGTGCCCACAGCCGCCAAGCGCGCACATCAGGCTGAGCAGCAGAATTAGGTTTCGCAATCGCTACTCCGCTTTTGCCGGCGCCTGGGTCTTTATCATTGGCTGACTTGTCACCGGTTGCTTTCCTTGGCGGACTGTTTCGCGAATTTCGGCCGCAACCGCTCAATCTGCAACTGCGCCAAGAACGGCGCCAGCGGATGCGCTCCCATTTTTACCATCGAAGGCAGATCGAGCTTTATCAAGGCCTCGCGCTGCTCCGGCGGCAGCCGGAAGCGATCCGCAAAGGCTCGCGCGTCCGCCAAGAATTGCGCGCGCTGTTCGGGATCATGGGCAAGTCCGTGCAACGCCGATGTGAGCTCGACCAGTTCTGGTCTGATCGCGGGATAATGCGCGGCGTGCCGTTGCTCCGCCGCTGCGCCAACCCAGCCCAGCGAGGCGTAGTTGTGGTGCCAACTCGGGTCCATCGAGACCACCTCCGGCTTGCGTTCGCCCAATGCGCCCGCGGCGCAGGCCCAGCGGCGCAGCTCGATATTGCCGGTTTCATCAAGCTCGGTTTCGTCAAAACCGATCAGCGCTTTGAGATTTCCGGCCGCGAGCTTTTCCAGAACACGACGGTCCCATCCGAGCTCGGGATTGGCGTAGCGATCCGTGCCGGGAAAATGCGACATGCCGCCGCTCGACAATATCACGGTCTTCAATCCGAGCGTGGTGACGGTGCGGGCGACCGCCTGCCCGAACGCGTAACAGCGCTCCATGGTCGGCTGCGGCGGCAAGTAAGCGTTCACGTAAATCGGCAGAACCGGTCCGGTGTGGCCAAGGTGGGTGAGCGGAATGCCGATGGCATAGTCGATCTTGGCCGTCGATGTGAATGCCGGATCGAAGTTCTGCCGGTACAGCTGGCGCACCAGTTCGAAGCCGATTTCGCTCGGAATCTTCCAGTGGAATTTCCGGCCGGCGAACTCGCCGCTCGCTTCGCCGCCGACGTGAATTGTGAACGGCGGAGCCGTGGTGTGGAAGAACTGCTCGGCATGGTCATTGGAAAAAATAATCCAGAGATCGGGGTTGAGCGCATGCAGCCGCCGCCCAATATCGGCCGCGACTTCGCGCACATGCGCGACCACGGCCTTGTCCTCTGTCTCCGGCATGGTGAAGAATTGCGGCGCATGCGGCAGCATGGCGCCGCCGATCACTGTTGACATCATGGCCTTTACTCCTCTGCCGGAAAAATATCCCGCGGGGCAGGCCGCAACAAGGCGACCGTTAGGCGCCGCAGCACCGCGCTCGCGCTTCCCATGCCGGTGTCAAGCCGATACCATTTGCAGCGCGATTTAGACATTGCAAAAATCTGATGATGAGGCATTCCCTTGCGGTAGTTACGCTCGGCAAACTCGACGCAATGCCTTTGCGCTACTATGGTTACAGTGCTGAACAGGTTTGACTGAACGCCTTCGGCAGCCGGGCCCCGCATGGAGTTTCTTCAGTACCTTATCCACACCTATGGCCTTCTCGCCGTCGGCGCGGTCGTCGGCTTGGAATGTATCGGGTTTCCGCTGCCGGGCGAGACGGCATTGCTCGCCGCTGCGGTCTATGCCGGCAGCAAGCACGATCTGAACATCGTCTCGGTCATCATTACGGCGGGGGCAACAGCCATCGTCGGGCGAATGATCGGCTACGTGATCGGGCGGGAATACGGCTATTGGCTGTTGTTGCGTTACGGCAGTTACATCCGGATGACGCAAAGCCGGATCAAGCTCGGCCAATATTTGTTTATGCGCCACGGCGGCAAGATCGTCTTCATCGCCCAATTCGTGCCGGTGCTGCGCACAATCGCCGGCGTGTTTGCCGGCTGCAATATGATGCCGTGGCGCAACTTCCTGATCGCGAATATCATCGGATCGACATTATGGGCGCTGAGCTACGGCT
Source organism: Xanthobacteraceae bacterium (assembly GCA_036272395.1). GTDB lineage: Bacteria > Pseudomonadota > Alphaproteobacteria > Rhizobiales > Xanthobacteraceae > BOG-931. Next base: position 5,070 of record DATAYT010000048.1, read on the forward strand.
ATGCCGCCTATGCGTTTGGCCTGGGCATCAAGCGGCTTGAGGGGCCGCTGGTCATTGTTTTGGTGATCCTCACGATCCTCGGATTCGTCGTCGGGGGCATTTTCATTCATCGCCACGAAGCCCAGCTTGCCGCCGAGGCCGAACGAGCCATGCCCGGCCCGCTCAAGCTGCCGTGAACGCGTGCTCTCGCTGCGGCGCGAGTTCCTTGAACCCGCGGCCGTTGCGCACCATATTCCATGACGTCGAGGCGGAAGCGTTCCGCCCGGCAGGGGTGCCGCAGGGGCCCCACAAAGTCGCTTCCAACGAGGGCTTTGGAATCATGTCGAGGGTGCCGTCGCTTTCAAGTCCGTTTCTTCTCGGCTTCGACGAGATCGAGCGCGTGCTTGACCGAGTCGGAAAAGCAGCAGACGGCTATCCACCTTACAACATCGAGCGGGTTCCGCGCGACGGGAACAGTCCCGAGCGTTTGCGCATTACTCTTGCGATCGCTGGTTTCACGCGCGATCAACTCGAGGTCACTGTAGAGGAGAACCAACTCGTCATTCGCGGTCGTCAGCAGGACGACAAAAGCCGGCAATTCATCCACCGCGGCATCGCGGCGCGTCAGTTTCAGCGCACGTTTGTCTTAGCGGATGGAATGGAGGTGTCGGGTGCGGATCTGAAGAATGGATTGTTATCGATTGATCTGGTGCGCCTGGAGCCCGAGCGCGTTGTTCGATCGATATCGATCAAAGAGTATGATTAACGAGGAAAACGACTCGACCGAGTAGAAAGGAGTCGAGCGCCATGAACAATATGAACCGCGTTGAAAGCAAGTTCGAAATGTCGCCCGAGGCGCTGGCACAGCTCGGCGACGGCCGTATCGCTTACGTCAAGACGATCCGATCCGAGGACGTTCAAACCCTGTTTCCGCAGGCCGATGTGCCGCAAATGGCGCCAGGTCAGAAGTTGTTCGCGCTGCATGCCGCTGACGGCACGCCGATCATGCTCACAGACAGCCGCGAAGCCGCAGTCGCCAATGCCTGGAGTCAGGAGCTGGAGACGGTCAGCGTGCACTGACCAGGGATCAGATATCAGAAATCAGGTATCGCAATCACGCGATGGAAGCACGGGGCCGCGGGCACGCCGCCGGCCCCGTTCTGACTATTGATCCTTGATTTCTGATCCTTGATCCCTGGCTATGCCGCCGAAGCCGAAGGCATAGCCAACACCGCGTAGAGCGATTCGGCGTCGTGGGTGGCGCGCAATTTGTGCACCACAGTTTGATCCCGCATCAATCGAGCAATGCGCGCGAGGGCCTGGAGGTGATCGGCACCGGCGCCCTCGGGCGCCAATAACAGAAAGACCAGATCGACCGGCTGATTGTCGAGGGCGTCGAAATCGACCGGACGGTCGAGCCGAGCGAACAGCCCGAACAATCGGCCCAGCGTCGGCATTTTACCATGGGGAATGGCAACACCATTGCCGATCGCGGTGGTGCCAAGCTTCTCCCGCTGCATCAGGAGGTCGAAAATCGACCGCTCGTTCTGACCGGTCAGCACGGCGGCGCGCGCCGCAAGCTCTTGCAGCGCCTGTTTCTTGTTGTTGACCTTTAGCGCCGGGAGAATCGCGTTTGGCGCGATCAGATCGGTGAGCGGCATGTATGGAACCTGAGGACGAAGTTTTTTGACAGCGCCGACATTTAGGCGTGATTCTCCCGGTGGGCGTTAGCCGAACGTTCCGGAAGCGTGCTTAAAGGCGGCGGACCATAGGGACCACGCGCGAGCGCGTCAATGGGCATCGCGTGGCGAGGAATCTGCGGGATCGATCCAGCCGAAATGGCCGTCCGGCCGCCGGTAAACGACGCTTATTCCGCCGTGGGCGGCGTGACGAAAAACCAGGACCGGCGCGCCGGTCATGTCGAGTTCGGTCACCGCCTCGCTGACCGAGAGGCGTTTCAAGGTCGTCGTCGATTCGGCAATGATTACCGGCGTGAAACTGTCGACGTCGACGGCATCGTCGTTTTGCGGCGCCTCGATCACATAGGTCGCCGCGCTGCTGGAAGTTCCCGCATCGCCCCGCTCGTGCCGATGTTCCTTGAGCCGGCGGTGGTAGCGGCGGAGCCGTTTTTCAATGCGCAGCGCCGCCTGGTCGGCGCTGGCATAAGCGTCCGGCGCCATGCCTTCGGTATGCAGCGTGATTTTGGAGTCGAGATGAATGGCGCATTCGGTGCGGAAACCGAAGCCGTCTTTGGCGAGTGTGACATGACCCGAATAGCCGCCGTCAAAATATTTGTTCACGGCCTGCGCAATTCGCGCATTGATGCGTTCCCGCAGCGCCTCGCCCAAGTCGAGATTCTTCCCTGACACGCGAAACGGCATCGGCAGTCCTCCGAAAACGATTGGAAATGATCGACCTAGCTCAAATGAGCCAGGGTCAAAACTCATTAATTTCCGTGAGCCGTGGACCGCGGCCTGCGATGACGACCGAGTGGACGCGGAGCGATCATGCGCTCAGCTCACAATTGCAGCTTGCTTTTCCCGCCGCCGTTGGACGGACGAAGGAATTCGCATCGATTCCCTGTATTTGGCAACCGTCCGCCGCGCGATATCGATCCCGGCTTCACGGAGTTTTTCCACAATAGTGTCGTCGGACAGAATGTCGGATACGCCCTCCGCATCGATCAACTGACGAATACGGTGACGCACCGCCTCGGCTGAATGCGCTTCGCCGCCATTCGCTCCGGCGATTGCCGAGGTGAAGAAATATTTCAGTTCGAAGATGCCGCGGCTGGTGGCCATGTATTTGTTGGCGGTAACCCGCGATACGGTCGATTCGTGCATACCGATCGCTTCGGCGACGGTCTTGAGATTGAGCGGCCGCAGGTGCTCGACTCCGCGAGCAAAAAAAGCATCCTGCTGCCGCACGATCTCATTGGCGACCTTGAGGATGGTTCGCGCGCGCTGATCGAGCGCACGAACTAGCCAAGTGGCATTCTGCAGACAATCGGCCAGATAGGACTTCTCAGTATCGCGCCGCGCGGTTGCCGAAACCTCGGCGTAATAGGTCTGGTTGACCAAAACCTTCGGGAGGGTGTCGGAATTGAGCTCGACCAGCCAGGCGCCGCCCGGCGCAGCGCGCACGAATACGTCGGGTACGATTGGCTGAACGATGGTTGAGCCAAAGGCGAGGCCGGGTTTCGGATTGAGACGCCGGAGCTCGGCGATCATTTCGGTGAGATCTTCGTCGCCGACGCCGCAGATTTTCTTCAAGGCGGCGACATCGCGCCGGGCGACGAGATCGAGCCTGCCGATCAGGGCCGCCATCGCCGGATCATAGCGATTGCGCTCCTTGAGCTGGATGGCCAGGCACTCGGCGAGATCGCGCGCGCAAATGCCGGGAGGCTCAAACGTCTGCAAAGTGGCAAGCACCGCCTCGATCTCGGCAAGCCCGGTCCCAAGCCGTTCCGCGGCAGCCGCGAGATCGCCGGCGACGTAGCCGGCTTCGTCCACCAGATCGACGAGATAGTGGCCGATCATGCGCTGGACCGGATCGGTAATCGCCAGTGTCACTTGCTCGCGCAGCCAATCCGCCAATGTCGGCTCGGCGGATACGAAGGATTCGAGATTGTAGTCGCCATCGTCACGCGGGCTCGCCGAACCTGTGGCCCATTCCGAATAGCCGGCCGGCCTGTCGGCCAGCCGCGGGCGCGCCGTAGCGCTGTCATCGAGCGATCCTTCCTCGAGGGGGTCGTCGCGCGACTCTGCGCCGCTCGAACCATCGGCGAATTCGGTTCCGGGCGAGGCGCCGTCCTCGGCGGCCCCGTTAGCCGTTGCATCTGCGGGACTGCCGGCCGCCACTGGTTCGCCATCCGGGCTGCGGTCGAGCAGCGGATTGCGTTCGAGCTCCGCTTCGACATAGGCGGCCAAGTCAAGATTCGACAGCTGGAGCAGCTTGATGGCTTGCATCAGCTGCGGCGTCATGACCAGCGCCTGGCTTTGCCGGATTTGCAGTCTTTGGGTCAGCGCCATTCGCGGCCTGTGCAACTTGGTCCGATTCTTGCTTCTTTGTGCTTACAACATCGGGACCGCCGTCGCCAGCCGTTTGGACCTAAGAACTTAAAGGCGAAATTCCTCGCCCAAATAGAGTCGTCGCACGTCAGGGTTGTTGACGATGTCGTCGGCGCGGCCTTCCATGAGCACTTCGCCGGAATAGATGATGTAGGCGCGGTCAGTCAGGCCGAGCGTCTCGCGCACATTGTGGTCGGTAATCAGCACGCCGATGCCGCGATTGGTCAGATGACGGACCAGCGTTTGAATATCTCCGACCGCAATCGGGTCGATGCCGGCGAACGGTTCGTCGAGCAGCATGTAATTTGGGCGCGTTGCCAAAGCACGGGCGATTTCGACCCTGCGCCGCTCGCCACCGGACAACGCAATCGCCGGCGTTTTGCGCAAGCGCGCGATGTTGAACTCTTCCAGCAGCGCCTCGAGATCGTGAGTCCGGTGTCGGGCGTCAGGCTCGACGACCTCCAACACGGCGCGGATATTTTCCTCGACGGTGAGGCCGCGGAAGATCGAGGCTTCTTGCGGCAGATAGCCGATACCGAGCCGCGCACGCTGATACATGGGCAGCTGCGTCACGTCGCAGCCGTCGAGTTCGATGCGGCCCTCATCGGCCTTGATGAGACCGGTGATCATGTAGAACACCGTGGTCTTACCGGCGCCGTTCGGGCCTAAAAGCCCGACAGCCTCGCCTTTGCGTACGTAAAGGCTCACGCCTCTGACCACTTTGCGGCCGACAAAACTCTTGGCGACGCCATGAACCGCAAGCAGCGGTTTGCGTTCGGGCGGTGCGGCGCCGTTGCCGCCGCTACGGCGGCGCGGTCGTGTCGCTGGGCGCTGACCATTGTTTTGACTGGCCGGCGCAACGGGCTGGCGCGGCGGTCGCGGTGGGGCTGTCGGCGGCTGGGCCGGAGACGGGGCTGGGCTTCTCGGTGAACTTGGCGATGGCGAATGTGCTGGCGGGCCCGCTGGAGGCGCTTTGGCGCGCGCCTTCTCCGGTACCGCTACGCACGCGATGTCGACATAGACCGTGCTGATCGCGCCGCCGATCGAGACGAGGTCAATCGGCTCATCTTCGCCGAGCGCCGGCGAAGGCCTCGTCGCATTGCGGCGTCGGAAATATGAGAAAAGGTCCTGGGCCAAAATCCATTATCCCGTGAGCCGGTGTCGCAAATTGCGCCCCAAATTGCGTCTCTAGAATCGCGAAGCCGATGCCCCTTGTTTTCAAAGCTTAGCCGATTTCGCCGGGCTTTGGTGCTAGCGGCGGCTCAATTTGGGCGGCCAGGCCCGATGGTCATGAAATTCGACGGGCCGCCCTGACCCTTGCCGGGTTGGATCAAAGCGCGCACGCGGCCCCCGCTGCCCGCGCTCGCTCCGGCGCCACTGCTGCCGGACTCGACCCGAGCGTTTCCGGTCTCGGTGTCGACCACGACCCGTTCGCCATGGATGACGTTCTGACCCTGACTGACCACGACATTGCCGCTGAGCGTGATGGTCTTGGTCTTGAGATCGTAGATGCCGAGGTCACCGCTCGCGCTCTGATCTTTAGTGAGGACGGTCACGCTGCCACGCGCTTCAATGCGGCGGATATTTTGAGCGCCCTTCGTTCCGCCGAGCTGAGATTTCGCGGCCGTGCCCGTGTTTGCTTCCCCACCCGCTTCGCCAATGCCGACTTCCTGGCCGTAAAAAACAACAAGGCTGCGGCACCGCATCGTGGTGTCGCCCTGGACCACCTGCACATTGCCGGAAAAGGTTGCGGTCTTGCTCTTGTCGTGAACCTCGAGCGTGGCGGCCTCGATCTGGACCGGGGCATCCTTGTTCTCGAACTGGCCCGGTTTGGCCGGGCTGGAAGGGGCTCCTCCTTGGGCGAGGCGTGTTTGCGCAAAACTCTGTGGCGCCGCGGCGATGATTACGAAGCAGAACGCCGCCTTGGCGACAGTGGTGGCGAACCGCCGCGTCATGGCTCGCCCGATTTGGCGGCCTCGGCAGACGCGCGTTTACCAGGCAAGAGCGTCATGGCGACGCCACTGAAACGCACGACGCTACCGCGGTCCACGATGTCGAGCCGCTTGGCGTTGAGAAAGCCGTCGAGCATTTTCACCGACACTGGCTTATCCGAGACCACATTGCCTTTGCGCACGTCGATCACGGCCTCGATCAGACGTCCCTCATACCCGGTCGAGGAAACGAGTTGGATATCCTCGCGCAACGTCAGCATTTCCGTCTTGGCGTCGTAGACGCCGGACACCGCTGACATCTCAACCATGCTGTTATCCTGCAACTCCATCTTGGCGTGAAGTTGGTGCAGTTCGACCAGGTTGGGCTTGGTGATGTCTTGCCCGGCCGCATCCGCCGAAAATTCATAGGCGCGGGAATCGTTTGTGTAGCCGGCCAACCGCGGTTGCTGCATCGTTATCCGCGTGCCATGGATGACGAGCTTGCCGAGTTCGCCGGGCAGCCGAAAGCCGCCGATCGGCGGCATGTAATTAATGCCGATCACAGTCAAAAGCAGCGCCGCAATTCCGGCGGGGACGCAGATGCGTAGCCAGCGCACATACCGGCTGTGCCGCAACGCCGCGCGATAGCTGCGCTCGAAGCTGCCGCGGGAATTTGCCGAAAGTGCTGTCGCCGTGCGCCCGGGGTAGAAAATGGCCAAGCACTGATCCCCTTCACGCCGCCCCTTGAGTCGGACTTAGACCACGGTTTGGGTCGGTTTGTCTTGCAAAAATGCGCCTGCCAATATGGCTCGGCAAAGCCCGTTATTTCAGGTACTTAGGTGGCTTTGCGCCTTACGAATGGGCAAAAATGTCCTCGCCGGCGAAACCGGCTAGGTCGAGCCGGACCCGATCCGGCAGGAACCGAAAGCAGGTCTGCGCCAATTGTTCGCGGCTTTCGCGGGCGAGCATGACATCGAGGCGCGCTTTGAGCGCGTGCAGATGAACGACATCGGCGGCCGCGTAAGCAACCTGGGCTTCGCTTAATTCAGGCGCGCCCCAATCGGAGGATTGCTGTTGCTTGGACAGCTCCTGCCCGAGGATTTCGCGCACCAGGTCCTTCAGCCCGTGTTTGTCGGTATAGGTCCGCGCCAGCCGTGAGGCGATCTTGGTGCAATAGATCGGCTCGGGCATGACGCCGAAAGCCTTGAAGAGAACCGCGACATCGAAGCGGGCGAAATGAAAGATCTTGAGCAACGACTTGTCGGCCAGCAACTGTTTCAGATTGGGCGCATCGCCGCCGCGCGGCGGGATCTGCACGACATCGGCGGAGCCGTCGCCGGGCGACAGTTGCACCACGCACAGCCGGTCGCGCGTGACGTCGAGCCCCATGGTCTCGGTATCGATCGCGACGGCACCCCTGTAGCGTGAAATGTCCGGCAAATCGCCGCGATGCAGTCGGATCGTCATGCGGCCGTTATCGCGCGCGATTCACGAGATTCCAAGGCCTTATTTGCACAATCGTCGCGCAGGGTTGATTTTTCCCGTTCGCGGCTGGAACGTTCCTGCGCGTCAAGGGATTTTGCCGGGGCAGGCGAGGTCCTGCCGGGCCCCGGAGTCCGGCCGGTATTTGCTCGCGCGGCTTGCTGAGGATCGCTATGGCGGACGAAGACGTCGAGAATACGCCGGATCTGTCGATCTCGCCGGACAAGGTCTGCTACATCATCGCCAAGGCGCGCGAATTCGACGCCAAGGATGTCGTGACCGATCCGGACGACGGCTCCAACCCGACCGACGACACGATGGTCGCGGTGCCGGAAGACCACCGCGACGATCCGGTGGTGCAGGAAATCGCCGCCGCGATGTTCGCTATGAGCGAGGACGAGCAGGTCGATCTGGTTACGCTCGCTTGGCTCGGCCGCGCCGACGGTTCGCTCGAGGATTGGGACGAGCTACGCGCCGAAGCCGCGCGCGCTCACAACAAGCGCACCGCTTCATATCTGCTCGGCATGCCGCTTTTGGCCGACTACCTCGACGAAGCCTTGGCGCAGTTCGGCCATTCCTGTGATGAGTGACAATGCGGCCGCGACACCTCTGCGCGCGCAATTTTGATTTTTGTCTTTTTCGCTGAAGCGCCGACAGCGCTTATGCGTCGC
>DATAYT010000049.1:0-2694 GCA_036272395.1 Xanthobacteraceae bacterium
CGGCGTCACCAGGCACACCGCGGTATGGACGCGATGATTGCGGCCGGACAGCAGTCGCAAGCACTGCGCCGCTTCGTCGAGCAATTCCGCTTTGGGTAAAATACGGCGGCCAACCGCGACCACGGTATCGGCGGCGAGGATGTAGGCGCCTTTGAGTTCGTCGTCGATGCGTACCATCCCGAGCACGGTTTCGGCCTTGTTGCGCGCGAGCCGGGTGGCGTAAGCGCGCGGCAGCTCACCGCGTTTGGGCGTCTCGTCGATGTCGATGGGGCGCAGCGCGTCGGGTTCGATGCCGACCTGATTAATGAGCGAGAGCCGGCGCGGCGAGCCGGAAGCAAGCACCAGTTTCGGACGGCCGATCATTTGAACCGGTAGGTAATCCGGCCCTTGGTCAGATCATACGGCGTCATTTCGACCAGCACTTTGTCGCCGGCGAGCACACGGATGCGGTTCTTGCGCATGCGTCCTGCGGTGTGCGCGATGATTTCATGGTCGTTCTCGAGCTTGACCCGAAAGGTGGCGTTCGGAAGCAGTTCCGTCACCACGCCGGGAAATTCCAACAGTTCTTCCTTCGCCATTCGCCTTCCAAAAAAATTGTTTGCCGTCCCGGCCCGGCTCGTTTGCGGCCCGCCGAATTTTTGCGGCGGACAGTACCGGATGGCACGCCGTATCACAACAGCGTTGAGGACTATTCGCCGAATTACGCCGATCTCATTCATTGCCGGGACCGCGAGGAATGAAACGTTGCCGAATACGCGCCAAAATCTGGTCGCGCACCTCACGATAAGCTTCAAGCCGCTGCTCGCGGCTGCCTTCGATCGCCTTTGGATCGGCGGTTGGCCAATATTCTACATCGACGCCGCTGGTGCGGGTCAATTCCAGGGCGCGGTGATGGGCCTCGGGAGCGAGAGTGACAATGAGATCGAAGTTGAGCCCCTCCCATTCGTCCAATTCCTTGAAGGTCAGCGGCTTGTGCCGCGAAATATCGAGGCCGATTTCAGCCATGACCGCGACGGCAAATGGATCGAGCTCGCCCTTGCGCACACCGGCCGAGCCGACATAGATGCCGCGGCCGAAGATCTGCCCGAACAGCGCCGCGGCGATCGGCGAGCGCACCGAATTGAGCCCGCAGGCGAATAGCACCGCCAGCGGAGGTCGCGATTGCGGCGGCATCGCCCGCTCAGCCTTTCCAGTGCAAGACCGAGATCAAAGTGAACAGCCGGCGCGCGGTGTCGAAATCGATGTCGACCTTACGCTTGAGCCGCTCCATCACCAGGTGCGAACCTTCGTCGTGCAAGCCGCGCCGCGCCATATCGAGCGTCTCGATGCGGTCGGGCGTCGCCGTTCGGATTGCCGCGTAGTAGCTGTCGCAGACCACGAAATAATCTTTCACCACGCGGCGGAACGGCGCCAGCGAAAGCATATGCGCGATCACCGGCGAGTTGTCGGCGAGACGAATGTCGAACACGAGCCGGTTGCCGGAAATGCCGAGTTGCAGCGCATAGGGGCCGCCCGCGTGTCCAGCCGGCCTGAACTTGTTGTTTTCGAGGAGATCGTAGATCGCGACCCGCCGCTCGTGCTCGACATCGTCGTTGCTGCGGCCGAGCGAAGCTTCGTCGAGAGTCACCGCCGCAAGCCGGCCGGTATTGTCTTTGCTGGCGCCTCGCCGCGGCATCAGAGCACGATCCATTTAACTGGAATCACCGCGCATCTCTAAGATTCGTTTTGCGCGTGATCTTATCCGAAGACCGTTACACACTTTTCGGGATCATGCGCTAGCGATTAAGCCGGATAGCGACCGAACGCGCGTGGGCATCGAGCCCTTCGGCGTTGGCGAGCGTGATGGCGGCGTCGGCGAGCGCGCGCAGCTGCTCCGGCCCGCATTTGAGGATCGAGGTGCGTTTGACGAAATCGAGTACGCCGAGGCCGGAGGAAAATCGCGCCGCGCGCGCGGTCGGCAGCACGTGATTGGAGCCGGCGACGTAATCGCCGATCACCTCCGGCGTGTACGCGCCGAGAAAGATCGCCCCGGCATTGCGGATGGCTGTCGCCAGCCGCTCGGCATCGGCCGCGACGATCTCGACATGTTCCGGCGCAAGCGCGTCAACCAGCGGCAGCGCTTGTTCCAGCGTCGGAACGACAATGACCGCGCCGTAATCGCGCCACGACGCGCTCGCGACCTTGCCGCGCGGCAAGGCCGCAAGCTGCGCCGCCACCGCGCGCTCGACTTGCCCGGCGAGCGCGGCGCTGTCGGTGATCAGAATGGCCTGCGCACTCGCATCATGCTCCGCCTGCGCCAGAAGGTCGGCGGCGATCCAATCCGGATTGGCGTGCCGGTCGGCGAGAATGAGGACTTCGGAGGGGCCGGCGACGGTGTCGATACCGACTTTGCCGAACACCATGCGCTTGGCGGCGGCGACATAGGCGTTGCCCGGCCCAACGATCTTGGCGACCGGCGCAATCGTTTTTGTTCCGTAGGCCAAGGCGGCAATGGCCTGGGCGCCGCCAACGCGAAAGATTTCGTCGATGCCGGCGAGCTTGGCCGCCGCCAGGACCAGCGGACTGAGTTCGCCGCCGGGTGTCGGCACGGTCATCACGAGCCGCGGCACGCGCGCAACTTTTGCCGGCACCGCGTTCATGAGCACCGACGACGGATAGGCGGCGCTGCCCCCCGGCACGTAAAGCCCGACCGCC
>DATAYT010000050.1:0-3842 GCA_036272395.1 Xanthobacteraceae bacterium
ACGGCGCCGAACCGCTGCTTGACCGCGTGATGCGCGACGGACGACGTTTACGACCGTCGCCCTCGCTCGACGAAATCCGCGCGCGCGCCAAGCGCGATCTCGAACGCTTGCCGGAACCATTGCGGCGACTTGATCCGGACGCCAATTATCCGGTGGAGATCGGCGCTGATTTGGTCGAGCTCGCCGCGCTGCTTGACAGCCGCATCCGCCGCAGCTGAGCGTCTACCAAGGCTGCTGCACGAAAGAGCGGCGCAAAAAGAACAAAGACGCAGACACCAAAAGAATCGGAGGCGAAATTGGCCTCATCGTTGGCAATCAATGACAGCGACGTTCTCATCGTCGTCGACGTGCAGAACGATTTCTGTCCGGACGGCGCGCTCGCGGTACCGAGCGGCGACGAGGTCGTGCCGATCGTCAACCGGCTTGGCGAGAACTTCCGCAACGTCGTGCTCACACAGGATTGGCATCCGGTCGGACATTTGTCGTTCGCCTCGGCGCATCCGGGGCGCGCGCCGTATGACACGATCGCGATGTCCTACGGGCCGCAAGTGCTGTGGCCCGATCACTGCGTGCAAGGCACGCCCGGCGCGGCGTTCCACGACGGCCTGCACATTCCCCAGGCCGGGCTCGTCGTCCGCAAGGGCCTCGATCCGGCGATCGACTCGTACTCGGCGCTCTACGAGAACGACCGCACCACGCCGACCGGACTGACCGGCTATCTGCGCGAGCGCGGCATCAAGCGCCTGTTCCTGGCCGGCCTCGCGCTCGACTTTTGCGTCCGCTACTCGGCCGAGGACGCGATCCGCGAGGGCTTCGCAGTCGTCGTCATCGAAGACGCCTGCCGCGGCATCGACGTCCAGGGCTCGGTGGCGGCGACTCGCTCAAGCTTTGCCGCCCTCGGCGTCGCCTGCATCAAGGCCGGCGCGCTTGCCGCGACCGGGTGATTCCGCGCCGCCCCTGAGATGCCTTCGCGGCCGATTCGCAATTGGCTTTAAAAGGTTATCCCCAAGAAACTTACCGCATTGCAACGCGTTGGTGTGCGTTGCACAATTTTCCTTGACTCTGGAACCAAACCGGCCAGTAATTCACGAACTTGTCATCTTCGCTCACCGGGGACCGTGGATGCGCCATCAAGCGGCTGTGCCCGCCTCGAGTTTACCTTCGCTGATGATGCCCTGCCCTATCTGCGCAGGACGGATGGCCTATCACGGCCGTCGCGCGGTGTCGGCCGAAATGGAAGACACCGTTTATGCCTGCCGCAGCTGCGGCGCCGAACTCGTTCGCAGTTCGATTCGCAAGGCGGCCACTTCCGGCGCCGAAGCGGCGTAAGCCCATCTTGCCGCTCATTCCCGCGCAAGCGCGAATCCAGACAAACGCTACCGTCGTTCACTGGGTCCCCGCTTTCGCGGGACGAGCGGTCCGAGAATCGATACCGCTTTTTTCTTCAGCTCTTGCTCAACCCCATCTGCGCCAGCACCGCGCGGCCGAGTAGGCCGTAAGGGTTCGCCAGCGTCTCCAGCATTTCGAAATGGTTGTAGGCCTCGCCGACCAGCAGCTCGACGGGCTTGCCGGCGGCTTTCACCGCCGCGACGAAATCGCGGGCCTGCCGCTGAAATTCCGGCGTCTCGTAGGTGCCGTAGCTGATAGTCAGCGGTGTCACGAGCTTATCGAGATTGCGGATCGCGGACAGCTCCTGCTCCATCGCGTCGGTGAACTTCACATATTGCGAACGCTTGGAGAGCCGCACCGGCTTGAGATCGTACATGCCGCTCGACAGCGTCGCGCCTTTGAGAATGTCGCGCGGCAAGCCGTCCTTGCTCCAGTCATGGGTGACCACGCAGCCGGCGAGATGCGAGCCCGACGAATGCGCGATCAGAAAAAGCCGCTCGCGGTCGCCGCCGAATTTATCGGCGTTGCGATAGACCCATCCGATCGCGCGCCGCACCTGCTCCACCATCGGAAACAGGCTGCCGCCGGCCTCATCGACCGTGGTGAAATCGAGCGCGACAAAATTGCCGCCGGCGCGCACGAATGGTTCAGCGACAAAGCTGTAATCGGACGCACTGCCGGTGCGCCAGGCGCCGCCATGGACGAAGATCGCAACCGGTCCGCCCGCCGCTCCACCCCCGATCGTGGCAGAACGAAAAACGTCGAGCCCTTCGATCGGCGTCGGCCCATAAGCAAAGCGTAAGGGCTCGCCGATCCGCGCGCGCGCCGCCGCACTGTTGATAATGCGCCGCTTGGTCAATTGGTCGCGGTTCGGCGCGTAGACGAGCTGATCGTAAGCGTCGTCGAGCGCCTTTTGATCCATGTCGAGCCAGACGATCGGCCCCTTGGTGCGTGGCGCGGTTGCCGTCGCGGTCGGTCCGTTCATTGCGCTTCCTTTCCTTCGTCGGCGAGGCCGAACACCGTTTGCTCGGCGGCAAATCCGGCGACGGCAAAACGGCCGAGCGGCTCTAAGCCGTCGTCGCCGGAATGATCGACGAAATCCTCCGACGCCAAAATGGTGCGGCCGAGCTGGCCGGCGAGTTTCTCCAGCCGCGCCGCCAAGTTTACCGCCGGGCCGATGGCGGTGAAATCCAGCCGGTTGCCGCTGCCGATATTGCCGAACAGCACGTCGCCGACATGCAGCGCCAGGCCGAAGCGCAGCGCCGGGCCGTCATCGGCCGCATGCAGCGCGGCGATAGCGTCGCGCGCCGCCCTACCGGCTTCGAGCGCGGCGGCGCAGATCGTCGGAAAATCGCCCTCCGCGCCGATTTGAAAGATCGCGAGCAGGCCGTCACCCATAAATTTGAGCACTTCGCCGCCGTGCTGCTCGATCGCCGGAACCTGGCAATCGAAATAGTGGTTGAGCAGATCGACCAGATCCTGCGGCGGCAGCGTATCGGCGAGCGTGGTGAAGCCGCGCATGTCGGAGAGCCAGATCGCGGCATGGATTGTTTCGGTGTCGCCGCGGCGGATATGTCCGGCGAGCACCCGCTCGCCGGCATTCTTGCCGATATAGGTCGTCAAAAGATTGCCGGCGACGCGGTACCAGGCGCGGATTTCGCCAATGCGCGCCAGCGGCGGAATGATCGCTTCGATGGCGTCAATTTCGGCATCGGTGAAACCGCCGGGCCGCCGCGTCGACCAGGACGAGAAATGCACGTCGCCGCTGGAGAAGTGCAGCGGCGCCACGAAATAATCGGTGACCCCTTCGGCGCGCAGCTCGTGCAGGATGCCGTAATCCATGATGCAATCCGGATCGGCGAGGCGGCGGCGGAGCGATTCGCCGGTTTTGGCCACATGCATCATCGGGCTTTCGAGAAAGGACCGGCGCTCAAGCAGCTCGAAGCTGCCGTCGGTGACCTCGGTGCCGGTCTCCGGATGCCAGACGAACCGGCGGCCGACGATCTCCGGATGCAGCGTGCGGACGAACACCATGACCCGCCACAGCGGCAATCCGGCCGCGACCAGGCGCTGACACAACTCGGTCAGCACTTCGTGCGACAACGGCGCATTGCGCGCGCCGTGGACGAGCCACTGGACGACCGGATGGAGCGAAATTGGACGAGGCGTCATCGCCTCACCCCAGGTTCAAATCCTTGAAGAAGTCGTTGCCTTTGTCGTCGATGCCGATGAAGGCGGGAAAATCGACCACTTCGATGCGCCAGATCGCTTCCATCCCGAGTTCGGGATATTCGATGCATTCGACTTTCTTAATGCAATGTTCCGCAAGATTGGCCGCCGCGCCGCCGATCGAGGCGAGATAGAAGCCGCCGTGCTTTTTGCAAGCCTCGCGCACCGCCGGCGAGCGGTTGCCCTTCGCCAGCGAAACCATCGAGCCGCCGGCGGCCTGGAAA
>DATAYT010000051.1:0-6965 GCA_036272395.1 Xanthobacteraceae bacterium
CATTCATGGAATAAACTGAGATTCTCTGCGTCATGTGGGGACCAGGACTGCGGACGTGTCTTCGGGGGCTCTTGGCAGCAGGCTGCGCCGCCATCGCAGGCGGAGTCGTGACGGCGCGCGCCGATACGCTCGAATGGGCGCTCGTTCTGGCGTATCAAAACAATCCATCGCTTAACGCGCAGCGCGCGGCGCAGCGCGCGACCGATGAGAACGTGCCGCAAGCGCTGTCAGGTTATCGGCCGAAACTCAGTGTCACTGCAGCTGGCGGATTTAATTACTTTGACCAGGTCAACAAAACGGTCAACCAACAAGTGTTTCCACACCAGGTCTTCTACACCAGCCTCGGCTCGGACCTGCCGACCCGGCAATTCGGCGCGACCATGACGCAAACCCTTTACAACGGATTCCAAACCGCCAATCGCACACGTCAAGCGGAAAGCGGGGTGTTTGGCGCGCGCGAGACATTGCGCCTCACCGAGCAGCAAGTCCTTCTCGACGCCGCTACCGCCTACATGAATTTGATACGCGATCAGGCAATCCTCGATCTCAATCGCCGCAACGTCGAAGTGCTCACCGAGCAACTGAAACAAACTCGTGACCGCTTCAACGTCGGCGAAGTGACGCGCACCGACGTCGCCCAGGCGGAGTCCCGCCTGGCTGCAGGACGTTCGCAGCTTCTTCAGGCGCAATCGAATTACATCACCTCGCAGGCGAATTATCGGCGGGTGATCGGGGTCGATCCCGGCCGCCTCAATCCCGGCACGCCGGTCGATCGGCTGTCGCCAGCGACGCTGCCGCGAGCGATTACCGCAGGCGAGACGGAAAGCCCGTCGGTACTGGCGGCGATGTACGGCGTCGACGTCGCGGAGCTCGCGGTGAAAATCAGCGAGGCCGCGCTTTATCCCAACCTCGGGCTCACCGCCGCCTATGCGCAGAATTACCAAACGATACCGCAAGAACTTCGGACCACCACCGTCTCTATTCTGGGACAACTTACCGTCCCGCTTTATCAAGGCGGCGCTGAATATTCCGCCATTCGCCAAAACAAGGAAACACTTGGCCAACAGCGCCTCAATGTTGATGTCAACCGCGATCAGGCGCGGGCTACGGTGGTGCAGAGCTGGGGACAATTGGACGCCGCCAAGGCGCAGATCGAGGCAACCACGGCTCAGGTGAACGCCGCCGAGATTGCGCTCAACGGTGTCCGCGAAGAGGCGCGGGTCGGGCAGCGAACAACGCTCGACGTCCTCAATGCGCAGCAGGAACTCGTCAATGCGCGCGTGGCTCTGGTGACCGCGCAACACGATCGCATCGTTGCTTCTTACACGCTGTTGGCGGCAGTCGGCGGGCTGTCGATGCAGCGACTCGGACTGAATGTCATGGTCTACGATCCGCGGGTGCACTATCAGCAGGTCCGGGACGCCTGGATCGGCGTTCGGACCCCGGACGGCCGGTAGGCCAGCACGGCGGATACGCGGCGCCTTTTCTGATAGCGGCGGTGGCGCCGTCGGCTTGCGCAATGACCGCGCTGGCGGCAACGTTGCAGAGTGCCGGCTGGGTGATTCGGCGAAGCGGAGTGGGAGTTCGCCGCGTGATGCGGCCACTATGAGCTAAGCGAGGAGCGGCATGGCGCAGGCGGCCAAATCTCAAGAACCATCGATGGAGGAAATACTCGCCTCGATTCGCCGCATTATCGCCGAAGACGATTCAGAGAAGCCGGCGCAGCGCCCACCCGAAACCGCAAGCGTCGAGCTTAATCCCGACGCCGCCGCATCGCCGGAGACCGAGCGGGCGACGGATGCTTCGCCGCGGGAATCGCCGGCCGCCAGGATTGGCGCGCTTTCCTCAAGTGCCAAAGCGGCCCGCTCCTCCACCGTTCTCGATTTGACCGAATCGATGGCGCCGTCTGCGCTCCGATCTGCCGCGCCCGTCGTTGATTCAAGTCTGGCATCAGCGCCGCATGCGACAATGGATCATACTGTGGCGAATGAAGTGGTGTCGGTGAGCCAAAGCAGCGGCGCACGTGACGATACGCGCGGCGGCTTGATGTCCAGCACAACCAGCGCCGCGGTCGATTCGGCTTTCAACGCGCTTGCGCAAACGGTTCTGGTTCAGAACGCGCGCACGCTCGAGGATCTGGTCCGCGAAATGCTGCGGCCGATGCTTAAAGTTTGGTTGGACGATAATCTGCCGGGAATGGTGGAGCGCCTGGTTCGCGCCGAAATCGAACGGGTCTCACGCGGGGGCGGCGGCTAAAAGACTTCGCTCATTCTTTCAATGCGGCGGCGAGCCGCGCCGCTTGCTCGGCAAGCACCGCCGGTTCTTCCTTGAAGCTCAAGGGTGGTTTCAGCGGCACGCCGTCTTTGCGCGGAAGCACATGGACGTGCAGGTGGAAGACGACTTGGCCGCCCGCGGGTTCGTTGAACTGTTGGATCGTGATGCCGTCGGCGCCGAAAGCCTTCAGCGCCGCCCGCGCGATCTTCTGCGTCGCTTTCATCACATGGGTCAGATCGTCCGGCGTGATGTCGACGATGGTGCGAGCTGGATTCTTCGGAATCACCAGCGTATGCCCAGGAGCCCGCGGCATGATGTCGAGGAAGGCGAACACTTTATCATCTTCGAACACCTTGTAGGCTGGCAATTCGCCGCGAAGGATTTTGGCGAAAATGTTGTTTGGATCATAGTTCGCCATTGCGCTCTCCAAGCTGCCGTTAGCGTTTCGGGACCGGCCGGTACATCGCCGCGCCCGACCGCCGCTGTGATCAATCGGGTTCGAGGACGAAATTCTTGCGGAACGGCGCAAATGTAGCAAGTTCGGCGCCCGCGGCGGCGACATAGGCGCGCTCGCGCGCCAGGTACTCGGCGATGCCGCGCCGCAAAGCGGGATCGGCAATGTAGTGCGCCGAATAAGTCGTGCTCGGCAGATAGCCGCGGGCGATCTTGTGCTCGCCCTGCGCTCCGGCCTCGACGCACGGCAATTTGTGGGCGATCGCGTAGTCGATGGCCTGATAGTAGCAGAGCTCGAAATGCAGGAAGGAATGGTGTTCGATCGCGCCCCAGTGACGGCCGAACAGCGAATGCGAGCCGATGAAATTGATGGCGCCGGCGATCCAGCGGCCGGCCCGCTTGGCCATGATCAGCACGATGTGCTGCCGCATGCTTTGACCGACCAGTGAGTAGAATGGCCGCGTCAGATACGGACGACCCCATTTTCGTGAACCGGTCTCCATGTAAAACTGGAAAAACACGTCCCAAATCTCCTCGGTCAGATCGCTGCCCGTGAGCCAATGGACGCTGATGCCGTTTGCCAGCGCGTCATGGCGTTCACGGCGGATGGTTTTGCGCTTGCGTGCTGTAAGCGCGCCGAGAAATTCGTCGAAAGTTGCAAAACCGCGATTTTCCCAGTGAAACTGCTGGTCGGTGCGCTGCAGATAGCCAAGCTTACCGAGCAGACGGAATTCCGCCTCAGGCGCGAAGGTCACGTGCACGCCGGATGCGCCGCAAATCTTGCAAATTTCGACGAGGCCGGACGCAAGCGCGCGGGCGATACTTTCGGAATCGGCCGTGTCGCGCACCAATAGACGCCGGCCAGTTGCGGGCGTGAACGGCACCGCGACCTGCATTTTGGGATAATAGCTGCCGCCGGCGCGCGCGTAGGCTTCGGCCCAGCCGTGGTCGAAGACGTATTCGCCGCGCGAGTGGCTTTTAAGGTAACACGGCGCGGCCGCGATCAGCGTGCCCTCGACGGTGCGCGCGAGCACGTGGCGAGGCTGCCAGCCGGTACGCGGACCGACCGAATTGGATTGTTCGAGCGCCGCCAGGAAGGCATGCGAGATAAAAGGATTGTAAGCCGGTTCTGCCGCACCGCTCGAATGCGCGGCCGGCCGCTCAGTCCGGGCGCCGCCTTCGTCCTTGGCCATGCCAACGCGTGCCCCGGGATTAGCGCAGGCGTCCCATTCGTCGGCATCGACCGCATCGATTGTGTCGGCAACGCTGATGCGCAGCTCGGTCATGCGCGGCGTCCTCGATTGTTCCGGCTGTTCACGGCTTGAATCCTTCGAAAACAATCTGATCAGCCCAGCGCAGCGCGCGCCGGCGCTCGGCGTCGCTCCGAATTGTCCACGCCAGCAATGGCAAATGCAAAATCCTGCGCGCGACGATGGGTGCGAGCGCCGGCAAATCGGCTGCCGCATAAGCGACAAATTGCGGCTGCGCCGCCAGGCCCGTCAGCAAATAGCCCATTCCATGACGCATCCAAGCCGGCATCAAATCCCAATATGGATGGGGCCGGTACTTGGCCGCAACGATCCCGCAAGCGAGGCTGCGCGCCTTGTGTCGCAGCGCCTTGATCTGCCACGGATCGAACGACATCGGCGCCGCCGGACCGGCATAGGGGGCAAGGACCTCGGCAACACGATTGGCGAGCCGCACGTCGCCGTCAAAGCGGCTTTTGAGTTCAATCAGGATCGTGGTGCGAGCGCCGACAAGATCGCAAAGATCGCCAAGGGTCATCATCCGTTCGCTGCTGTTGCGGAACGGCACCCGTTTTAGTTCGGCGGCGCTGAGCCGATCGAGCCTGGCTTCGCCCTCGGTAAGCCGGCCGAGCGCATCGTCGTGATAAACCATGGCCTCGCCGTCGCCGCTGAGTTGCACATCGACTTCGATCCCATAGCCGGCGGCGATCGCGGCGCGCACCGCACCGGCGGTGTTTTCGATCGCACCTTGCGAGGAATCGTGCAGCCCGCGATGCGCAATCGGCCGCGCAGTCAGCCAATCAGGCGGCTGCGTCACGGAACGGCTGCCGAATCAGGACACCTCGAGCGCACCTTCCACCTCGACGGCTGCGTCGGCCGGCAGCGCCGCCACGCCGACCGTCGAGCGCGCGTGCTTGCCCTTGTCGCCGAACACCGCAACCATCAGATCGGAGGCGCCGTTCATTACTTTCGGGCCATCGCCGAAGCCGGCCGCCGAATTGATAAAACCGCCGAGCCGTACCACGCGAACGACCTTGTCGAGATCGCCGATCGCGACCTTGACCTGAGCGAGCAGATTAATGGCGCAGGCCCGCGCTGCTTTTTGCCCGTCTTCGATGGAAACCGCGTCGCCAAGCTGCCCCTTGGCGACAAGTTTGCCGTCGCCGTCAAAGCAGAGCTGGCCTGAAACGGTCAAAAGATTGCCCGTGCGCACGAAAGGGACATAATTTGCGATCGGCGCCGGCGGCTTAGGCAGGCTGATACCAAGTTCCCGCAACTTGTTTTCGGCAGATCCGGCCATGGTTAACTCCACAATATGGTTGGGCGCAGCGTTTTCTGTCCGAAGACGGCATCGCGCGCAAGCGTTGCGATTGCTGTTGCGGGACACCGGTGAGCTGCCTATGTTCGCGGACATCGTCGCGGCAATCGCAATAATGCCGGCAAAATTGACGCGGGGAGGGAGCGACCGGGAACGGGCGATCTCGGCAACGAGCAATGTGAGCTGAATGATGATCTTGGATCACGTGTTCGCAATGCGCGCGGCTTTGTTGTCTCTTGGCCTGCTGATGCTCGCCTCATTTTCGATCGCACAGGGCGAGGATGCGAGCGCGCCCGCGCCGGTTACGTTGGTTCCACACCGTGCGATCTACAATCTGTCGCTCGGGACGACACGCGCCAATTCACAGCTAGCCGGCGTGCGCGGGCGCATTCTCTATGATTTTGGCGGCAGCGCCTGCCAGGGCTATTCGCTCGACTTTCGGCAGGTGTCCGAACTCGACAGCGGGGAAGGCAAAGTTTCCACAAGCGACCTGCGGTCGACGACGTGGGAAGGAGCCGATGCCAAGAGCTTCAAATTCACCTCGCAAAATTTTGTCGACGAAAACCTCATCGATTCGGTGGACGGCCACGCCGAACGCGAGGCCACCAAGACCGCGGTGGCCTTGGAAAGACCGCAGCAAAAAAGTCTCAGCCTTGCTCCGGGCGTCGTATTTCCGACTGAGCACATGGTGCGCGTGATCAAGGCGGCGCGCGCCGGTCAGGCCGTTCTGAGCTTTCCGGTCTATGACGGCTCGGACACCGGAGACAAAGTCTTCGATACGCTCACCGTTATCGGCCACGAGATCAAACCCGACGAGCGCGGTCACGACGACGCGGCGGCCGCCGAATCGAAACTTGCCGCGGTGCCGCGCTGGCCTGTCACCGTTAGCTATTTCGAGCGCGGCAAGACGGAAAATGGTACGGAGCAGACACCGGCTTATGCCATCAGCTTCGAGCTCTATGCCAACGGCATTTCGCGCGCGCTCGCGCTTGATTACAACAACTTCGTCATCAACGGCAAGCTCGCGTCGCTGGATATCAAAAACAGCGACCCGTCATGCCCGGACAGAGCCGGACTTAAGAAACAGCCTTAGCCCTCTATTTTCTTGACATTGTAGGCTTCTGCTACTCATTGTCTGGACACGGGGTAACACCCGCAGTCAGGGGCATTTTGTTACCCCTGCGTTACCCCAGAGCATCTTTGACAGGGGGTCACATGCGCAAGTTCACCGATATCGCCATCCGCAATTTGAAGCCGGGGCCGGTGCGCCAAGAAATCGCCGATCCCGGTGCGCGCGGCTTGTATCTGATCGTGCAGCCATCCGGGCACAAAGGCTTTGCGGTGCGCTATCGCTACGCTGGCAAGCCCTGCAAGCTGACATTGAAGTCTGGGATTAG
The DNA here is from genome assembly GCA_036272395.1 of Xanthobacteraceae bacterium. Lineage (GTDB taxonomy): Bacteria > Pseudomonadota > Alphaproteobacteria > Rhizobiales > Xanthobacteraceae > BOG-931. The sequence continues at coordinate 6,690 of DATAYT010000051.1, forward strand.
TCTTGCGGCCGCGCGCAAGGAGGCGGCTGACGCGCTCTATGAAGTCGAGAAGGGGCGTGATCCGAGTGAGGTAAAGCGCGTGGCCAAAGGTGCCCAGCGCGATACCTTCCGCGCCATCGCCGAAGCGTACATGCGCCAGCAGGGCAGCAAGCTGCGCACCGCTAAATGGATCGAACAAACACTGACGCGCCTCGTTTACGGCGCGCTGGGCGATCGGCCGATTGCCGACATCCGGCGCAGCGAGATCGTGCGCTTGCTAGACAAGATCGAAGAGAA
>DATAYT010000052.1:0-17156 GCA_036272395.1 Xanthobacteraceae bacterium
CCGAGGTCCAGCTTCGCACCGCGAACACTGTGGCCGCGACCAATAATCCGAGCAGGACGACGACGAGCGCGATCGTCCCGACCAGGCTCGTCTTCTTAGGTCTTGGTGCGCCAGGACCATCCATCCGCGCAACATAGTGATCGGCGCCGCGGAATGTGAGCTACCTCTTCCCAACCGGTTAGATCCTTGGGAACCTCAGGCCATCGCCGCTTTCAAATTAGCGTCGATCTTATCGAGGAAGGCGGTGGTCGAGAGCCACTTCTGATCCGGGCCGACGAGTATGGCGAGATCCTTGGTCATGAACCCAGCTTCGACCGTGCCGACCGTGACCTTCTCCAAGGTCGCCGCGAACTTCGCCAGTTCGGCATTGTTGTCGAGCTTGGCGCGATGGGCGAGGCCGCGCGTCCAAGCAAAAATGGAGGCCACGGAATTGGTGGAAGTTTCGCGGCCTTTCTGGTGTTCGCGGTAGTGCCGCGTCACCGTGCCATGGGCGGCTTCCGCCTCCACGACCTTGCCGTCGGGCGTGGTGAGCACCGAGGTCATCAGCCCGAGCGAGCCATAGCCTTGGGCCACGGTGTCTGACTGCACGTCGCCGTCGTAATTCTTGCACGCCCAGACATAGCCGCCCGACCATTTCAGCGCCGCCGCCACCATGTCGTCGATCAGCCGGTGCTCGTAGGTCAGCTTCTTCTCGGCGAACTTGTCCTTGAACTCGGCGTCGAACACTTCCTGGAATATGTCCTTGAACCGCCCGTCATAGATTTTGACGATGGTGTTCTTGGTCGAAAGGTAGAGCGGATAACCGCGATTGAGCGCGTAATTCATCGAGGCGCGGGCGAAATCGCGGATCGAGTCGTCGAGATTGTACATCGACATGGCGACGCCGCCGCCGGGAAACTGAAAGACTTCGCGTTTGATCTCCTTGCCGTCGTCGCCGATGAAGGTCAGGTAAAGCTTACCTTTGCCCGGCACGCGGAAATCGGTGGCGCGATATTGATCGCCGAAGGCGTGACGGCCGATGATGATCGGCTTGGTCCAACCCGGCACCAGGCGCGGCACGTTCTTGCAGATGATCGGCTCGCGGAAGATCACCCCGCCGAGAATGTTGCGGATGGTGCCATTCGGCGATCGGTACATTTCGTGCAGGTTGAATTCCTTCACGCGCGCTTCGTCCGGCGTGATGGTGGCGCATTTCACCGCGACGCCGACCTTTTTGGTGGCTTCCGCGGCGTCGACCGTGATCTGGTCGCGCGTTTGGTCGCGCTTTTCGATGCCGAGATCGAAATAGAGCAGGTTGATGCCAAGATAAGGGAAGATCAGCTTCTCTTTGATGAGCTTCCAAATGATCCGGGTCATCTCGTCGCCCTCCATCTCGACGACGGGGTTGGCGACTTTAATTTTGTTCATTGGGGACCTTTTACCTGCACAGAACGGATTGAAAACGGCGGGGCCCGGGGGCGTGGGCAAAGCCCAGCCGCGCCGGCGCGCGTCGCTATAGCATTCAGGGCCGGGCGGAAAAAGCCGAATTTACGGGACGTAAAACATATCTTAGTGCATCGCTAGCAGCCTACACGTCAAACGTGTAATGCTTCTCGAAAGGTGAGTCTTCGAAATATCGAAGCGTTCTCGCGCCTCGATTTTCATGATGCCGTGTGACGCCGGCGGGCGCATTCGTACGCGGATTGAGTTCGTCCGATTAGATCGCAAGACCTTTCCAGCGGCGGATGTCGGTCGAGAGCCAAAAGCGATAAAAGCCGGCCGTGACCAACTCAAGCAGGGCGCCGCGGCGTACCACCCGGAAAAAGTCGCCGCGCTCGCCAGTGAAAGCGATTTTCTCGCCTCTGATCAACCTGCGTAGCTGCGCAATGTCATTCATGGTGCGCCAGGCCAGTCATCTCGACGTTCCGCTACAGACCGAAGTTCTGACTTCATCTGTACCCAATGCCTTCGCTCTGCCCGGCGGCAAAATTTATTTGCTCAACGGTCTGTTGCAAAAGGCCCAAAGCGCAGACGAACTTGCCGGCGTCGTCGCCCATGAAATGGGGCACATCAGCCATCGCGACCACACCCGCATGATGATTCAGCGCGGCGGGGTATCGTTTCTGGTCGGGCTTTTGTGGGGCGACATCACCGGTTCGGCCGCTGTGATATTCGTGACGCGTACCTTGTTCGAAGTCTCCTATTCGCGCGACGCAGAGCAAAACGCAGATGACTTTGCGATCGGAGCCATGCACGCGCTCGGCCGCTCGCCTGCGCCCATGGGAGAGCTGCTGTTTCGTATCACCGGCGCGGAGAGAAGCGGCACGATCGGCATCCTGGCGAGTCATCCTTTGACCGAGGACCGGCGCGAGCTGATGCGGCATGAAGATCGTCCCGCCACGGGACCCGAGATTCTGTCTGATAGCGAATGGCAGGCGCTTAAAGCGATATGCCGCCCGGCGAATGCGAGGTAGCCAATTTTTTCGAGCATCGCGAGTGCAGCGCGCGGCGTCATCAACAAAGTGCCGCCCCGCCTCGACGCGACCACCGGACCGGTGCATGAAAGGGCCATGCCCGGAGCAGGCTCCGACAGAACCAGGGATTGGAGCGCCCACCGAGGCCCGATCGTGGTCTTGGTCGAGCCGCAACTTGGCGAGAATATCGGCGCCGCCGCTCGCGCCATGGCGAATTTCGGCTTGTCGCAACTCCGTCTGGTCAATCCGCGGCAGGGCTGGCCCAACGACAAAGCCCGCATGATGGCGACCGGGGCGGGCCGGGTGCTCGACGGGGCGATGCCCTATCCGACGCTTGCAGCCGCCATTGCCGATTGCAGTTTCGTTCTTGCCACGACCGCGCGCGCCCACGATCAGGCCAAACCCGTCGTCGGCCCGGCCGAGGCAGCGCGTCTCGTCGCGCCAAGGATCGGGGCGGGAGAAAACATCGCCGTTCTGTTCGGGCGCGAGCGCAATGGGCTCGAGAATGACGAGGTCGCGCTGGCCGATGCCATTGTGACGCTGCCGGTCAATCCGGCCTTCGCATCGCTCAACCTGGCGCAAGCCGTCGTGATCGTCGCCTATGAATGGTTCAAGCTTGTGAGCGGCGGCAAATTGCCGTTCGCGATGCCGAACAAATCCGTCCCCGCGGGGAAGCAACAGCTCCTTGCCTTTTTCGAAAGTGTCGAGCGCGAACTCGAGAAGGTCGAGTTCTTTCGCCCGCCGGACAAGCGCGAGACCATGCAGATCAATCTGCGCAACATTTTTTCCCGCATGCAGCCGACGCAACAGGACATCCAGACGCTGCATGGCGTGATCATGGCGATCGCCGAGGGACGCAAAGGGCCGGCGCGCGGCGGCGTATTGGACGGCGAACAGGCCGAGCTTCTGCGGACGCTGTTGGCCGAGCATGGCGGCGACCGCATCCCGAAAGAGCGCGGTCCGGTGCGCGGCCTGGCGCGCCTTCTCCGCCGCAATCCAACGGAGGCCGAGCGGACGCTGTGGGCGGCGCTCACCAACGATCGCCGCTTTGCCGGCCGCGCTTTCAAGCGCCAGACGCCGGTCGGCCAGAATATTTGTGATTTCGTCTCGTTTCCGCTTCGGCTGGTGATCGATCTGGTGCCGCACGAGGAAAGCACCGCCGCCGCCGCGGCACGGGCGCAAAAACGCGCTTGGCTTATGGAACGCGATTATCGTGTGGTCGAGATCGCAGCGGGCGAAGTCGAGGCGGACCCAGCGGCGGCGCTCGAGCGGTTGGCAAAATCGATCAGCCCTTGAGCACCTTCATCGCCGCCGCCGCCCCGGCGCGCAGCATCGACAGGTCGCTCGACACCGCGAGAAATTTCACGCCGCGCTTGGCGAGCGCCACGGCGCGTTCGGCGGAATGACAATAGGCGCCAGGAATTTTCTTTGCCTTCTGTGTTGCGGCGATGATCCGATCGAGCTCGCGCTCGACGTCCTTGGACAATGGATCGACGGTCTTGCCGTCCGACAGGGCGATTGACAGATCCGACGGGCCGAGAAAAAAGCCGTCGATTCCCGGCGTGGCGATGATCGCGTCGAAATTCTGCAGCGCAGTGCGGGTTTCGATCATGGCGAGCGTCACAATATGGTCGTTAGCCTCGCGCAAATAGACCGATTGATCGGTAAGACCTGCAAGCGTCGTTGCGCGGTGCGGCCCCCAGCTGCGCTCTCCGATCGGGGGGAACTTGGCCGCTCCGGCGAAAGCGCGCGCATCGGCGGGCGTATTGATCATTGGCGCGATGATGCCTTCGGCGCCGAAATCGAGCACCCGGCTGACCAGCGCGAAATCGCCGAACGGCACACGCACCAATGGCGCCGCGCCGCCCTGACGAATGGCGGCAATGCCGGCGAGAATTCCGCTCACGTCCCAAAGCCCGTGCTGGCTTTCGATCGCCACGGCCGCAAAGCCGTCGCGGGCGAGCGTTTCGGCAACCAGCGGGTAGGGCAGCCCGCACCAGCCGGAGAATACGGTTTCGCCGGCGTGCAGCCGGTTCGCAAGGGTGAAGGCCGAAATCGCCATCTCAGATCACCGGCCGGCTTTGATGTCGATGATGGCTGTCGCCATCAACTCGGTCATCGTGCGGGTGATCTGGTGCTCGGACTGGGTGATGCCCTTGGCTTCGAGATCGTTGCGGATCTTCGCAATCACGGCGCGGTCGCCGTCTTGTTCGAACTCCGCCAAGACGATCGAGCGTGCATAGTTCTCTGCCTCGGCACCGCTCAAGCCGAGCTTTCCCGCCGCCCATAGACCCAGCATCTTGTTGCGGCGCGCGATGGCTTTGAACTTGAGTTCCTCGTCGTGCGCGAATTGTTGCTCGAAGCCTTCTTCGCGCTTGTCGAATGTGGTGGTCATTGTCGTCGCCTTTGCCCGCCAATGGGGAACCGCGGATAAGCGCAAATCACTTGCGCCTTGCATATCGAGGCTAGCGCGTCAAGGCAACGGCTGTCTGTCCTGCACAATGACGTTGCGGCCACCGCGTGCGGGTCTTTGTCGATTGTACTCCGCTTCACGTTCGGCTAGCTTTCCTGTTGCGGAGGGGCCGCCGAGTTGAGTCGCGCCCGCTATCGCCGCCGCGGATCTCGAAATATCCGAAATGGAGCCACGGCATTACAATGGATTTCACCAAACCCCGGTACACTCCGATGAGCCGCCGTCGCCGCATTTACGAAGGCAAGGCGAAGGTCCTCTATGAAGGGCCCGAGCCCGGAACATTAATCCAGCACTTCAAGGACGACGCGACCGCCTTCAATGCCAAAAAGCATGAGGTGATCGAGGGCAAGGGAGTCCTCAATAACCGGATTTCCGAATACGTCTTCCAGCACTTGAACGATATCGGCGTGCCGACGCATTTCATCCGCCGGCTCAATATGCGCGAGCAGTTGATCCGCGAGGTCGAGATCATTCCGCTCGAAGTGGTGGTGCGCAACATCGCCGCTGGATCGCTGTCGCAGCGGCTCGGCATTGAAGAAGGCACGCAACTGCCGCGCTCGATCATCGAGTTTTATTACAAGAACGACCAGCTCAACGACCCGATGGTCTCGGAGGAGCACATCACCGCTTTCGGCTGGGCGACGCCGCAGGAAATCGACGACATCATGTCGCTCGCGATCCGCGTCAACGACTTCCTCTCCGGTCTGTTCCTCGGCGTCGGCATCCGGCTGGTCGATTTCAAAATGGAGACCGGGCGGCTGTGGGAAAATGACCTGATGCGCATCGTCGTGGCGGACGAGATTTCGCCGGACTCGTGCCGGCTTTGGGATATCAAATCGAACGAGAAGCTCGACAAAGACCGCTTCCGGCGCGATCTGGGCGGGCTGGTCGAAGCCTATACCGAAGTCGCCAAGCGGCTCGGCATTATGAGCGAGGGCGAGCGGCCACAAGGGACCGGGCCGGTCCTGGTCAAAGGTTGAGCTTTCGCCGGCCAATCCGCCGGCGAACGCCTCCAAGGACTTACGGCGCCGGGCTTTTCCCCAGATTATCCGCCATCGGCCCCCTGTATTGCGGCGGGGGCGATTCATACTTATTCAGTGAACTATGAAGGCCCGCGTCACTGTCACGCTCAAACCCGGTATTCTCGATCCGCAAGGCAAGGCCATCGAAGGCGCGCTGCGCTCGCTTGGCGTCGGCGGAGTGACCAGTGTGCGGCAGGGCAAAGTGTTCGACATCGAAATCGAAGGCGCTGATCGCGCCGGCGCCGAGGCGGCGCTCAAAAGCGCCGCCGAGAAGCTTTTGGCCAATACCGTGATCGAGAATTACCGGATCGAGGTGCGCTGACTATGGAGGCTTACCGGTTGCAATGAGATCGGCTGTCGTCGTTTTCCCCGGAATCAACCGCGACCGCGACATGGCGCGCGCGCTGCGGTTGATCTCCGGGCGCGAGCCGGCGCTGGTCTGGCACGGCGACGCCGCGCTGCCACCGAGCACCGATCTCGTGGTCCTTCCCGGCGGCTTCTCCTACGGCGACTACCTGCGCTGCGGCGCGATCGCCGCGCGCGCGCCGATCATGGACGCGGTGCGCGATTTCGCCGCCAAAGGCGGACTGGTGCTGGCGATATGCAACGGCTTCCAGATCGCCTGCGAAGCGGGATTGCTGCCGGGCGTATTGATGCGCAATGCCCAGCTCCGCTTCATCTGCCGCGACGTCTATTTGCGGGTCGAGCGCTCCGACACCCCGTTCACCCGCGGCTACAATGCCGGGCAGGTGATCCGGGTCCCGGTGGCGCACGGCGAGGGAAATTATATCGCCGACGGAGAGACCATCGCGCGGCTTGAGGGCGAGGGCAGGGTGCTGTTCCGCTACTCCTCGCCCGACGGCATCATCGATCCGAACTGGAATCACAACGGCGCCATGAACGGCATCGCCGGTATTATCAATGATCGCGGGAACGTGCTCGGGATGATGCCGCATCCGGAAAATCACGTCGAAGCCTCGATGGGTCGGACCGACGGCCGTGGCTTGTTCGCGGGGTTGGTCGATCATTTCAGGGTAGCAGCGTGACGCGCTCGCTCAAACCGAGACCCGTTGTGATCTCCAACGAGCCAGCCATCACCCCCGAACTGATCGCCGAGCATGGGCTCAAGCCGGAGGAATACGAGCGCATTTTGAAGCTTCTCGGCCGCGCGCCAAGCTTCACCGAGCTCGGAATTTTCTCCGCGATGTGGAACGAGCATTGCTCGTACAAATCGTCGAAAATTCATCTGCGCACACTGCCGACCAAGGCGCCGTGGGTGATCCAGGGACCTGGCGAGAACGCCGGCGTCATCGCTATCGGCGACGGACTCGCGGTCGTGTTCAAGATGGAGAGCCACAACCATCCAAGCTACATCGAGCCTTACCAGGGCGCCGCGACCGGCGTCGGCGGCATTTTGCGCGATGTCTTTACGATGGGCGCGCGGCCGATCGCCTGCCTCAATGCGCTGTCGTTCGGCGATCCCAAACATCCAAAGACGCGTGCACTGGTTGCCGGCGTGGTCGCCGGCATCGGCGGCTACGGCAATTCATTTGGCGTGCCGACGGTCGGCGGCGAAGTGCGCTTCGACCGGCGCTATGATGGCAATTGCCTGGTCAATGCCATGGCGGTCGGTCTCGCCGAGACCGACAAGATTTTCTACGCTAAGGCAACTGGCGTCGGCATGCCGATCGTCTATCTCGGCTCGAAGACCGGCCGCGACGGCATTCACGGCGCTACGATGGCGTCCGCGGAATTCGGCGCCGATGCCGAGGAAAAGCGGCCGACGGTTCAGGTCGGCGATCCGTTTTCGGAAAAACTCTTGCTCGAAGCCTGCCTCGAAATCATGGCCAAGGGCTGCGTGATCGCCATTCAGGACATGGGCGCGGCGGGCCTGACCTGCTCGGCGGTCGAGATGGGCGCCAAAGGCGATCTCGGCGTCGCGCTCGATCTCGACAAAGTACCGTGCCGCGAAGCGGGCATGAGCGCCTACGAAATGATGCTATCGGAGAGCCAGGAGCGCATGCTCATGGTGCTCAAGCCGGACAAGGAGCAGGAGGCCGAGGCGATCTTTCGCAAATGGGGACTCGATTTCGCTGTCGTCGGGGAGACCACACCGACCAAGCGCTTCGTCGTGCGCCACGCCGGCGCGATCGTCGCCGACTTGCCGATCAAGGAGCTTGGCGACGAGGCGCCGGTCTATCGGCGGCCTTTTGCCGAACGCCGCAATGATCGCGAGGTCGACGCCGCCTCCATCAAGCCGCCTGTTGCGGTGGCGGACGCACTCGAAACACTGCTCGGCTCGCCAAATTTGTGCAGCAAGCGATGGGTGTGGGAGCAATACGATCATGTCATTCTCGGCAATACCGTTCAGCGGCCGGGCGGCGACGCCGCGGTCGTCCGGATCAATGACGGCCCCAAGGCGCTGGCGCTGACCGCCGATGTGACGCCGCGCTATTGCGAAGCCGATCCGTTCGAAGGCGGCAAGCAGGCGGTCGCCGAAGCATGGCGCAATCTCAGCGCGGTCGGCGCGCAGCCGCTGGCGGTCACCGACAATCTTAATTTCGGCAATCCCGAGCGGCCGGAAATCATGGGGCAGTTCGTCGACTGCATACGCGGCATCGGCGAAGCCTGCCGTGCGCTCGACTTCCCCGTCGTCTCCGGCAATGTCTCGCTCTATAACGAGACCAACGGGCGGGCGATTCTGCCGACACCGACGATCGGCGGCGTCGGTCTGCTCGATCAATTTACCAAATCGATGACGATCGCGTTCAACGGCGAGGATGAGGCGATCTTTCTAATCGGCGAGACTCGCGGCTGGCTTGGGCAATCGGTGTATTTGCGCGACTTGTGCGGCCGGGAGGAGGGCGCTCCGCCGCCGGTGGATCTCGCCGCCGAGCGGCGCCATGGCGACCTCGTGCGTGGCTTGATACGGGATGGATTGATTACGGCGGCGCACGATGTTTCCGACGGCGGTCTTTTGGTCGCGGTCGCGGAAATGGCCATCGCGTCGGGGATCGGCGCGGTATTGGAGCAGCCACCCGGCATTCCGCCCCATGCATTTTGGTTCGGCGAGGATCAAGCCCGTTACGTGATTACGACCAAACAGTCGCAGCCGGTGCTCGAGCGGGCGAGGGCAGTTGGCGTGCCGGTCGTCCCGCTTGGCGCCACGGGCGGCACGCTTCTCGCTATTGCGGGAGAACGACCGCTGCGGATTGACGATCTTAAGCGCCGCTTTGAGGCTTGGCTCCCGGCCTATATGGCGGGCGCGCGCCGACCTAGAGCCTATTCACTCACCCGCGCCAGCGCCTCGTAGCAGGTCGGCGACAGTTGCTGCGCATTCGCGGCGAGGCAAGAAAGGATCTTGCCGCCGCCGGGGGGCACCCCCGCGCACAATCTTTGCTGTTCGGGACGGCATTGCGCGATGATCATAAGCGCCCTTCGCGGCAGCATCGGGCGTATCGGCCCGAGCGGTGCCACGGCTGGCGCCGGGCTTGGTGCCGACGCCGATCCGCTGGCCGCTGCGGATGTGGCGGCCGGTGTCGTCGTCGCGCGCGTTCCAGCTGTGGATTTCCGGCTTGGCGCAGCCGCCGGCGTTTTTGTTGCTGGCGGCTCAGCTGCGGCCGGCTGCGCGGGCGCCGAAGCGTCGCTGGGTTTAGGTGGAGTAGCCGGCGCTGCGGCGCCGGAAGCTGGCGTCGCGATCGCGTTGACCGCGCTGCGGCAGGGCGACGACAGTTTAGGTTCATTGCGCACAAGGCATTCCAAGGCCTCCTTGCCGCCGGGTTGCACGCCCGCGCAATTGGCCATGAAATCTGAGCGGCAGGCGGCGCGCACCGCGTCACGGCTGCGCTTGGGTCGGCTGCCGCGCCGCCGTTGGAGCGAGCGTTGCCGCTACGAAACAGCTCGCCACCAGTGAAGATCTGAACATTGAACCCTCCCTGGCAATATTCCGGTCCGGCGAGAATGCCCGCCATCGCATAGCGCGTCCAGCAGGGAAGGGCTTTCTTGCCGCAGCCTCTCTTTGCCGGCGATGCTCATTCTGCTAGTTGAGGTAAACGTTGGGCGGCGACTTAATCCAGTGAGGTAGCGCGCATGCCGATGGCTGCGAGCGACATCGAGCGATTAATCCGCGCCCGGATACCGGACGCGGAGGTAACGATCCGGGATCTCGCCGGGGATGGCGATCACTACGCTGCGACGGTGATTGCCGAATCGTTCCGCGGCAAGTCGCGCGTCCAGCAGCATCAGATCGTCTATGAAGCACTGAAGGCGGAAATGGGCGGCAAACTACATGCCCTGGCGTTGCAGACGGGCACGCCGGATCGCTAATCAAGGGGTCCCCCCACCCGGCGTGCAGCACCGCCATGAGCCTTGCGGGTGGGCTTTGCCAGCCGATTCGGCTACATATATGCCAATGATTCCGGCGCTGGCGATTGCCGCGCGCCGCCAGCAAGGATAAGCGCAATGGGTATCGAGCAGTTCATTGATAATGAGATCAAGGCCAATGATGTCGTGCTGTTCATGAAGGGCACGCCACAATTCCCGATGTGCGGCTTTTCGGGACAGCTCGTACAGATTCTCGATTACCTGGGCGTCCCGTATAAGGGCCTCAACGTGCTCGAGAACGACGAACTCCGCGGCGGCATCAAATCCTATTCCAATTGGCCGACGATCCCGCAACTTTACGTGAAGGGTGAGTTTGTCGGCGGCTGCGACATCGTGCGTGAGATGTTCCAGGCAGGCGAGCTGCAGTCCTTGCTCAAGGACAGAGGCATTCCGGTGAGGGAAAACACGGCTGCCTAAAGCAGATCCCGAAAGCCTGTCCTCGGACTTGATCCGATGATGGACGCCGGTTTTCGGAAGATCATGCTCAAACAACAAGCTAAAGCGAAATACCGAACTGAAAGCTAAAAGCATTTGGCTTTAGCGGTCGCAGCGGCCGCGCCTAGCGCATGCGATTGGCGAGCAGAACGACCAGCGCCAGCACCAGCGCCAGGCCTACGAGGCTTTGCGCGGGAATGTCTGCGGCAAATTTTAAGACGTTGTTGGCGACCCCAGAGACAAAAACGCCGGACGAATCCGGCCCGAGAATCAAATAAATCAAAACGACGGAGACGACCGTCAGAAAGCCGATTTCAACAAAGACCCAAAGATATTGTTTGGCCTTCAGCAGATAATCCAGCATAGCACGCCCTCATAGAGCGATTGCTGAGATCAGAACCGCCCTAGCCCGCGATCATGCTTCTGCGGTGCCGGGTGGAGAGCTTCTCCACCCGAACACCGTGCGGATTTCTCGCGTTGCCGCGCAGCCCGAATGCTGCTTCAGGCCACTTTCCGTCCGGAAAACAGCCAAAGAATCACGCCGAGCGTAATCAGTCCCACGAGTCCGGCGTCGCCCAATCCCTTCACCAACGCCATGATGTTGTTAATGACATTGCCAAAGAACGGCAAGTTGGCGCCGACTAGAAGCGCCGCGACGATCGCCAGCGCCAGCAGCATCAGCCCTATTTCGGTTAGCGACCCGATCCACCCCTTGATTCTTTGTAACGCGTCCATGTGCGTTCTCCCTTGCAATCCGTGAGGAAGCCCCAGCCTTTACGCACGCTACGCAAGCGAAGTTGCGACAATTTGCGCCATCAGCGTAGGTAAAAAAGGCAGCTTTTCAAGCAGGACGCGAAAAGTTCAGCGCCCACGCGCGATTTGCTCGCATTTACCAGCATATTGGCCGGCAAGGCGCCTGGGGATAACAGCGCGAATCACCGAAGGAGATTCGGCGAAGCAGGCGAATCCGCCTGCGATCGGTCCACAACCCGCGTTAGCGCGAATAATATTCGACGACGAGGTGCGGCTCCATCATGACCGGATAGGGAACCTCGCCTAATCCCGGGATGCGGCTGAGTTTCGCCGTCATCTTGGAGTGATCGGCCTCGATGTAGTCAGGCACGTCGCGTTCAGCCAGCGCGTTCGCCTCCACCACCAGTGCAAGCTGCTTCGATTTGTCCTTGACCTCGACGACGTCACCGACTTTGACGCGGAAGCTTGGAATGGTGACGCGCTTTCCGTTCACCCTGATGTGGCCGTGGTTGACGAACTGGCGGGCGGCAAAAACGGTGGGAACGAACTTTGCGCGATAAATGACAGTATCGAGCCGGCGTTCCAAAAGCCCGATCATGTGCGCGCCGGTGTCGCCCTTCAGCCGCCGCGCTTCTTCATAGATGCCGCGAAAGTGCCGTTCCGACATATTGGCGTAATAGCCCTTCAGCTTCTGCTTGGCGCGCAATTGCACACCGTAGTCGGACAGCTTGCCTTTGCGGCGCTGACCGTGCTGGCCGGGCCCGTATTCGCGTTTATTGATCGGTGACTTCGGCCGGCCCCAGATGTTTTGGCCCATCCGCCGGTCGATCTTGTACTTCGCCTCATGGCGCTTGGTCATCGCGTCCTCGCTGTTTGTGCTAAATCCGGCGCGATCTTCTCCAAAGAGACGATCTTCCCGATGAGCCGCGCCGGGTGCTGAGGATCGCGCCCTCCTCCGTCCAGGGGTATTGCCCGGAACCGACAGGTTTGGCGCCGAAGCGCCGGCCCCAAACCACGGATCGCGAAACACCGCGCGGGCCCATCGGGCCCGCGAAGTGCCGGGTTTCTAAGGCGAAAGCCCCGGTCTGTCAAACGACACAGTCTAGGGCGTAATCGAGTAAGCCCGCTGATCCGCGCCGATGCCAAAGCGCGCGAGAATCGCCGGCGGCGCGGCACCCGAGGTAAAAATCGCCTGCGTCGTACCCTTTGCCGCAACGGCGGTCACGCCCACGAGAAGATGCTCAACTCGGCGCGCGATCGCAGGCGCGGGATCGATGAAGTTGACGGGCCATGGCGCAATTTCCTCCAGACGCGCGATCAGCAACGGATAATGCGTGCAGGCAAGCACAACCGTGTCGGTGCGGTTGCCGTCGTCGCGAAAGCAGGCGCCGATCTCCGCCAGCAGGGCTTCATCGCCGACCGGCTCGCCACGCAGCTCCGCCTCCGCGTAAGCGGCAAGTTGTTTGGCGCCTACCAGATCGACGTCGCAGCCCTGACCGTGGTCGCGAATGAGCGCGCGCGTGTATTCGCGTTTGACCGTTGCTTCGGTGCCGAGCACGGCAACACGTCGCGTCTGCGAGGCGGCGCAGGCAGGCTTGATCGCGGGCACCGTGCCAACGAACCGAACGGTAAATTTTTTGCGCAGCTCGGGCAGCGCGATGGTCGAGGCGGTGTTGCAGGCAATCACGACGAGATCAGGCTGGTGGACTGCAATCGCTTCGCCGAGAAGCATGACGAGCCGCGCGATCAGGGCTGCCTCCGGCATCGCGCCGTACGGAAATGCGGCGTCGTCGGCGAGATAAACAAAATTGGCATCGGGACGCACGACGGCAATCTCGCGATAGACGGTGAGGCCGCCCAGCCCCGAATCAAGCACCAGAATTGTCGGACCTTTCCCCAAGACTCGCCCCCATCGGCTCCCGCTCAGGCCCGGCCGAAAACACGGCGGAAAATAGTGTCGACATGCGCGAAGTGGAAATCGAGATCAAATTTATCGGCGAGCTCGGTTTCACTGAGATATTTGCGCACGTCTTTGTCGGCTTTAAGGAGCGCGAGAAGATCGCCTTCGCCGGCCCATGCTTTCATGGCGTTGCGCTGAACCAGGCGATAGGCATCTTCCCGGGCCACGCCCTTTTGCGTGAGCGCCAGGAGCACGCGCTGCGAATGGACAAGCCCGCCGAGTCGGTCGAGATTCTTTTGCATATTTTCGGGATAGACGATGAGCTTGTCGACGATACCGGCAAGCCGCGCGAGCGCGAAATCGAGCGTGACGGTGGCGTCCGGTCCGATCATGCGCTCCACCGACGAATGCGAAATGTCGCGCTCGTGCCACAACGTGACGTTTTCCAGGGCCGGCACCACATAGGCGCGGACCATGCGCGCAAGACCAACCACGTTCTCCGACAAAACCGGATTGCGCTTGTGCGGCATGGATGAGGAGCCCTTTTGGCTTTCGGAGAAAAATTCTTCGGCTTCCAACACTTCGGTGCGCTGCAAGTGACGGATTTCCGTTGCCAAGCGCTCGCACGAGGCGGCAACCACCGCGAGCGTCGCAAAATACATCGCATGCCGGTCGCGTGGAATGATCTGCGTTGAGATCGGCTCGACTGCGAGGCCCATTTTTTCCGCGACATAGGTTTCGACGCGTGGATCAACCTGGGCGAACGTACCGACCGCGCCGGAGATGGTGGCGGTCGCCACTTCAGCGCGCGCCAATTGCAGACGTCTCTTTGCACGCGCAAATTCCGCAAAAGCGAATGCCAGCTTGAGACCGAACGTGGTCGGCTCGGCGTGAATGCCATGCGAGCGGCCGATGGTCGGCGTGTATTTGTATTGCCCGGCGCGTTTTTCCAGCGCGGCCAAAAGCGCATCGACATCGGCGATGAGCAGATCAGCCGCGCGTACGAGCTGAACGTTAAAGCACGTATCGAGGATGTCGGACGAAGTCATGCCCTGGTGCACGAAGCGCGCTTGCGGCCCCACGATCTCGGCAAGGTGAGTGAGAAAGGCAACAACATCGTGCTTGACCTCGCGTTCGATCGCGTCGATCCGCGCAATGTCGAGCTTGGCCGCTTTGCCCTTCTCCCAGATCGTTTTTGCCGCCTCTTTGGGGATCAGTCCGAGCTCGGCCATGGCGTCGGCGGCGTGGGCTTCGATCTCGAACCAGATGCGAAACCGCGTCTCCGGCGACCAGATCGCCGCCATTTGTGGACGCGTGTAGCGAGGGATGGTCACGCCGCCTCACCACGGATCAGCGCCGCCGCGTTGCGAATCGCGGCGATGTTGGCGCGATAAGACTCCGGAGTGCGATCCTTAAACACCGCCGAGCCGGCAACGAAAACATTGGCGCCGGCCCGCGCCGCTTCGGGGGCGATTTGCGCGGTGATCCCGCCGTCGATCTCGATATCGATCGGCCGCGCGCCGACGAGTGCGCGCACATTGCGGAGCTTAGTAAGCGCGTCGGGAATAAACTTCTGGCCGCCGAAGCCTGGATTGACGGACATCACCAGGACGAGATCGACCAGATCGATAACGTGTTCGATTGAGGTTTCCGGCGTGCCCGGATTCATGGTTACGCCGACTTTTTTGCCGAGAGCGCGGATCGCTTGGAGCGAACGGTGGATGTGCGGCCCGGCCTCGACATGCACCGTAATGATGTCGGCTCCGGCCTTGGCGAAGGCTTCGAGAAAAGGATCGCACGGCGCGATCATCAGATGGACATCGAGCGTCTTTTTGGTGTGCGGACGGATCGCGCGAACCATGTCGGGCCCGATGGAGATATTGGGGACGAAATGGCCGTCCATAACATCGACATGGATCCAATCGGCGCCGGCGGCGTCGACCGCGTGCACTTCCTCGCCGAGTTTTGCAAAATCGGCGGCCAGGATCGACGGCGCGATGATGAGCGGACGAGGCATGGGATTCTCCCAAGCTTATGCGTTCGCGTAACACGCTATTCCCGACCGAGCAACGCGTCGGATGCTTGGCAGATGGCCATTTGCGACCCTTGCCGGCCCGACCGGGGCTGCGGCAAGGTTTTCGGAAAAGAGCGGAGGTTCCGTGGCGCGCACCGATGTCATTGTCCTCGGGGCCGGGATCGTCGGCACCTCGATTGCCGTTCACCTTGTCAAGCGCGGCTTGGCGGTTGCGCTGGTCGACCGCGGCGGGGTGGGGGAAGGCACCTCCTATGGCAATGCCGGCGTGATCGAGGGCAATACGGTTTTCCCCCCGGCATTTCCGTCGGATTGGGGGGAACGCCTGCGGGTCGTCCTCAAGCGCTCGCCGCAGGCGAACTACCATTTCTCGTTTTTGCCGAAGATCGCGCCTTGGCTGGCGGCATTCTATGCCGCTTCGCAGCCCGCTCGGCTGGTTGAAACGGCTCGGCTGATGCGTCCGCTGATGGCGCGTGCGGTCGCCGAGCACGAGGCGCTAAGCGCCGAGGCCGGCGCGGAACGATATTTCCGCCGCACCGGCTGGCTCAAGCTTTATCGGAGCGAGCGCGGATTCGCGGCGCAGCAGCGAGAGCTCCAAATAGCCAAGGATTTCGGCATCGCCAACGTGCCGCTCGACCTTGACGCAGCGCGCGCACTCGAACCGTCGCTGGCGCCGGTGTTCCGCCACGCCGTGCATTGGACCGGTGCCGTCAGCGTAAGGAATCCTTTGGCGGTGACGCGCGCTTATGCGGCGCGTTTCACGGCGCTTGGCGGGCTTGAGTTCGCCGGCGACGCACGCTCACTGCGTCGAGTCGATACCCGCTGGAGAGTGGATACGGCTACCGGTCCGATCGACGCCGGCGAAGCGGTCGTGGCGCTGGGGCCGTGGGCGCCGGATCTTCTCGATCCGCTTGGCGTGCGACTGCCGCTCGCGGTCAAACGCGGCTATCACCGCCACTTCCGGCCGAGCGGTAATGCCGCGCTGAGCCGGCCGGTGCTCGATGCCGAAAACGGCTATTGCATCACACCGATGGAGCAAGGCATCCGCGTCACCACAGGTGCGGAATTTGCGCCGCGCGATGCGCCGCCGACGCCGGTGCAGTTCGATCGCTTGCTGCCGGCGGCGCGCAATTTGTTTGCGCTTGGGGAGCCGGTCGAGGCGCAGCCGTGGATGGGCGCGCGTCCCTGCTTTGCCGACTCGCGCCCGGTCATTGGGCGCGCACCGGGACAGCGCGGCCTATGGCTCGCTTACGGCCACGGTCATTGGGGCTTGACGCTTGGCCCGGCCACCGGGCGGCTCATCGCCGAGATGATGACGGACGCGATGCCGTTCTGCGATCCCGCGCTCTACAGCGCGGAGCGCTTTACTCGTTGATCGTCTTGACGACGCTCGATGCCGGACGTGTGTTGTTGCTCGACGAGAATTTATCCTGCGCCCTGACCATGTCGTCATACTTCGCCAGCGTGGTTATCGGCTCTTTCGGCACCATGTGCACGATCTTATAGCCGCCGGCCTTGAGCTGGCGCAGCAGTTCCGGCAGCGCTTCCGCGGTAGCGTGCTGAAAATCGTGCATCAGGACTATGCCCTTGCCGTTCTTGGCGAGCTTGGTCATCGCCGATTTGATCACGTCTTCCGGTTTGCGGAGCTTGAAATCGAAAGTGTCGAGATCGGTCGAAAAGATCGCGATGTTGCGCGTGCCAAGAT
>DATAYT010000053.1:0-2793 GCA_036272395.1 Xanthobacteraceae bacterium
GTTTATATGACGCGCTGCGACCGATGCGGACATTGTGTCGATATTTGCCCGTCCGACATCATGCACATCGACGCCACCTATCGGCGCGCGTTCAATATCGAACCGAACATGTGCTGGGAGTGCTATTCCTGCGTCAAAGCCTGCCCGCAATGTGCGATTGACTGCCGCGGTTATGCGGATTTCGCCCCGCTCGGCCACAGCGTCCGCGTGCGCCGGGAAGAAGATAAGGCGACGATTTCCTGGAAAATAAAATTTCGCGACGGCCGCGAAAAAAATTTCGTCTCTCCGATCCGGACTACGCCTTGGGGTTCGATCAAATCCCCGGCTGACTATGCGCCGCCAAGCGCCGAGGCGATGAAATCCCAAGAGCTCGCGCACGAACCCGAAGCACTCAAGATCGCCGCACTGCCGACAGTATCGCGCGACCGCTTTAAGCAAGGCTCGATCTGATGCGTCGCCGCAAGACCGTATTCGTGGACGCCGACATTCTCGTCGTCGGCGGTGGCATGGGCGGCTGCGGCGCCACTTATGAATCCAGGTACTGGGGTCGCGATCTGAAAATCGTATGCGTCGAAAAAGCCAATATCGAGCGCAGCGGCGCGGTCGCCCAGGGGCTTTATGCGATCAACTGCTACATGGGCATGCACTGGAACGAAAATCAGCCCGAAGACCATGTCCGCTATGCGCGCAACGACCTGATGGGCCTGGTGCGTGAGGATCTGGGCTATGACATCGCGCGCCACGTCGACGCCACGGTGCACAAATTCGAGGAATGGGGCCTGCCCATTATGCGGGACCCCGAGACCGGGAGGTATCAGCGCGAAGGCAAGTGGCAGATCATGATCCACGGCGAGAGCTATAAGCCGATCGTCGCCGAAGCCGCGCGCAAGGCCGCCAGCGAAGTCTACAACCGGATCATGGTGACGCATCTGCTGATGGACAGCGTGCGGCCCAATCGCGTCGCCGGCGCCGTCGGCTTTAATGTTCGCACCGGCGATTTCTACGTGTTTCGCGCCAAAGCGGTCATCGTCGCCGCCGGCGGCGCATCGCATATTTTCAAGCCGCGCGCGGTCGGCGAAGGCATGGGCCGAACCTGGTATGCGCCCTGGAGCAGCGCTTCGGCCTATGCGTTGCCGATTCTCGCCGGCGCGAAGATGACGCAGATGGAAAACCGGATCGTGCTAACGCGTTTCAAGGACGGCTATGGCCCGGTCGGCGCTTATTTCCTGCACTTAAAAACCTATACGCAAAACGCCTATGGCCAGGATTACGAGGCATTCTGGCACGACTCGATCGAGAAGATGGTCGGGGACTACGTTAATCATCACCCGGTACCGACCTGTTTGCGCAATCACGCGCTGCTCGAAGAAGTCAAAGCCGGCCGCGGCCCGATTCGCATGGTCACCAAAGAAGCGTTTCAAGATCCGCACAAGGAGACCGTCGGCTGGGAGAATTTTTTGGGCATGACCATCGGCCAGGCGGTGGTATGGGCGTCGCAAAATATCGATCCCAAGGAGATCAATCCCGAACTGACCACCTCGGAGCCTTACGTGATGGGCTCGCATGCGACCTGTTCGGGCGCCTGGGCGAGCGGCCCGGAAGACTACGCACCCGCGGACTATCAGTGGGGCTATAACCGCATGATGACCGTCGAAGGCTTGTTCGGCGCCGGCGACGCCATCGGCGGCTCGGCGCACAAATTCTCCTCGGGATCGTTCACCGAGGGTCGCATCGCCGGCAAAGCCGCGGTCAGGTACGTCAACGAAATCGGCCGCGAGCAACCGACAGTCAGTGAGGCGGAATACGAAGAGCTCAAGAAAGTCGTCTACCAGCCGCTGGAAAACTACCAGATCGGGCGCAATGAAATCGTCGGCGGGACCGTGTCGCCGAGCTATCTGCTGCCACTTCACGGCCTGCAGCGGCTGGAAAAGATCATGGACGAATATGTCGGCGGGATTTCCGCCTATTACACGACCAACGAGCCGCTGCTCACGCGCGGGCTCGAACTGCTCGACATGCTGAAGGAAGATCTCGCCCATCTTGGCGCCGAGGACCTGCACCAGTTGCAGCGCGCATGGGAGCTTCATCACCGGGTGCTGGCTTCGGAATGCGTCACCCAGCACACTTTGTTCCGGACGGAAACGCGATGGCCTGGATATTATTATCGCGCGGACCATCCCAAGCTCGACGATCAGGATTGGCATTGCTTCACGCTGTCGCGCTACGATCGCCATTCCGGAAAATGGACGATGGAGAAAGCGCCGGTGTATCACATCATCGATTGAGCGCCGGTTATTAATCCCCAATGGCCCAGCTGGTGCCGCCGCACAATTCGGAACAGGTCAAGCCGCTTCTGCTGCCGGAAGCGCAGCGATCCGAAGAGCGCAAGCGGGCCGAGAAGCTTAAGAAAATTCCGCTCGATTCGCGCACCGTCTCCGACCTGTTCATGCTGGCGATGGGCGCCTATACGCCACTCGACGGCTTTATGGGCCACGACGATTGGCGCGGCTCATGTCTCGATATGAAACTGACCGACGGCGTGTTCTGGCCAATCCCGATCACGCTCTCGGTCGATAGCGAACTTGCCGAGGCCATCCGGACCGAAGAAGAGGTCGCGCTTGTCGACGCGGACAGCGGCGAGATTCTCGCGGCGATGATGGTCCGTGAGAAGTATTCGATCGACAAGAATGTCGAAGCCGAGCACGTCTACCGCACGACCGATCCGAAACACCCCGGTGTCGCGAAACTCTTGCAACAAGGCGGCGTCAATCTGGCGGGACCGGTATCCGTGCT
>DATAYT010000054.1:0-28204 GCA_036272395.1 Xanthobacteraceae bacterium
ATGGGTCGGATTTGTCCCCCTCAAACCGCGTTTTTCACAACAGCACCACTGCCGGCTGAAACAAAGGCCCGCCCAGGTCGGATGTAAACCGGGCGGGCCAGATGGGCGCTGATAGGGCCGCTCTCAGCTGCGCTCTCCCGCTTTTTCCAGAACTTCCGGATTGACGATATTGATCGGCCGCCCGGCCGCGAAGGCAACAATCTGGTCAAAAATATCGATGAATTGCGTTTCGTATTCTTCGCGCGTCACATAGCCGATGTGCGGCGTTGCCACGACTTGTTCGAACTGCAACAGCGGCAAATCCGGATCGCGCACCGGCTCGTCTTCGAAGACATCGACAGCGGCATAGCCCGGCCGACCGGCACGAAGCGCGGTCACGAGCGCTCCGGGCTCGATCAGCGGCGCGCGGCTGGTATTGACTAGCATGGCGTCCGGTTTCATTCGCGCCAGATCATCGGCTTTGACGATGTGCCGGGTCGCCGGCACGAGCCGCATGTGCAGCGTGATGACGTCGCAAGTTGCAAAAAATTCCGCCTTGCTGCGGGCGGTGGCGTGGCCGTCCGCACGCGCGCGCGCCAGCGACTCATCGCGCGCCCACACCACGACCTTCATGCCGAAGGCTTTGCCATAGCCCGCGACCGTCGCGCCAATGCGGCCATAGCCAAAGATGCCGAGCGTCCTGTCGCGTAACGTCGTGCCGACGCCGATCTGCCACTTTCCGGCTTTCAGTGCCGCCATCTGCTGCGGCAGTTGACGGGCCGACGCCAGAATGAGCGCCCAGGTCAGCTCGGCTGCGGCATAACAAGGAATGCCGGCGTGTTGGCTGGACGACACGACAACGCCGCGGCGCGTGCAGGCTGCAATGTCGATATGCGGATAGACGCTGCGCTGGCTGATGAGTTTGAGATACGGCAACCGTTCAAGCAGATCGGCCTGAATTTTTGTGCGCTCGCGAATGAGCACCAGACATTCGGCGTCCTTCAGGCGCGCCGCGAGCGCGGTGGTGTCCTGCACATGGTCGTTCCAGATGACAACCTCGTGTCCCTTTATTTTCTGGAAAGACGGCAAAGTTCGCAGCGTGTCAAAATAATCATCGAGGATCGAGATTTTCATAAGCCGCCCTGTGCGTTGGCAAGGATCAGATAAAGCCCGGCGTTCTACGCCGCATCTCTACACGTCACGCGCGGACTAGTGTAGCCTTGCCTCATCATGAATCTCAGCCGCAAGACCTTCCTGCGTTTTGTCGCCGGCGGCGGCGTATTGCCGATGCTAACTTGCAGCGCACTGACAGGAAACGCGCTTGCGCTCGATTATCCCACGCGTCCGGTTCATATCATTGTCGGTTTTCCGGCCGGGACCTCGTCGGACATCACCGCGCGGCTTGTGGCGCAACGGCTGTCGGAACAACTCGGGCAGCAATTCGTCGTCGAAAATCGCACTGGTGCCGGCACCAACGTGGCCGCCGACTCGGTCGTGCATGCGTCGCCTGACGGCTACACGCTGCTCTGGGTCACCCAGACAAACGCCATCAACGCGACGCTTTACGACACGCTGAACTTCAACTTTATTCACGACATTCAGCCGGTTGCCGGCATTCTTCGCGTTCCCGCGGTGATGATGGTGAATCCGGCGGTGCCGGCCAGCACGGTTCCGGAATTCATTGCCTATGCGAAGGCCAATCCGGGCAAGATCAACATGTCGTCTCCCGGAATCGGCAGCATCAATCACGTCGCCGGCGAGCTCTTCAATATGATGGCGGGCGTCAAGCTCACGCATATTCCCTATCGCAGCAGCCAGTTTCCCGATCTCTTAAGCGGCCAGGTGCAAATCACTTTCAATCCGCTGCCGTCCTCGCTCGATTTCATAAGAGCCGGCAAGCTGCGCGGCCTGGCGCTGACCGGGGCGACGCGCTCGAACGCATTGCCGAACCTGCCGCCGCTCGGCGAATTTTTGCCGGGTTACGAGGCCACCGCATGGTTCGGGATCGGGGCGCCCAAGGCTACGCCGCCCGCGATCGTCGAGAAGCTGAACAAAGAGATCAACGCGGCGCTTGCCGATGCGCAGTTCAAGGCCCGTTTGACCGATCTTGGCGGTGAGCTGATGCCGCTGTCGATCAGTGATTTCAGCAATTTTATTGATTCTGAAACTGAAAAATGGGCCAAAGTGGTGAAGTTCTCCGGCGCGAAAGCGGAGTGATTTTTTCTTTCCTTCCCCCCGCTCGCGGTGGGGAGGGTCGGCGAATTTCACATTAGTGAAATGAGCCGTGGTGGGGGCGAACTGAGAAAGTCCCCCGCCCAATGCCGATGCTTCGCATCGGCATTGGTTTGGTTCGCCAGCGCGTCAGGGCCGCGCGCTCACGCTCAATGTCCGCAGCACCAGTGCGGCAGTGCTAAATTCGGCAAAACGGAAGCCGCGCCGTTTAAGCGCGATCTCGTCGCTACCCCATTGCTCCATGTTCCAGTCCTCGTCGACATGCGCCGCCTGCCATGCCGCCTCAGGCGTGATCACGCCATGCATCAGCGCCAGCGCGACCAGCGCCGAGCCGGTGAGCGTCGTCACCGCATGCAGCGCGCCGAGACGCCACGGATCGAGCGGCAGCGCAGCGTTGGCCCGCTCCAGCGCCGCGGCCGGCTGCTCGACAGGCACGACGCCGGTGGCGAGCCGAAAATCGGCGCCGAGCGCCTGGCGGGCCCAGGACAGAAGCGGATCCCAATGTTGCGCTTGGCGGGCGCGCAGCGGCGCCGGGCTCTCGGCGCGGTAGAACACGAGATCAGAGGCTAAATATTTCCGGATTTCCGCCGCGACCGCGTCCTGCGCCGCGCCGACACCGTCGATGATGGTATTGGCAAGCCGCGTCAGGGGCATTTTGCCCGGCTCGATAAACTCGCCTTGCGCGGCCCATTCGTCGGCGAGCGCGTGGGCAAGTTCCGCCACCGGCGCCGCCAGCGCGCGACGGCCTAGCGTGCGAATGGGTTTGCCGTCGAGGCAGACTGTGTGCGTCCCTTGGTCGCTTTGCCCGGGTTTGCCTGTGGCGATTGTCGCCGTCTTGTACAAACGACGCCGCAGCGCCGGCTGCACCGCGCGCCGCGCCGCCTCGACCGGCCCGTCGGTTTGATGATCTTCCAAGCGTTCCCGCATCCGTGGATATTTGCCTGCTTTCTCAGAGGCTTATGCGGTCAAAAATCGGCCGCATACGCGCCCCAGGGCTTTCACGCCTGCCATCTGTCCGTCTCCTTCGTGCGAGCGCGCCAGTCGCGCTTTTGTTAAGGACCGGCGACCACAAAACCTTGTTATACCAAGTAGAAACCATGGAAATCCGCACCCCTCTCGACTAGTATCCGCGCCGGATTCGGCGACCGGACCGCCCGAAGGGACGACCGAGGGGAAGTGGAGGAACAGCCACGCAGCAGCGTGCGTACCGCCGGCTCAAGAGCGGAAGCTGCGGGCGAGAGGAATTAATGAAGCCCACTGACATTTCGGTCCCGGACTACTTTCACAAGGTGGTGGACTGCCAGTGGGCATGTCCGGCGCACACGCCTGTACCCGAATATATTCGCCTGATCGCCGCCGGGCGTTACAGCGACGCCTATATGATCAACTGGGAATCCAACGTGTTCCCCGGGATCCTTGGGCGCACCTGCGATCGCCCCTGCGAGCCGGCCTGCCGCCGTGTCCGGGTGGAGAAAGAGCCGGTGGCGATTTGCCGACTAAAGCGCGTCGCCGCCGATTTCAAGGATGACATCCGCGCCCGGCTGCCGAAGCCGGCGGCACAAAAAAACGGCAAACGCATTGCGCTCGTTGGCGGCGGCCCGGCATCGCTCACCGTGGCGCGCAACCTCGCGCCGATGGGTTACCACTGCACCATTTTCGATCAGGATCCGCAGTCCGGCGGGATGATGCGCACGCAGATTCCGAAATTCCGCCTGCCGGAAACCGTGCTCGACGAGGAATGCCAATACATTCTCGATCTCGGCATCGAATTTGTTGGCGGTAAGCGCGTCGACAGCCTCAAAGCGCTGCTGGCCGAGAATTACGATGCGGTCTTTGTCGGCTGCGGCGCGCCGCGCGGCCGCGATCTCGACATTCCTGGCCGCAAGGAAGCCGTCAAGAACATTCATATCGGCATCGATTGGCTGTCCAGCGTCTCATTCGGCCATATCGACCGCATCGGCAAGCGCGTGATCGTGCTCGGCGGCGGCAATACCGCAATGGATTGCTGCCGCTCCTCGCGCCGGCTCGGCGGCGAGGACGTCAAGGTGATCGTGCGTTCCGGCTTTGAGGAGATGAAAGCGTCCCCCTGGGAGAAGGAGGACGCGATGCACGAAGACATTCCGATCTTCAATTATCTGGTGCCGAAGGAATTCACCCACGAGAACGGCAAGCTGACCGGCGTCACCTTCGAGAAGGTCAAAGCGGTCCGCGATGACAAAGGCCGCCGCGAGCTCGTTCCGACCGGCGAGCCGGACCAGCGTTTTCCTTGCGACGACGTCTTGGTCGCGGTTGGACAGGAAAACGCCTTCCCCTGGATCGAGCGCGATTGCGGCATCGAATTCGACAAATGGAACATGCCCAAGGTCGATGCCAAGACCATGGCCTCGACCCATCCCAAAGTGTTCTTCGGCGGCGACTCGGCTTTCGGTCCGAAGAACATCATCTGGGCGGTCGCGCACGGCCACGAAGCCGCAATCTCGATCGACCGGCTGTGCCGCGGCGAGGACATCAATGCGCGCCCGCCGCCGCAGGTCGGAGTGACCAGCCAGAAGATGGGCATCCACGAATGGAGCTACGACAACGAGATCACGCCCGATAAGCGTTACCGGGTGCCGCATCGCGACAAGGTCGTTTCGCTGCGCGACATCAAAGCCGAAGTCGAACTCGGTTACGACGTCGATTTGGCGCTCAAGGAAGCCGAGCGGTGTCTTAATTGCGACGTGCAGACGGTGTTCACCGGCCAGCTCTGCATCGAATGCGATGCCTGCGTCGATATCTGCCCGATGGATTGCATCACCTTCACCGAGAACGGCGAGGAAGCCGAGCTGCGGCAACGGTTGCAGGCGCCGGCGACGAATCTCAGTCAGGATCTCTATATCGGCAATAGCCTGAAAACCGGCCGCATCATGGCGAAGGACGAGGACGTCTGCCTGCACTGCGGTTTGTGCGCGGAGCGCTGTCCGACCGGCGCCTGGGATATGCAGAAATACCTGATCGATATGACCCACGCAGAACAAGCATGCCAATTCAAAGCGTAAACGACTTCGTCGTCCGGTTTGCCAACGTCAACGGCTCGGGCTCCGCCAGCGCCAACGAGCTGTTTGCACGCGCGGTGCTGCGGATGGGCGTGCCGGTGGCGCCGCGCAATATCTTTCCGTCCAACATCCAGGGCCTGCCGACCTGGTACGAAGTGCGCATTTCGCAGGCCGGCTATCTCGGCGCCCGCGGCGGCACCGATCTGATGGTGGCGATGAACCCGCAAACCTGGGACAAGGACGTCGCCAGCATCGAGCCGGGCGGCTATCTGCTCTACGATTCCACCAAGCCGATGCCGAAGTCGAAATTCCGCGACGACATCACGGTGATCGGCGTACCGCTGACCGCGATCTGCAACCGCGAATATACCGATCCGCGCCAGCGCCAATTGTTCAAGAACATCATCTATCTCGGCGCATTGTCGGCGCTCCTCGACATGGATGTCCCGGAAATCGAAAAACTCATCGCCGAGCAGTACAAAGGCAAGGAGAAGCTGTTCGACGCCAACAAGCATGCGCTCCATCTCGGTCGCGATTGGGTGATGATGAATATGGAGCACCCGATCGGGCTGCGGCTTAAGCGCGCCAACGCGGTCGGCGACCGGATCTTCATCGAAGGCAATTCGGCGGCCGCGCTCGGCGCGGTCTATGGCGGCGCCACGGTATGCGCCTGGTATCCGATCACGCCGTCGTCTTCATTGGCCGAAGCTTTCACGCGGCATTGCAACCGGCTGCGCGTCGATACGAATAATCAGAACAAGTTCGCCATCGTCCAGGCCGAAGACGAACTCGCTTCAATCGGCATCGTCATCGGCGCCGGATGGAACGGCGGGCGCGCGTTTACCGCAACCTCGGGTCCGGGAATTTCGCTGATGCAGGAATTCCTCGGCCTTGCCTATTTCGCCGAAATACCGGCGGTGGTGTTCAACGTTCAGCGCGCCGGGCCCTCGACCGGAATGCCGACGCGCACGCAACAGACCGACATCATTTCCTGCGCCTATGCTTCGCATGGCGACACCAAGCATGTGCTGTTGTTCCCCGAAGACCCAGCGGAGACCTTCGACTTCGGCGCGACCGCGTTCGATCTCGCCGACCGGCTGCAGACGCCGGTCTTCGTGATGATGGATCTCGATATCGGCATGAATCACCGGCTGTGCCGGCCGCTCGCCTGGGACGACAGTCGCAAATACGACCGCGGCAAGGTGATGACGGCGGCGGCGCTGGAAGCCGGCAAGGATTTCGGCCGCTATCTCGACGTCGACGGCGACGGCATTCCCTACCGCACTTATCCCGGCACCCATCCGACCAAGGGTTCGTTCTTCACCCGCGGCACGTCGCGCGACCGTTACGCGCGCTATACGGAGGAAGGCCCCGCTTACGCCGACAATATGCAGCGGCTGTTGCGCAAATTCGAAACCGCCAAGGATCTGGTGCCGCGGCCGATCCAAGCCAATGCCGAGAAGCCAACCAAATACGGCGTGATTTATTTCGGCTCGACCTCGCCGGCCATGGACGAGGCGATCCAGATGCTCGAAGCCAAGGGACAATATCTCGACCGACTGCGCGTGCGCGCGTTTCCGTTCCATTCGAGCGTCACGAGCTTCATCGCCGAACACGACTTCATCTTCGTGGTCGAGCAGAACCGGGATGCGCAGTTGCGTTCGCTGATCGTCAATGAATGCGGCATCGATCCGGTGCGCCTGGTGCCGATCCTGCACTACGACGGTACGCCGATCACCGCGCGATTCATTGCCCGCGCCATCGGCGAGCATCTCGATGCCTTGAAAATCACGCCGCTCCGGAAAGTCGTCTCATGACCTACGTCGTCAAGCCTAAATTCCATCATCCCGAATTGCCGAAGAACAAGCTCGGCTACACGCATCGCGATTACGAGGGCAAGATCTCGACGCTGTGCGCCGGCTGCGGCCACGATTCGATTACCGCTTCGATCATCGAGGCGTGTTTCGAGCTCTCAATCGAGCCGCACCGCGTCGCCAAGATTTCCGGCATCGGCTGCTCGTCGAAGACACCGGATTATTTCCTCGGTAATTCGCACGGCTTCAACTCGGTCCACGGCCGCATGCCATCGGTGCTCACGGGCGCCAATCTCGCCAATCGCGACCTGATCTATCTCGGCGTCTCCGGCGACGGCGATTCCGCTTCGATCGGACTGGGCCAGTTCGCGCACGCCATGCGCCGCGGCGTCAACATGGTCTATATCGTTGAAAACAATGGTGTTTACGGGCTGACCAAGGGTCAATTCTCGGCCACCGCCGATCGCGGGTCCAAGTCCAAACGCGGCGTGACCAACACCGACAGCGCCATCGACATGGTCGGCATCGCCTTGCAGCTCGGCGCCAGCTTCGTGGCGCGCTCGTTCTCCGGCGACAAGAAGCAGCTCATTCCGATCATCAAAGCCGCGATCGAACACCGCGGCGCCGCCTTCATCGACGTGATCTCGCCCTGCGTCGCGTTCAACAATCACGCTGGCTCGACCAAGAGCTTCGACTACGTGCGCGAGCACAACGAGGCCGTCAATTTTCTCGATTTCATGACCGGCCGCCCGCCGATCCACGTCGATTATGCGCCGGGCACGGTGGAGATGGTCGAGCAGCACGACGGCACGGTCCTGGCGCTGCGCAAGCTCAACGCCGAATACGAGGTGCACGACCGCCTGGCGGCGATGAATTTCACCGCCCACCATGCCGCGCAGGGCCAGATCGTGACCGGCTTGCTCTATGTCGAGCAGGACGCCTCCGATCTGCACGGCCATTTGAATACTGTCGAGGCGCCGCTCAATGCGCTTGGCGAAAAGGAGCTGTGCCCCGGCTCCGCCGCGCTCGACAAGATTAACGCCAGTTTGCGGTAGTAATCCCGGACGCGGTGCAGCGCGACAATGGTGCACCGCAGATCCGGGATCGCGTCTCATACCCCAGGTGTGTAAAGGTCCCGGGTCGGCAGCGCACCATTGCATGCTGCGCTGCGCCCGCGACACGCCAAAATATCTGCAATTACTGCAAGCACGAGCCCATATACCGGTTGCGCAGATTTCCCGGCACGTTGTAAAGCCCCGATTGGAACGCGCAGCGCGAGGCACGGTCCTGGAACGTCTCCTGACCATGCGGCAGACTGAGAATGATTTTCGCGGTACCCGGAATCCGGGTTGGTCCTTGCTCCTGCTGTTGCGGCGCTAGCGTCAGTGCGCCACCACCTTCCGGCAGAATGAGCTGGGTGCGCGGCAACGGGGTTGGCAGCACCGAGCCCGACGAGCCACGCACAGCGTAAAGCCCGCGCCGGTGCAGCTTGGCTATGAACTTTTCACGGCCAAGCAGGCTTGGATGATGCGGCTCCGTCGCAGCTGTCGTGGCGGGCGTGGCGGGCGTCGTCTCGGCGGCGCTGGCGCCGCGGTGTTGGACCGCGCGCTGATGAATCCCGGAGCTGCGCTCCGGCGTCATGATCGAATAGGGATAACCGGGATAGCCCTGCGCCTGCGCCGCCTGAGGCAACAGCACGCACAGGATTGCAAGAGCGCAGATATGATGAAAGCGAATAACCATGGCTGTCTGCCGGCCCACTGCCGGCCCTCACGCCGCCCGCCAGGCTAATAAACCACGGAATGGGGCCGATAGTTCCTGATCTGCCTCAATCCGCCGGCGCCTCTTCGATCGGATCGTAGCGTTTGGCGTCGAGACCGAGCAGATTCCATGACTGCTCCATGTGCGGAGGCAATGGCGCGGTAACGTCGATCAAGCCGCCACGCGGATGCGGCACGGCGATGCGGCGCGCCAGAAGATGCAGCCGGTTCTGCATGCCGCCGGGCAATTGCCAATTCTCCCGCGAGAAATATTTAGCGTCACCGATGATCGGATGGCCGATATGCGCCATGTGCGCCCGCAATTGATGGGTGCGCCCGGTCACCGGCTTGAGCGACAGCCAGGCGAGCGCCGGTCCGGCGGTATCGACGACGGCATAATAAGTGACGGCGTGGCTTGCACCCTCCTCGCCATGCCGCGCAATGCGCATCATCGATTCCTCTTCCCGCTGTTCCTTGGCGAGAAAGGTGGAGATGCGGCCCTGGCGGGGCTTCGGCACCCCGGCAACCAGGGACCAGTATATCTTGCGCGCCGAGCGCGAGCGGAACGATTTTGCCAGCGCCGCCGCGGCGAATCGCGTCTTGGCGACGAGAAGACAGCCGGCCGTATCCTTATCGAGCCGATGAACGAGCCGCGGGCGCTGGCCGTGCGCATCCCGCATCGCCTCGAGCATGCCGTCGATATGCCGCGTGGTGCCGGAGCCGCCTTGCACCGCTAGCCCCATCGGCTTGTTAAGCACCAGCACATCGGCGTCTTCGTACAGCACAATCGATTTAAGGAAATCCAGAGTCTTGTCCGCCGCGCCGCCGCCGGACACGCGCGACGCCGGCGTCACCCGCAGCGGCGGGATGCGCACCATCTGCCCGGGCTCAAGCCGGTCTTTGGCATCGACGCGTTTGCCGTCGACGCGCACCTCGCCCTTGCGGATGGCGCGCTGAATGCGGGCGAAGTTCAGATCGGGCATGCGTGTTTGCAAAAAGCGGTCGACGCGCATGCCGGATTCGTCGCCGGTCACGCTCACGTTTTGCACGGTGCTTTTCCCGTCCCCCCGCGCTGCGGCCGCACTTTGTTTCCCGTCATCCTGAGGTGCGCGCCCTCGGCGCGCCTCGAACGATGAGCGGCCAGCCGAAATCGGGGTTCCGATTTCGGACCATGATTTTCCAAGCCGACTCTTGTCGGCTTGGCTGCCGTCGTCCTTCGAGGGCCGCTTCGCGGCCACCTCAGGTTGACGGCGAACATGCGAGAAAGAGTGCCTTGGGCCGGCAACCTGCTTGCCGCCGCCGGGCTGACGTGGTCCGCGGCTGCCTCTCAAGATCCGCTCCGCTCCTTGCGCAGCTTCGCCCAGTATTCGAGACGCTTTCTGATCTCGCGCTCGAAGCCGCGCTCCGGCGGATCGTAGAACTGACGGCGGCCGAGCGCTTCCGGGAAATAATCCTGCCCCGAGAACGCGTCCGGCGCATCGTGATCGTAGGCGTAGCCGGCGCCGTAGCCTTCCTGTTGCATCAGCCGGGTCGGCGCGTTGAGGATATGCTTGGGCGGCAATAGCGAACCGGCCTCTTTGGCCGTGCGCATCGCTTCGCCGAACGCGGCGTAGGTGGCGTTCGACTTCGGCGCGGTCGCGATATAGATCACCGCCTGCGCGATCGCGAGCTCGCCCTCGGGACTGCCGAGAAAATCGTAAGCCTCCTTGGCGGCATTGGCGACGACGAGCGCCTGGGGATCGGCGAGCCCGATGTCCTCCACCGCCATGCGCACAATCCGGCGCGCGAGGTAAAGCGGATCTTCGCCGGCATCGAGCATGCGGCAGAGATAATAAAGCGCGGCGTCCGGATCGGAGCCACGCACCGATTTATGCAGCGCGCTGATGAGATTGTAATGGCCGTCCTGCGATTTATCGTAGATCGGCGCGCGGCGTTGCACGATGTCCTGTAGCGCCGCGGCGTTGAAAGTCTCGGCCCCGCGCGCGGCGCGCGAGACTTCTTCGGCGAGCGTGAGCGCGGCGCGGCCGTCGCCGTCCGACATACGAACGAGCGAAGCGCGCGCGTCGGCATCGAGCGGCAGTTTTTTGCCCTCGATCGTCTCGGCGCGCGTCAAAAGCTGCTCGATCGCCGCCGCATCGAGTGGCTTGAACACCAATACACGCGCTCGCGACAATAGCGGTGCGATCAATTCAAAGGACGGGTTTTCGGTGGTGGCGCCAACGAGCACAATAGTGCCGTCCTCCATCACCGGCAGAAACGAGTCCTGCTGCGCCCGATTGAAGCGGTGAATCTCGTCGACGAGTAACAGCGTGCCCTGCCCGGTTTCGCGGCGCAGCCGCGCCGCGTCGAATACTTTCTTTAAGTCGGCGACGCCGGAAAAAATCGCCGAAATCTGTTCAAAGTAGAGTTCGGTGGCGTGCGCGAGAAGCCGCGCCACCGTAGTTTTGCCGGTACCGGGCGGGCCCCAGAAAATCAGGGAGCCGAGCGAGCGCGTCTCGAGCATGCGGGTGAGCGCGCCGTCGGGGCCAAGCAGATGATCCTGGCCGACGACTTCGGACAGCTTGTCGGGCCGCAGCTTGTCGGCGAGCGGCCGCGGCGCCGCGCGGTCGAGGCCCGCGGCGGCGAAGAGATTTGGCGTCTTGGATTTGGGTCGCGTCATGACGACTTTTCTTTCCCTCTCCCCTTGCGGGAGAGGGTAGCGAGCGGCGAAGCCGCGAGCCGGGTGAGGGGTTCAATCCATTCAGACCAAAGATATTCCCCCTCACCCGGCCTCGCTATGCTCGGCCGACCTCTCCCGCCAGGGGAGAGGTGAAAGACAACTTTTTTGCTTCCTTAATCACCCGCTGAACATCACCGATATCTGCTGGCCGCCACGCTGGATGGTGATCCGCCATTGCTGGCCGCCGGCGCTGGTGACGCGCTCCAGGTCGGCGGTCCTGTTGATCTTCTCGTTATTGACCGAGACTAGCACGTCGCCCTTTTGAAAGCCGAACGATTGCGCAGCCGAGCCGTCGGCCACATCGGTAATAACGACCCCCTCGGCCTGCGCGTCGAGGCGCAGTTCATCGGCCAAGGCCGGGGAGAGGTTCGCAACCGTTGCGCCGCTGAACGGCGAGCGGGCTTTGATCTGCACTTCCTGTCGCGGGGTATCGGGAGCGCTTTGTAGCGCGATCGGCAACGTCATGGAGCGGCCCTGCCGGACAACCCCGAGCTGCGCAGTGCCGCCCAATGACTTGGTGGCGAAGCGATAACCGAATGCGTTCGGGTCATCGACACTGGCGCCATCAATGGTGACGATCAGGTCGCCGGCTTTCAGTCCAGCCTTGGCCGCGGGGCCGCTGGAGACAACGTTCGCCACCAGCGCGCCGGTCGGCCGCTGTAATCCCATGCTGTCGGCGATATCGGCCGTCACGGTTTGAAGCTTGGCGCCGAGCCACGGCCGCTTGACCGCGCCGCTGCCGCCCTCGGCCGAAGCCACGACCACGCGCACCATGTTGGCCGGGATGGCGAAGCCGATGCCCTGCGAGCCGCCCGAGCGCGAATAAATCGCCGAATTGATGCCCACCAAGCGGCCTGCCACATCGACCAGCGCGCCGCCGGAATTACCGGGATTGATGGCGGCGTCGGTCTGGATGAAGAACTGATAATCGCTGATGCCGACCTGGGTGCGCGCCACCGCCGAGACGATGCCATGCGTCACTGTCTGGCCGACGCCAAAGGGATCGCCGATCGCCAGCACCACGTCGCCGACCTGCAGTTCGTCGGAATCGGCGAATTCCAGAGTCGGAAACTTTTCCTTGGCGTCCTTGATGCGCAGCACGGCGAGATCACTGCGCTGATCCTTGAGCACGATATCGGCCTCGAATTCGCGCTTGTCCGCGAGCGCCACTTTGACCTGGCTCGCGCCCTCGATCACATGAAAGTTCGTGACCACGAGCCCGCCCGGATCGACGATCACACCGGAGCCGAGCGAGCGCTCGACCTGCTCGCGCGGCACCGCGCCGAAGAACTGCCGGAAGAACGGATCGGCCAGGAACGGATTGTTGTTGGTAACGACGCGCGCCGCGTAGACATTGACCACCGCCGGCGCGACGCGTTTGACGACCGGCGCGAACGATAGTTCAAGCTGTCCGGCGGAAGCCGGGACCTGCCGCCCTTGCGCGCGCGCAGCGGGCATTGCAGCCGATGACAGGCAAAGCGCAGTGGCGATGAAAAGTGCAAGACGCGGCAACGGCGGCATGAACCCCTCGATTCAATACGCCCTTCTATTGGCGCCGGACCGAGGCTGCAGCAGGGCGGCGACGCCGCTGATCATTCCGTAAGGTCAGGCCGGCGCGGGCGCTTGCGTCTCGACGCGCTCCTGCACCGGACCGGAGTCGAGCCCCTTGGCGTCGACGTCACGATCGATAAACTCGATCACCGCGACCGGCGCGGAATCGCCGTAGCGGTACCCGGCCTTGAGCACGCGCGTGTAGCCGCCGTTGCGGTCCTTGTAGCGGGGGCCGATCACCTCAAACAGCTTCTTCACCATGGCGAGGTCGCGCATTTGCGCGATCGCCTGCCGGCGCGCATGCAGTCCGCCGCACTTGCCCAGCGTCACGAGCTTTTCCACGACCGGACGCAGGTCCTTCGCCTTCGGCAACGTGGTGACGATCTGCTCGTGCTTGATGAGCGAAGCGGCGAGATTCGCCAGCATGGCGCGGCGATGATCCGAGCGCCGATTGAATTTGCGGTGGGTCTTGGCGTGACGCATTCAGATACCAGTGTTCGCTAATCAGTAATCAGATCGACTTCTGACTACTGATCGCCGATTACCGACTCCCGTTCAGTAGTGATCCTCGAAGCGCTTGGCCAGTTCCTCGATGTTCTCGGGCGGCCAGCCCGGCACTTCCATGCCGAGGTGCAGGCCCATCTGCACCAGCACTTCCTTGATCTCGTTGAGCGACTTGCGGCCGAAATTCGGCGTGCGCAGCATCTCCGCTTCGGTTTTCTGAACCAGATCGCCGATATAGACGATGTTGTCGTTCTTCAGACAATTGGCCGAGCGCACCGACAGTTCGAGCTCGTCGACCTTCTTGAGGAAGGCCGGATTGAAGGCAAGATCGGGGATGGCCTCGTGCGCGGTTTCGCGCTTGGGCTCCTCGAAATTGACGAACACGTTGAGCTGATCCTGGAGGATGCGCGCGGCATAAGCGAGCGCGTCCTCGGGGCTGACCGCGCCGTTGGTCTCGATCGACAATGTCAGCTTGTCGTAGTCGAGGATTTGGCCCTCGCGCGTGTTTTCGACTTTATAGGAAACCTTGCGCACCGGCGAATAGAGGCTGTCGACCGGAATGAGCCCGATCGGCGCATCCTCGGGACGATTGCGCTCGGCCGGCACATAGCCCTTGCCGGTATTGACCGTGAACTCCATCCGGATTTCGGCGCCCTCGTCGAGCGTGCACAGAACGAGCTCGGGATTGAGCACCACGATGTCGCCGACGGTTTGAATGTCGGCGGCGGTCACCGTGCCGGGTCCCTGCTTCTTCACCACCATGCGCTTGGGACCGTCGCCCTGCATTTTGATGGCGATGTCCTTGATGTTGAGCACGATGTCGGTGACATCCTCGCGTACGCCCGCGATCGAGGAAAACTCGTGCAGCACGCCGTCGATATGGACCGACTGCACGGCGGCGCCTTGCAGCGACGAGAGCAAAATGCGCCGCAGCGCGTTGCCCAGCGTCACGCCGAAGCCGCGTTCAAGCGGTTCGGCCACGACCGTCGCCGACCGTCGCGTGTCGGCGCCGGCGCTGACCTGCAATTTATTGGGCCTGATCAGTTCCTGCCAATTCTTCTGGATCGTCACGTTATCACCCGTCGCGTTGCGCGGCGCGATCGGCTCGCGCACCCCACTCCGCTCCGTGGGGGAATTGGGTTCAAGATCGAGCGGCGGCAGATGTTGCACTTCGTCCATCGGCCGGATGTCCTATACGCGCCGCCGCTTACGCGGACGGCAGCCGTTGTGGGGAATCGTGGTCACGTCGCGGATCGAGGTGATGGTGAAACCGGCGGCCTGCAAGGAGCGCAGCGCCGATTCCCGGCCCGAACCCGGGCCCGCCACCTCGACTTCAAGGGTGCGCATCCCATGCTCTTGCGCCTTTTTCGCCGCGTCCTCGGCGGCGACCTGCGCGGCATAGGGGGTCGATTTGCGCGAGCCTTTGAATCCCATCGTGCCCGCCGACGACCAGGCGATGGTATTGCCCTGCACGTCGGTGATCGTGATCATCGTATTGTTGAAGCTCGCGTTGACATGCGCGACGCCGGAGGCGATGTTCTTGCGTTCGCGCCGGCGGACGCGCGTGGCTTCCTTACCCATTCTGAACCCTTTCGTGGCTCGGAGCCGGCTGCTCCGCTGGCCTCAGATGTCGTTGTTGCACGCGCTATTTCTTCTTGCCGGCAATTGGTTTGGCCGGACCTTTGCGGGTCCGGGCGTTGGTATGGGTGCGCTGTCCGCGCACCGGGAGGCTGCGCCGGTGGCGCAAGCCCCGATAGCAGCCGAGATCCATCAGCCGCTTGATATTCATGGCGACTTCGCGCCGAAGATCGCCCTCGACGACATAGTCCCGGTCGATCACCTCACGCAGCTGCAACACTTCCTGGTCGGTGAGCTGCGACACCCGGCGCGATTCGGGGATCGAGACTTTTCCCAGGATTTCGTGAGCCTTAGCGCCGCCGATCCCGTAGATATATTGGAGCGCGATGACGATGCGCTTGTTGGTCGGCAGGTTGACGCCAGCGATACGAGCCAAGTCAGTTACTCCTTGCGGCGGCCGGGCCACACGCCGGGGGCGGCCGCTGTTCATCGGTTCCATTGTCACCTTGAGAAGGCCACAAACGTAAACGGCCGGCGGCTGCCATGCCTTTGCGGCCCAGCATCGCTGCTCAATGTCCGACTGGATATTCGAGGCTTATTAATGGATTCCGGGCGCTTTCGTCAACCTCGGCGGGCGATTTCTTGCACAAAACTTGCTTGCCCGCGTTAGACCGGCCGTTGAGGCCGGTACGCTCCAACCCTCCTGGTCCCTGCCCGGCTCACCAACCCCCCGGAAGGCGGTCGCGGGGGCTGATTTTAATCCTATTTTGCCGGCTTTTTGACGGGTTTGGCCCGATCCGGCCGATTTTAGTGACTGACCCGCTCGCTTTTGTGCGCGGGGTGAGCGCTGTGGCCCAGGCCGGTCAAAGCTTTGTCGATCGCCGCGGTCACCTCCGGAATAGGTGCCATGCCGTTGACCGTGCGCAGGACCCCCTGCTGCCGGTAATAGACGATCAGAGGGGCGGTCTGTTCCCGGTAGGCCTTGAGCCTGGTGTGCAGGACGGCTGCGTTATCGTCCTCGCGCAGGGATTCGCCCCGCGCCTTCATTTCCGCGATCCGGCTCTCGATCCGCTTGATCAGCGCCGCCTCGTCGACCCGCAGTTCGATCACGGCATCGAGCGCGAGTCCCTTCCCTTTGAGGATACGATCAAGCGCGGCCGCTTGCGGAACCGTGCGCGGGAAGCCGTCGAGGATGAAGCCGTTGCGCGCATCCAGCTCGGCGATGCGCTGGCCGACAATGTCGACGACCACGCCGTCGGGCGCGAGCTTTCCGTGGGCGATGATGTCCTGGACTTTGCGGCCGACCGGGGTTGCGCTTTTGACGGCTTCGCGCAGCATGTCCCCGGTGGAGAGCTGAACAATCTTGTGTTTATTGGCGAGACGCTGGGCTTGTGTTCCTTTGCCAGCCCCCGGCGGGCCGAGCAGGATCAATCTCATCGACGGCGCCCCCGCAGTTTCGACCGCTTGATCAGGCCTTCATATTGGTGCGCCAACAGATAGCCCTGCACCTGCGCCACCGTATCCATGGTCACGCTCACCACGATGAGGAGCGAGGTGCCGCCGAAATAGAACGGCACCGCGGCGTAGGAAATCAGCATTTCCGGAAACAGACAAACCACCGCGAGATAGGCGGCGCCGACCACGGTTATTCGCGACAAGACATAGTCGATATGTTCGGCGGTGCGCTCGCCAGGCCGGATGCCGGGAATGAAGCCGCCGTGCTTCTTCAAATTGTCCGCGGTCTCGGTCGGGTTGAACACGATCGCGGTATAGAAGAACGCGAAGAACACGATCAGCCCGACATAGAGCAGAAGGAACAATGGCCGTCCGTGGGAGAGCTGCGTGGTGATGGCGGTGAGCCATCCCGGTCCTTGCCCCGAAGTGAAATTGGCGAGCGTGGTCGGCAACAACAACAGCGAGGAGGCGAAGATCGGCGGAATGACGCCCGAAGTATTGAGCTTGAGCGGCAGGTGCGATGACTGGCCCTCGAACATGCGATTGCCGACCTGCCGCTTGGGATATTGGATCAACAGCCGCCGCTGCGCCCGCTCCATGAACACGATGAAGGTGATCACCGCGACCGCCATCACCAGCACGATCAGGATCAGCCCGGTCGACAGCGCGCCCTGACGGCCGAGTTCGAGCGTGCCGGCGATCGCCGACGGCAATTGTGCGACGATGCCCGACATGATGATCAGCGAGGTGCCGTTGCCGATGCCGCGCTGGGTGATCTGCTCGCCAAGCCACATCAAAAAGATCGTGCCGCCGGTGAGCGTGATCACGGTCGAGATGCGGAAGAACAAGCCGGGATCGCTGACCACGCGGGCGCCGGCGCCTTCAAGGCCGATGGCAATCCCATAGGCCTGGAACGCGGCGAGGACGACGGTGAGGTAACGCGTGTACTGGTTGATCATTTTTCGCCCAGCCTCGCCCTCTTTCTTGAGCTGTTCGAGGGTGGGCGAAACCGTCGTCATCAGCTGAATGATGATCGAGGCGGAAATATACGGCATGATGTTCAAGGCAAAGATGGCCATGCGGTGAATACCGCCGCCGGCGAACATGTTGAACATTCCCAAAATGCCGCCGGCCTGCGACTGGAAAATCTGATCCCAGGCGGCCGGATCTATGCCGGGCAGTGGAATGTAGGTGCCAAGCCGGTAGACCAGAAGCGCACCCAGCGTGAACCAAATTCGCTTCTTGAGCTCTTCGGCTTTGACGAGCGCCGAGAAGTTGAGGTTAGCTGCGAGTTGTTCGGCTGCGGAAACCATCGGGCAAATGCTCCGTCTCTCGTCCCCGGCCTATATAGGCATCAGGCCGCCTGTTCGCTCACCTGCGGCTTTGGCGCAAGCACTTCGACCGTGCCGCCAGTCTTTTCAACCGCGGCAATGGCGGATTTCGACGCGCCGTAGACTGAAAACGCGACCTTGGCCTTGATCTCGCCGGCGCCAAGCAGCCGGATGCCGTCCTTGGCGCGGCGAATGATGCCGGCTTTCACCAGCGCGGCCGCATCGATCTTGGCCGCCGGATCGAGCGTGCCGGCATCGATCGCCGCCTGGATGCGGCCGAGATTCACCTCGTTGAGCTTGCGCGCGAACATGGTGTTTTTGAAACCGCGCTTCGGCAGGCGGCGATGCAGCGGCATCTGGCCGCCCTCGAAACCTTTGATGCGCACGCCGGAACGCGCGGTCTGACCCTTGCCGCCGCGGCCGCCGGTCTTGCCCATGCCCGAACCGATGCCGCGGCCGATCCGCTTGCGGACCTTGCGCGAGCCGGCCGGCGCTGCGAGTTCGTGAAGCTTCATCGTCTCTGCTTCCTTCCTTTTCGGCGTCATCCTAAAGGTGCGAGCCGCGCAGCGGCGATCCTCGAAGGATGTCGATTGCACCCTTCGAGGCCCGCGCTGACGCGCGCGCACCTCAGGGTGACGAATAACCTATTTCTCCACCACTTCGACCAGATGCGCGACCTTGGCGATCATGCCGCGGGTCGCCGGCGTATCGACGAGTTCGGCCACGCGGCCGATCTTGTTGAGCTTGAGCCCGACCAGCGTCTGGCGTTGACTGAAATGCCGCCGCAACGGGCTGCCGGTTTGGCGGACTTTGACGGTTTTACCGCTTTGCTTTTCGGCGCTCATCGCATGATCCTTCACTTAGTCGGCGGGAGCTTCGGCATCGACGTCGCGGCGGCGCGCCTGCAGGGTCGAAACCTTGACGTTGCGGCGCGCAGCGACCGAGCGCGGCGAATCCTGGCGCTTGAGCGCGTCGAAAGTGGCGCGCACGACATTGTACGGATTCGATGTGCCGATCGACTTGGCCACCACGTCCTGCATGCCCAGCGTCTCGAATACCGCGCGCATCGGGCCGCCGGCAATGATGCCGGTGCCGGGCGGCGCGGCGCGCAGATGGACCCGTCCGGCGCCATGACGGCCGTTGACGTCATGATGCAGCGTACGGCCCTCGCGCAACGGTACACGGGTCAGTCCGCGCTTGGCGGCGTCGGTCGCCTTGCGGATCGCCTCCGGCACCTCGCGTGCTTTGCCGTGACCGAATCCGACGCGGCCCTTTTGATCGCCGACCACGACGAGGGCGGCAAAGCCGAACCGGCGGCCGCCTTTCACGACTTTGGCGACGCGGTTGATGTGCACGAGCTTGTCGACGAACTCGCTGTCGCGCTCGTCGCCTCTTCGTTCGCGGGGTTCACGCGCCATGTTGGAATACCATGTTGTTCAGACCTCCAGTACCGGGGTGAGATGATCTCTTTGCTCTGTCCTCAGAATTTCAATCCGCCTTCGCGCGCGGCCTCGGCGAGCGCCTTGACGCGGCCGTGATAGAGATAGGCGCCGCGGTCGAACACCACGGCGGTGATGCCCTTCTCCTTGGCGCGTTCGGCGATCAGCTTACCGACCGCCTTGGCCGCATCGACGCTGGCGCCGGTCTTGAGCGCATCGCGCGTCGGCTTTTCGATCGAAGAGGCCGAGGCGAGCGTAATGCCGCGGTCGTCGTCGATCACCTGCGCGTAAATATGCTTCGAAGAGCGGTACACCGACAGCCGCTTGCGCTCGCCGGCGGCGCGCCGCAACACCCCGCGCACCCGGCCTTGCCGCCTTTCGATTCTGTCACTGAGCTTGGTCATCGCGCCGCCCCGTTACTTCTTCTTGCCTTCTTTGCGGAAGATCCGCGCGTCGGCATATTTGATGCCCTTGCCCTTATAGGGCTCGGGCGGCCGATACTCGCGAATTTCGGCGGCGACTTGCCCGACCTTCTGCTTGTCGCTGCCGGAAATGACGATCTCGACCGGCCGCGGCGTGGCAATCGTGATGCCTTCCGGGATCGGAAAGACGACGTCATGGCTGTAGCCGAGCGCGATCTGCAGGTTTTTGCCCTGTACTGCGGCGCGATAGCCGACGCCGTTGATTTCAAGACGCTGCTCGAAGCCTTTGGTGACGCCGGAGATGAGATT
The DNA here is from genome assembly GCA_036272395.1 of Xanthobacteraceae bacterium. Lineage (GTDB taxonomy): Bacteria > Pseudomonadota > Alphaproteobacteria > Rhizobiales > Xanthobacteraceae > BOG-931. Next base: position 20,129 of record DATAYT010000054.1, read on the forward strand.
GTTCACCAGCGTGCGCGAGGTGCCCCATTGCGCGCGCGCGCGCTTGGTCTCGGCGCGCGGCTCGATCTTGATCTGCCCGCTTTCGAGCTTGACCGAGACATCGTCGTGCAGCGCCACTTGGAGCGCCCCTTTCGGTCCTTTGATCTTCACCATCTGGCCTTCGACATTGGCAGTCACGCCGGAAGGCACTGCAATGGCTCTTTTGCCGATACGAGACATCAGAACACCGTACAAAGGATCTCGCCGCCAACATTGGCGTCGCGCGCGTCGTGATCGGCCATCACCCCCTTGGGCGTAGACACGATCGTGACGCCGAGGCCGTTATTGATACGCGGCATGTTCCTGACCGAGGTATAGACGCGGCGGCCCGGCTTGGATATGCGCTCGATTTCGCGAATCACCGGTTCGCCATCGAAATATTTCAATTCAATTTCGATTTCCGAGCGGCCGTCGCGCTCCACCACCGTGTAGCCGCGGATATAGCCTTCGTTCTTGAGCACACCGAGGACGCTTTCGCGCAAACGCGAATTCGGCGAAGTGACCTTGGACTTGTTGCGCATCTGAGCGTTGCGGATGCGCGAGAGGAGATCGCCGAGCGGGTCATTCATGGACATCGTGCGCGCCTCCTCACCAGCTCGACTTCAGCAAGCCGGGGATCAGCCCCTTGGAGCCGAGCTCCCGCAGCGCGATGCGCGACAATTTATGCTTGCGGTAGAAGCCGCGCGGCCGGCCGGTCAGCTCGCAGCGATTGCGAATACGCGTCGCCGAGGAGTTGCGCGGCAACTCGGCGAGCTTCAGCGTGGCGGCGAAACGCTCCTCCACCGGTTTGGTCTTATCGCGCGCGATCGCTTTGAGCCGCGCGCGCCGGCCGGAATATTTCTTCGCCATGCGGCGGCGCCGATTATTCTTTTCGATTGAGCTCTTCTTCGCCATTCCCTTCTCCTTAATGTCCCGCGTCTGAAGCCAAATGCCTCACTGCCGGAACGGAAAATTGAACGCCCGCAACAGCGCGCGCGCCTCGTCGTCGTTGCGCGCGGTGGTGCAGACGGTGATGTCCATGCCCCAGACATCGGCCGCTTTGTCGTAGTCGATCTCCGGGAACACGATGTGCTCCTTGATGCCGAGCGTATAGTTGCCGCGGCCGTCGAAGCTCTTCGGACTAAGCCCGCGGAAGTCGCGTACCCGCGGCAACGCGATATTGATGAGCCGGTCGAGGAACTCGTACATGCGCGCCTTGCGCAGCGTCACCTTGCAACCGATCGCCTGGCCAGTGCGCAGCTTGTAGGTCGCAATCGACTTGCGGGCTTTGGTGACCACGGCCTTCTGGCCGGCGATCAGGGCAAGATCGGCGGCCGCGCTGTCGACTTTTTTACGGTCGGCGACGCCTTCGCCGATGCCCATATTGATGACGATCTTGTCGAGCCGCGGCACCTGATAGCGGTTCTTGTGGCCGAGCTCCTCGGCGAGCTTGCCTCGGATCGCCTCGTTGAACTGCACTTTCAGACGCGCCGGCACCCGTGGCTCCGGCTCGCGCGGCGCCTCGGACTTGTCCGGCTTGGTAGCTTTCGCGGCCTTGTCGCTCTTCTCGCCTTTGCTGGCCTTCTCGGCGCGCTCGGGCTTGTCGGCCTTTTCCGCCTTGACCGGCTTATCGCCGCCGGCCGGCCGTTGCTCCGATTGAGGCGCGGCCTTGTCCTGGCGCTTGTTCTGCTTGTCGTCGGTCTCAGCCATCGATCTCAACTCCGGAACGCTTGGCAAAGCGCACTTTTTTGCGGTCGTCGCCCTTGCCGACAAACTTGAAGCCGACGCGCGTCGGCTTGCCGTCCTTGGGATCGGCGAGCGCCACATTCGACAGATGGATCGACGCCTCCTTGGAGATAATGCCGCCTTCCTGTTGCGCGGTCTGGCGCTGGTGGCGCTTGACCATATTGACGCCGCGAACGAGCACGCGGCCGTCGTCGCGGCGCATTTCGATCACCTCGCCGCTGCGGCCTTTGTCGCGGCCCGCGATTACGACCACCTTGTCGCCCTTCTTGATCTTTGCTGCCATCACAGCACCTCTGGCGCGAGCGAGATGATCTTCATGTGGTTCTTGGCGCGCAGCTCGCGCGGGACCGGACCGAAAATGCGGGTGCCGACCGGCTCCATCTGCGGATTGATCAGCACCGCGGCATTGCGATCGAAGCGGATGATCGAGCCGTCGGGACGCTTGATGTCCTTGGCGATGCGCACGATGACCGCCTTCATCACATCGCCCTTTTTGACGCGGCCGCGCGGTATGGCTTCCTTCACCGAGACGACGATCACGTCGCCGATGGTGGCGTATTTGCGCTTGGAGCCGCCAAGCACCTTGATGCACATGACGCGGCGAGCGCCGGAATTGTCCGCCACATCGAGATTGGTCTGCATCTGAATCATGGGGCCGCCTGCCTCTTCTCGCCCCGCACCACCGCCCAGCGTTTGAGCTTGGAAATCGGGCGATGCTCTTCGATCCAGACGATGTCGCCGACCTTGAATTCGTTCTTCTCGTCGTGCGCGTAGTATTTCTTCGAATGACGCACCGTCTTCTTGAACAACGGATGCGTGTAGCGGCGCTCAACGCGCACCACCAGCGTCTTCTTCTGTTTGTCGCTCACGACGACGCCTTGGAGCGTTCGCTTCGGCATATCTAGTCCCTCAACTCTTGGTCGCGCGCTTGGTCGCGCGTTTGGGCGCGCGCTTGGCCGCGACCGGCTTGTTCTGCCCAGTTTTGGCTGGGCCCGAACGCTTCGACTGCGCAATCGTCTTCAGCCGCGCAATGTCGCGCCGCACCACGCGCACGCGGGCGGTGTTTTCCAGTTGCCCGCTGGCGCGCTGGAAGCGCAGGTTGAAGTGCTCTTTCTTGAGTTTGAGCACTTCGTCGTCGATCTGATCGATCGTCATCGCTCTGATGTCGGCTGGTTTCATGGCGGCTACTCGGCGATGCGCTCGACGAACCGGGTCTTGACCGGCAATTTGGCGGCGGCCAGCGCTAGCGCCTCCTTGGCGACCTCGACCGACACGCCGTCGACCTCGAACAGGATGCGGCCCGGCTTGACCCGCGCGACCCAAAGCTCGGGAGTGCCTTTTCCCGAACCCATGCGCACTTCCAGCGGCTTCTTCGATACCGGCACGTCCGGAAACATCCGAATCCAGACCCGCCCCGAGCGCTTCATGTGGCGGGTGAGCGCGCGCCGCGCCGCCTCGATCTGGCGCGCGGTGACGCGCTCCGGTTCGATCGCCTTGAGCCCGTATTGACCAAACGCAAGGTCAACGGCGCTGCTGGCGACGCCATGGATGCGCCCTTTGTGCGCCTTGCGGAATTTGGTTCGCATCGGTTGCAGCATGACTTAAGTCCTTCGCGCGCCTTTCATCGCATTCACTCGATCAGGCCGCGTCCCGGCGCGGCCGGCCGGCTTCGCCTTCGGCCATGCGCTTATCCTGCGCCATCGGATCGTGTTCCATGATCTCGCCCTTGAAGATCCACACTTTGACGCCGCAGGTGCCGTAGGTCGTGAACGCGGTGGCGACGCCGTAATCGACGTCGGCGCGCAGCGTGTGCAACGGCACGCGGCCTTCGCGATACCATTCCATGCGTGCGATCTCGGCACCGCCAAGCCGGCCCGAGCAATTGATGCGGATGCCGCCGGCGCCAAGGCGCATCGCCGATTGCACCGCGCGCTTCATCGCCCGCCGGAACGCGACACGACGCTCGAGCTGCTGCGCGATCGATTCGGCGACAAGCTGGGCGTCGAGTTCGGGTTTGCGGATTTCGACAATATTGATGACGACGTCGCTGTCGGTCAGCGCCGCGACTTTCTTGCGCAGCTTCTCGATGTCGGCGCCTTTCTTGCCGATCACCACGCCCGGCCGCGCCGAATGGATGGTGACGCGGCATTTCTTATGCGGCCGCTCGATGACGATCTTCGCCACCGCGGCCTGCTTTAATTCCACCATCAGCGCCTTGCGGATTTCCATATCCTCATGCAGCAGCGAGCCATAGCTCGCTTTGCCCGCATACCAGCGCGAATCCCAGGTGCGGTTGATGCCGAGACGAAGCCCGACCGGATTGACCTTCTGACCCATCGTGTTCTCCTCGCCGCCCGCTTTCCTAAGCCTGTGCCTCGACTTCGCGCACCACGATCGTGAGGTTCGCGAACGGCTTGAAAATTGCACCGACCCGGCCGCGGGCCCGCGCCGCGTGCCGCTTGATCACCAGCGCCTTGCCCACATGAGCTTCGGCGACCACGAGATCATCGACGTCGAGATCGTGGTTGTTCTCGGCATTGGCGATCGCCGATTCCAGACACTTGCGTACGTCGCGCGCGATGCGCTTGCGCGAAAATTCGAGATCGGCGAGCGCGGTCGAAACCTTCTTGCCACGAATAAGCTGTGCCAACAGATTGAGCTTCTGCGGGCTGATGCGCAGCATGCGGGCAACCGCCTTGGCCTCGGTATCGGACAGCGCGCGATCGCGCTTTTTCTTGCTCATCGAGCCTCTCCCCGCCTCACGATGCCCCGCCAGGCGGCGCGGCGCCCGGCGCTGCCGCCGGCGCGGCGCCTTCGGCCGGAGCGCCGGGTGCACCCGGCACGCTGGCGCGCTTGGCTTTGCGATCCGACGAATGGCCATAGAACGAACGCGTCGGCGCGAACTCGCCGAACTTGTGGCCGACCATTTCCTCGGTAACGATCACCGGAATGTGCTTCTGCCCGTTATAGACGCCGAAGGTCAGCCCGACGAATTGCGGCAGGATCGTCGAGCGCCGCGACCAGATGCGGATCATCTCGTGGCGTCCGGACGAGCGCGCGGCATCCGCCTTCTTCAGCAGATAACCGTCGACAAACGGACCTTTCCAGACCGAACGCGCCATACCGTCTCCTACTTCTGCTTACGCGCGTGACGGCTCGCCATGATGAACTTCGCCGTACGCTTGTTCTTGCGTGTCTTCATTCCTTTGGTCGGCTTGCCCCACGGCGTGACCGGATGCCGGCCGCCGCGGGTGCGCCCGCCGAGCGGATGATCGACCGGATTCATGGCTTCGCCGCGGACATGGCCGCGCCATCCCATCCAGCGGTTACGCCCGGCCTTGCCGATCGACTCGTTCATATTGTCGGGATTCGACACCGCACCGATGGTGGCGATGCAGCGGCCGTGCACCATCCGCTGCTCCCCGGAATTGAGCCGCAGAATGACATATTCGCCGTCACGGCCGACGATCTGCGCATAGGCGCCGGCCGAGCGCGCGATCTGACCGCCCTTGCCGATCTTCAATTCGATGTTGTGGACGATGGTGCCGACCGGAATATTGGCGGCCGGCATGGCATTGCCGGGCTTCACATCGACATGCTCGCCGGCCACGATGGTGTCGCCCGGGGACAGCCGCTGCGGCGCCAAAATGTAAGCGAGCTCGCCGTCTTCATATTTGACCAGCGCGATGAAGCCGGTGCGGTTCGGATCATATTCGAGCCGCTCGACCTTGGCCGGCACATCGAACTTGCGGCGCTTGAAATCGATCTTGCGATAGGCCTGCTTGTGGCCGCCGCCACGATAACGCGAAGTGATGTGGCCGTTATTGTTGCGGCCACCGGTCGAGTTCTTGCCCTCGGTGAGCGCCTTGACCGTTTTGCCTTGATGAAGCCCGGTGCGGTCGATCAGCACCAGCTGGCGCTGCGCGGAAGTGACCGGATTGTAGCTCTTCAATGCCATCGCCCGCTCCTCACAGCCCCGTGGTCACGTCGATTGTTTGACCCTCTTCGAGGGTCACCACCGCGCGTTTGGTATCGGAGGTGCGGCCGTAACGCCCGCGGAACGTCTTCCATTTGCCGCGGCGGCGCAGCGTGTTGACGCTCTTGACCTTGACGTCGAACAGCTTTTCGACCGCTTCCTTGATCTGCGGCTTGGTCGCGTGCATGGCGACCTTGAACACGACCTTGTTGAACTCGGACGCGTTGGTGGCCTTCTCGGTGATGAGCGGCGCAACGATGATGTCGTAATGACGCGGATCGTTGGTGGTCATTTGAACCGCGCCTCCAGCGCATCGAGCGCGGCGCGCGTCAGCACGAGCTTATTGCGCCGCATGATGTCGTAGACATTGATGCCAGCGACCGGCAGCACGTCGATATTCGGAATATTGCGCGCGGCCTTGCGTACGTCGGCGGTGAGTTCGGCGCCGTCGATAAATAAGGCATTGGACAGGCCGAGCTTGTCGAAATGGCCGCGCAGCGCCTTGGTCTTGGCTTCCTTCACGGCAAGCGCCTCGATCACCAGAATGCCGCCGTCCTTGGCTTTGGCGGACAGCGCGTGCTTGAGCGCGAGCGCGCGCACTTTCTTGGGCAGGCCGATGGCGTGACTGCGTGTGTGCGGCCCGAAAGAGCGGCCGCCGCCGCGGAACAGATTGACGCGCGCCGAGCCGTGGCGCGCCGAGCCGGTGCCCTTCTGGCGATACATCTTTTTGCCGGTGCGCGTGATCTCCGCCCGGTTCTTGACCTCATGGGTGCCGCGCCGACGTTTCGCCAGCTGCCAGACGACGCAGCGATGAATAATGTCGGCGCGCGGCTCGAGCCCGAAAATGGCGTCGGACAGCGTGACCGAACCGGCTTTTTTGCCATCGAGCGTGGTGACCTGGACTTCCATATCACTCGCCCTTCTTCGGCTTCTTGCCCGCGGCGGGCTTGCCTTCGCCCTTCGCGGCGCCCTTTACCTCGCCCTTCGCCTCACCTTTGGCCGCCGCCGGCTTGGCTTCGGCCTTGGCCGCAACGGGCTTCGCTTCGGACTTGGTTTCGGGCTTGGTTTCGGGCTTGGCTTCGGGCTTGGCTTCAGTCTTTGGCGATGCCGGCGCGGCGGCTGGCTGCGGCGCAGCCGCGGCCGGTGCCGCTTGCGGCGCGGCGTGTTGAGCCGCCGGCGCGGCTTCCGGCTTGGCGGCGGCTTCGGGCGCCTGCTCGTTGGCCTTGGCCTCGGGCGCGGCATCCGCCAATTTGAACTTGCCGGGCTTCGGCACGCCGCTTGGCAGCGTCTTCTTCACGGCATCGCGCACCATGATCCAGCCGCCTTTGACGCCGGGCACGGCGCCTTCGACCAAAATCAATCCGCGCGCGACGTCGGTCTGCCGCACTTTCAAATTCAGCGTGGTCACGCGATCGACGCCGAGGTGACCGGCCATTTTCTTGTTCTTAAAGGTCTTGCCGGGGTCCTGACGGCCGCCGGTCGAACCATGCGAGCGATGCGAGATCGAAACGCCATGGCTGGCGCGCAGCCCGGCGAAATTCCAGCGCTTCATCGGGCCGGCCCAGCCCTTCCCGGTGGAGGTGCCGGTGACATCCACATACTGCCCGACCACGAAATGGTCGGCGGTGATTTCGGCGCCGATCGGGATCAAGGCGTCTTCATCGACCCGGAATTCGGCAAGTTTGCGTTTCGGCTCGACCTTGGCGACGGCGAAATGACCGCGGTCGGCCTTGGTCATGCTCTGCACCTTGCGTAAGCCCGCGCCAAGCTGCAGCGCGACATAGCCGTTCTTGTCCTTGGTGCGATGGCCGACAACCTGGCAATTGCCGAGGCGCAACACCGTCACCGGCACGTGTTCGCCGGTCTCGGTGAACAGCCGGGTCATTCCGATCTTCTGTGCGAGCACTCCGGAACGCATTGTTATTCTCCGAGGCCCTTAAAGCTTGATCTCGACGTCGACGCCGGCGGCGAGGTCGAGCTTCATCAAGGCATCGACCGTCTGCGGCGTCGGATCGACGATGTCGAGGAGGCGCTTATGCGTGCGCATTTCGAACTGCTCGCGGCTTTTCTTGTCGACATGCGGCGAGCGGTTGACGGTGAATTTCTCGATCTTGGTTGGCAGCGGAATCGGCCCGCGGACCTGCGCGCCGGTGCGCTTGGCCGTGTTGACGATTTCGCGCGTCGACGCATCGAGAATGCGATGGTCGAACGCCTTGAGCCGGATGCGGATGTTCTGGCCGTTCATTGTCCTGTCTCTCTATCCGTCATTGCCGGACTCGATCCGGCAATCCCAATTAACCCGCACCGCGGTGCCTATTTGATCGAGATGGCCGGGA
>DATAYT010000055.1:0-29603 GCA_036272395.1 Xanthobacteraceae bacterium
CTGACCGATGAGCAGTGTGACATGATCCTTGACAGCTGCCGTGTGCCGATCGTCCTGGCGCCGCTGGCCGGCGGCCCCTCGACGCCGGAGCTCGCAGCCGCGGTCAGCGAGGCTGGCGGGCTGGGCTTCCTCGCCACCGGCTACCTCACGGCCGCCGACGCGGCCGAGCGCATCGACCGCACGCGGCGGCTCACCGGCCGCCCGTTCGGCGTCAACGTGTTCGTGCCGGGATCACCCGCGCCGGCGGCGGCGGTCGAGCAGTACGCGCGGACCCTGACGGGCGTCGCCGAGCAGGCCGGCGTCAGCCTGGGCCGGCCGGTGTTCGAGGACGACGACTGGGACGCGAAGCTAGCGGTGTTGCTCGCGGAGCCGGTGCCGGTCGTGTCGTTCACGTTCGGGCTGCCCGACCCCGGCATCGTCGCGCGGCTGCGCGAGGCCGGCAGTGAGGTGTGGGTGACCGTCGGCACCGCGGCCGAGGCGAGCACGGCGGCCGCGCGGGGCGCGGACGTCCTGGTCGTGCAAGGCGCCGAGGCGGGCGGGCACCGCGGCGGCGTCGACGACGAGCCCGGAGCCGCGGTCGGCCTGCTGGCGTTGCTGCAGATCGTCGCGGCCCAGGTGGATCTCCCGCTCGTGGCGACGGGCGGGATAGCCACCGGCGGCGGCGTCGCGGCCGCGCTGTGCGCCGGGGCATCGGCCGCCGCCCTGGGCACCGCGTTCCTCGACAGCCCCGAGGCTGCCACCGCGGACGTGCACCGGCAGGCCCTGCACGCCGGCGGCCTGCTCATGGGCGCAATCGCCAATCTGCGTCCCGATCTTTACGCCGGCATCGTCGCGGAAGTGCCCTTCGTCGATGTTGTTACGACGATGTCCGACGCCTCGGTCCCGCTCACGACGCTCGAGTACGATGAATGGGGCAATCCGGCTGTGAAGCGCGAATACGATTACATGCTGTCTTATTCACCTTACGACAATGTTGCGTCAAAGAACTATCCGGCAATGTTCATCACTGCGGCATTCCACGACAGCCAGGTGAGCTATGCCGAACCTGCAAAGTGGGTCGCAAAGCTGCGGGCGAACAAGACCGATACACACGAACTCTTGCTCAAGACCGATATGGCCGCCGGTCACGACGGGCGCTCAGGACGCCTCGGCTCGATCGAGCAAAGCGCCGAGATCATGGCTTGGCTCATCGCGCATGCCCGCGATCGGCGTCTTTCGTGACCCGGCGAAAGCGAGAGGCGCGACGGATTGCGCCAGCAACAAATCGGCTCCTCTAAAGCAAAAGCGGCTGAACTTCGTTCAGCCGCTAAAGCATGATTAGACCTTCTTAATAGCGTTGCCTCAAAGGCTTGCGCGCTTCAGGTCTTCGCTTTCGAGTTCTTCTTGTTCTTTTTCTTCGCCATGGCTCTCTACCTCCAAATTACCCCTCGTGAAGAACAATGGCCTCGGCGACATGAACGCGAGATGAACCGTTTGTGGCGGAGCGGTTTCGGCGGCCGTGAAGGCAAGAGCGGGCAGCCTGCCGCGAATTGGTCAGACGCAGGTGGTGCGATAATCCCGGCGCACACATCGGCGGGTCGGCGCCTTCAACATCTGCTTCTGGCCTAAGGCGGGCATCACGGTCGCGCGCTCTTCAATGACCGGTCGTATGTCGCTTGCCGCAACTTCAGAAAAAAATTCGCGATGCCAATTTGTTGCCCAGCGCGGGCCATAATTTATTTTCGATAATGTCGGCCCCAACCTCGTCGGGGTGTTCGGGGGATGAGGACTTGGTCGGGGCCGCGCTCTCTTGTGGGGGGAGAGCGGCCCCGATTTTACATCGCTCCAGACGGTCCGGATTGTGAACGTTGGTTAATTTACGAAGTTGTGATCAGTCCTGCATAACGCGAATCCGCCGGCGGTGCAGCGCCGAAGGTAGAGTTCCGATCTCTGCTAAATGTCTGGTTGTGAACCAAAGCGTACTGTTAGTACACGGCTGGATGGTTTTTGATCCAGATCAAATTCACAAGGCTGATAGCTCAATAGTTTCTATTTAGGGTGTTCGGGGCACCGTGAGGGTGCCCATGTTGCACGTTATTAGAAGCTTTAACGGCTCTGAAATTCTGATAATTGCAGCCGCCAGCATTCTGGTTGTCAGCATCACATTTTTGTTCTGAGTGAACCGCCTCGTTCGGCGCAGGAAGCCGCGTCGCGACGAAAGCTTGGGCATGCACGCTAGCCAGCAATGTCTGAAGACCACACCTTGATCTCGATCGTCGACGATGACGCGCTGGCCAGGGATGGCATAAAGGAGCTCGTTGAGTCTCTGGGCTATAAAGCTCGCACCTTCGTCTCCGCGGAGCATTTCCTTGAGTCCGGTCTGATCGCGGAAACGGCATGCCTGATCACCGACCTGCAAATGCCCGGACTAAACGGTCTTGAACTGCAGGAAGCGTTGCGATCGCAGGGATGTCGCATCCCCATAATTTTGATTACCGCCTTTCCGAATGAAAAACATAGAAACCGCGCGCTCGAGGGTGGAGCGCTCGGCTTCCTGAGCAAACCTTTCGACGAATCATCGCTGATCCAATGCTTGGCCGCCGCAAGCGAATTGCGCCAGCGTCCGCAAACAAATTGACCGATGCAGCAGTAAAACGTGAGTGGCGTCCTATCGCCACAGAGATTTTATCGGCAATTTTTCGCCGTTCATTGTAAAGTAACAGCACTCCGTGAGTATCCGCGCATGGCAGACGAGAGCAGGGGCCCGCTCGAAGGCTGTGTCCAGCCTCTACAAGCGACCGTGTCCGATGGCGATGAACCGTCAGCGGCCGGCGATGGTAGCCGTCTGACAGCGACCCTTATTGCACAAAACCTTCGGGATTCGGGTGTCGGTTGCGAGATTGTCCATCCTGTACCCACCGACGCGGCCGTGCGCCGGCGCGACCGCGCCGTCATCGTGCTCGCGATCGCCTTAGTCACCGCTTTAGTCTGGAGCTACTTGTTTTGGCTCTCCGCGGACATGGAGATGGGCGGCATGGACATGACCGGCTTGCGGATGATCCCGTCGGGCATGGGGCTGATGATGCCGACGGATATGCCGTGGCGGGCGATGGAGTTCGGCTTCGTCTTCGCTATGTGGACCGTGATGATGGTCGGCATGATGACGCCCTCGGCGGCGCCGATGTTTCTCATGTATGCCCGCGTCGGCCGGCAAACCGAGGCGCAGGGCAGGCTGCTCAGTGCAACCGTTTGGTTTGCGATTGGCTATTTCCTGGTTTGGATCGCTTTCGCGTTGTTCGCCACATCGGTGCAATGGGCACTCGAGCGGACTGCCTTGCTCGATTTCACCATGGCAACCACGGACAACGTCCTCGGCGGGCTCGTCTTCGTTGCGGCCGGTCTCTATCAATGGACCCGACTGAATGACCTATGCCTCGCCGAATGCCAGAGGCCATTTGAGTTCGTCATGCGTCATGGCGGCTATCGCCGCGACGCACCGGGCTGCGTCGTACTCGGTTTTCGCCACGGCGCTTATTGTGTGGGCTGCTGCTGGGCATTGATGGCGCTGTTGCTCGTAGGCGGCGTCATGAACGTGCTTTGGATTGTCCTCCTCGCGCTGCTCGCCTTTTTGGAGCGGGTCACGTCCATGGGCCGCCTGATCGCGTGTCTCGCTGGTATCGTGTTCGTCGCGGGAGGCGCCTGGCTATTTTCAATGGGAATGTCTTGACGGCACGCGCGGCCGCCGGCAGGGCATAAGGTCTGCCTTAACCCTTTATCTTTGCCATCGCATCGACAGCACGCTCGCCGGGATTATCGAGACAATATTCGATGAACGCGCTCGTCTGCTTATGCAAATCCTCGATATTGAATGTCGAGCGGCCTGATTTTCCCAACAGATAACCATGGAGAAACGCGATGGTGACGTCACGGTTGTTGCCGTGCTCACGCATCACGTCCTTGCAGCTATATTGTTCGACGGTGCGGCCGTTGGCGTCCTGCGCCCAGGCGCCGACCGGACTCGCGGCGACAAAAATCACCACCGCCCGCAACAAAACATTGACTCCAATCTTGCCGTTGATCTGCATCAAGATCCCCCGCAACTCATGCGCCGGAACAGCGCTATGCAATTTGTGCCGTCACTGTTGAAGGTGATCGCGCCAAGCGTTGCGGGCGGATCGGTGCCTATTGCAAGATCGCTGGAAAGGCTCTGGATCGGCGCGATGGATTGCGATGCGGCGCCGCCAGCCGTTGCGCAATAGGTGCCATCGACGACGGGATTGCATTGGCGCGGCGCGCCAGGAAGCGCAACCGGGCCCGAAAATTGCTGCTGGATCGGGGGCGGCGGCACGTCGGCCGCGTTGAAAGGCGGCGGTCCGGCGCCCGTAGCCAAAGCGCCAGGTCCGCGGGGATTGAGGATGCAGATCCCGCCGACGCCGCTCACCGACTGGTGACACATCGACAGGGTCGAGAAACTACAATCGAGAGACGAGCCATCTGAATATTGCGCGCAATAGGGATAGCTCTGCGCGTGCAAGGGGGAAACTATGAGCAGGCAACCGAGCAAAATTGCGGAGCGCATTGTCATCGCTTGTTACGCAGGCCTGCCCTCTTTTTATATCGGATTGAGTCTAGTCCAACTCGGACGATGTCGCAAAATTTGGCGCACGCCTTATTGTGCGCAGTCGCTCGGTTTATCGGTCGCCGAAGATCGAGCTTAAGCGAGCAGCGGCTGTTTCCATTTTCACGGTACTGGCAGCATTGCTGCCTGCGATCCTTAAAATTTTTCGTTTTTTTGATCTCTTTTTAGCCTTGAGTTGGACGGTTCGCACGAGAGCTGAAATTTGCTCAAGGCCTATTAACCATTCGCCGCTATCGTTCGCGTCAATAGGAAAAAGCACCATGTCCAATCCAGCCTTGGACAGCCAGGTCAAGACCGCGCTTCGCGACGACAAAACGACGGAGAAATTCGCGGAACATATTGCTGAACTGACAGCGCAGATTGTCAATGCAACTTTCAAATTCGCTCGGGATGTTAAGAGCGCGTATGAGTCGATTCCAAGAAGGAGACTCGGCGACAAGAATTTTGATGAAATCGATCAAGCCAAGCTCGCCCTGGGTGCGTTCAGCTTCTTTATGCATGCTCTCGATCGATTTTTTATCCCTATGGATACCCAGATAATGAGAGACATGGTCTTCGATTTCATATTTGGAAACGTGGTCAAGCCGGTATATGCGAAAACCTTTACAGGCCCGGCAGCACAAACAGAGAAGTTTGTATTGGATCAATTCGATCGTCTGACAGGGCAACTTGCCGAAGCGCCGGCTATTTTCGGCGAAGGTCCCGAGGACAGAAACAGTGCGATGTGGCGCGCGGGTCGAGCGATCTGTACGGAAGATCTTGGCCGCGACGACCGTCGTTTGCTGGTCATTGTGGGAGACCACTTGATGCGCGGGCTGGAACACTTGGCCCTTACAGACAAAATCGCAGCTATGGCAGAGGTGCTTCGCCTGCCAGGCCATCTTCGAAAAATTGCGTAGAACAAATCCGCCAACAAACCGAGCCGTGAGCGCATTGAGGCGCGATTGAGCTCGTCGACTGCAAGATTAATTGCATTCAAATAAGGCTGGGCCGCACGCGTCAGTAGGCCATTCGGCCTAGTGGCGGCCTAGTCCGTTTGGCTGAGTTGATACAAATTAAAGTCCTGAATAGATTCAATTTCACTAACTGTTTCAGCAACGAAATGACACCCCAGATGGAAGACTATCGGCGCAACAACGCTATACAACTTTTAGCACTGTTCGTCTCCACGGAGGCACCTTCCGAAGGGGCGATGAGTAGCGCTTGGGTTCTCGAATTAATGACGCAAAATGGGTTCGATGACCTGCGACTGCTCTCCGGTCTCAATTACGCCGCGGAACAAAACTGGCTGAAAGTCACCCCGAAGGGACTGTTGCTGACGGAAGCGGGAAAAGCTGCCGCGGCCTCTGGTTGGAACGCCGCCGCTTAGACTTTATCGAGCGGCGATCCAATATTGAGCGAAAATCAGAGTTTTTCTCGGCTCGCAATGACAACTGAGCCAACGGCACGGGTTGATGCCATGAGCCAAGCGTGTGCGACGAACGCCGCGCTAGTCCGCGTCAGAGGCGGTTGAACGGGGCAAAGATTGTTTTCAACAACAATTCGTCGGTGATCGATTGCATCGTGCGCGACCTGTCTCCCCACGGCGCGCGCTTGGTTGTCGCCAGCCCTATCGGCATCCCGGAGCGGTTTGATTTGCGAATCGATCGAAATGGCATGTGCCATCCCGCGAAAGTCACTTGGAGGGCGAACGATCAGATTGGCGTAAGTTTCTCGACGTTCCTGGGATGATCAACCGTCCGCCTTGCTCCCGCAATTCTCCTCAACCTTGTGATTAACCGGCCAGAGCGCCGCCATCGGAATGTCTGCTGTTGGCGCGCCGCGGACATGCCAACCATGTTCGCGAATGTCTGCCTTCGCAGGCCAAGCGGTTGGCTCGTCGACTTCAAGTAGTGCGCGTCCAGCGCGCGGTTCTGGAACCGGGCTTGGGCAAAGGGTTGCCGCCGGAAATGTCGATATTTAGGGCATAAACCGTGCGGGCGTCGATGGGTTCAGGTCGAAGAACGACCCCAACAAATAACGCCAAGACGCCGCGAATCAGATAAAGTTGTTTGACTCCGACTAACGCGCCGATTGACGCACTTCTTTGGAGGCAGGCACCTTTGGAGGCAACCTATGGCAGCCAAATCCAGTCGCTCAGTGACGCTTAAACACCTTGCGGCGAGTTTAGCCAAAGAACACGACATGTCCAAACGCGCCGGACAAGAACTCCTGCACGAACTGATCGGTTTGATCACGCGGCACCTGAAAAAAGGCGAGCGCATCCGGATCGCCGGCCTCGGCATCCTGCAAGTGAGGCACCGGGCCGCGCGCATGGGGCGCAACCCTGCAACCGGCGAGCCGATCCAGATCAAGGCCGGCAAGAAAGTCGCGTTCCGGGCCAGCAAGGAATTAAAGATGGTCGCGTGAAGCTCGCGTGATCGGAAATTCGCCCCGCCAATTCGCTTTGGCGGGGCGTTCTTTTGCTCATGGCAGCTCACGTGACGGCTAAGCCCTTCGTCAGTGCAGTTTCACCTGTGGCTCGGTGCGCCGGTTGATCAGTCGCACCGCGGTATCGAGCGCGACCTTGATAAAGCCGTGCAGCGCGTATTCGTGCATTTTGTAGAGTGACACATACATCAACCGCGCAAAATAACCTTCGACGAACAAATTCCGGCCAACCAGTTTGCCCATCAGGCTGCCGACGGTGCTGTACTCGCCGAGCGATACCAATGAACCGAAGTCGCGATAGTGCCAGGGCGCCAGCGGCTGCCCCGCGAGTTTGCGCGGCAGCTGTTTTGCCAGATGCGTCGACTTTTGATGCGCGGCCTGGGCGCGCGGCGGCACGATGGCATTGCGTTCCGGCCAAGGACAAGCGGCGCAATCGCCGATTGCGAAAATGTCGTCGTCGCGCGTGGTCTGCAGTGTCTGCCGCACGACGAGCTGATTCATCGCGTTGGTTTCGAGGCCGTCGAGGTTTTCAAGAAACGCCGGCGCCTTGACGCCGGCCGCCCAGACCACAAGCTCCGCATTGATGATGCGTCCGTCGGCAAGCTCGACGCCATTCGGCACGACGGCGGCTACCTGCGCCGAGGTGTAAACTTTCACTCCGAGTCCGGTAAGCAGATCGGTCGCGGCTGCGGCGATGCGGACCGGCAAGGCCGGCAGAATCCGATCGGCGGCCTCGATGAGGTCCAGCGTGATGTCGCGATCGGGATCGATGCGGTCGAGCCCGAAGGCCACGAGCTCCCGCGTCGACTTGTGCAGTTCGGCGGCGAGTTCCACTCCGGTGGCGCCGGCGCCGATGATCGCGACCTGAAGCTGACCCGGCCGCAGCGGTTCATGCTGATTCTGGGCCCGCAGGCATGCATTGACCAGGCGGCGGTGGAATCGCGCGGCCTGCTCGGGTGTCTCCAGGCAGATCGCGTGCTCCGCAACGCCGGGCGTGCCGAAATCATTGGTCAGACTGCCGACCGCCAAGACCAGCGTGTCGTAGGGATAAGCTCGGGCCGGCGTCACTTCGGTGCCGTTCTCCTCGACGACCGGCCCGACCAGTACTTCGCGCCGGGTGCGGTCGAGCCCGATCATTTCTCCGGTGCGATAGCGGAAGTGATGCCAGTGGGCCTGCGCCAGATAGTCGAGCTCGTGGTGGCCGAGATCCATGCTGCCGGCGGCAATCTCGTGCAACAGCGGCTTCCACAAATGGGCGCGCGCTTTGTCGATCAAGGTGATTTCAGCTTGGCCGCGGCGGCCAAGCTTGTCGCCAAGCCGGGTGGCAAGCTCGAGCCCGCCGGCGCCGCCGCCGACGATAACGATGCGATGCGGATGGGCTTTGTCATCCGTCGCGGCGCGGCTTCGCACTGCATCGGCCATCGCTCGCTCCTGCCGCCGTGTCGATCAGCGCACGAGACAAGGCTTCTTATTATCGAAGATCCAGCCCGGAATAAGGTATTGCATCGCCATTTCATCGCCAGGCCAAAAAGGAGTGAATATGATGGTTTTCGGATATCTGGATAATCGTCGATGAAAAAAATCTTTGGCGCCGTCTTACTGAGCGTCTTTGGGGCCTTTCCGTACCAGGGAGAGTTGGCCTATCCCAAGGCCGCACCGGCGCCGGCGGCGAGCGGTCATGACCCCGTGCAGCGCTGCCTGGATCTGGTTCAATTGAACGTCGCCGGAAAAATCGCCCCCGCGCTCCCTGTGACGTCACGTCCTGTTCAAAGTCCTCCGCAAGATCTTCCCCTTCGTTGTCTGGCTGGGAATCTGACGGAAATCAAAAGCGCTCTAAAGAATCAAATCGCAAATTGCGAAAGAAAATCGGCCGAGCAAAAGGCCCAAACGTTCCAGTTCGGCTGCCGAATGGTGAAAAATGAGGATTATTGCCTGAACGCCAATGCGGAAATGCTGAAAATCGCGAATCTGCCGAACATGGATTACGTCACCTTCGTGAACCAGGCAGCGCGGGAGTTTGACTGGTACAAGAGCAATGGCCGCCAGGGTAACGACGGGAGATCGGGAACGACGCGGTTTACCGGGTACTTTAGTCCAACGGCGGTTGACGCCTCCGCTGAGCCGTCGGATGTATACCGGTATCCGATCTACGCGGCGCCCGAGGGTCTGACATATTTCGAAAATCCCAAGCCGGAGTTGGGGCAGGGCTGCGGGGTCGACGAGGTCACCAAAGTTCCAATCCATTGGTGCATTGACAATAAAGACGGCACCTTCTCCGCGCTCCCCACCCGTGAGCAGTTGGCTCGGGGCGCCTTAGCCGGGAAAATTCGAAAGATCGCGTATTTCCGAAGTCTTTACGAGGTTTCCAGTTTTATGCTGGAAGGCGCCGGAAGCGTGAACTTGAGACAGAAGGACGGTTCCACAGAAAGCGTGCTTTTGAATTTCGCCGGAACGAACGGTAGGCCCAATAACCTGATCGGCGACGTTCTCAAGTGCGAGAATAAAAAAATAAATGGTTCTCTGGGCGCTTACTACGCCACGCATCCCGATGAGGGCTATCGGGACACCGTCCATTACAATCCATCAACTGTCTTTTACCGACCGGGGGTCGGTTACGAAGGCGTGGACCATATCGTGCTTACGCCGAACGCCTCGATCGCTACGGATCCAACTTCAATTCCCACCGGCACCGTCACCTTGCTGAACGTGCCCGCGGCGAGCGCGTGTAAAACCGTCTCTTCGATGGCGGTCGCGCAAGACATCGGCGGTCGAATCAAAGGCGCCCACATCGACATGTACACAGGAGCCGGCGCTCCCGCCGGGGCAAAGGCCAATTCTTCAAACAATTCGGGATTTGTTTTTATGGCGATGCCCAAGGGAGCCGGGAGTCCGGTCGCAAATTGCGTGTCAAAAACCGCCAATTGAAAGTCGTCGTTGGCGAACTCGCAGGCTGCGGACTTCCGGTCCGCGAACCCGGCAGGCTCCTGCCGCGCTGCCGCGCTGGCGCGGTCAGCGCACGAGACAAGGCTTCTTGTTGTCGAAGGTCCAGCCGGGAATAAGGTATTGCATCGCGATTGCGTCGTCGCGCGCGCCGAGACCGTGCGCTTTGTAGAGCGCGTGCGCGCGCTCGATTTGCTCAAGATCGATCTCGATGCCGAGTCCGGGCCGCTCCGGCAACGCCACCATGCCGCCGCGGATCGCAAGCGGCTCCTTGGTCAAGCGCTGGCCGTCCTGCCAAATCCAGTGCGTGTCGATCGCGGTGACCCGGCCCGGCGCCGCCGCGGCCACATGCCAGAACATCGCCAGCGAAATGTCGAAGTGGTTGTTGGAATGCGATCCCCAGGTCAGGTCCCAATCGCGGCACATCTGCGCCACCCGCACCGCGCCCTGCATGGTCCAGAAATGCGGGTCGGCCAGCGGGATGTCGACCGATTGCAAGAGGATGGCATGGCGCATTTGCCGCCAGTCGGTCGCCACCATATTGGTCGCGGTCGGCAGACCGGTTGCGCGCCGGAATTCGGCCATGACTTCGCGGCCCGAATATCCTTGCTCGGCGCCGCATGGGTCTTCGGCATAAGCGAGCACGCCATGCATGCCGCTACAGAGCCGAATCGCCTCTTCGAGTGACCAGGCGCCGTTTGGGTCGAGCGTGATGCGCGCTTGCGGAAAACGCTCGGCCAGCGCGGTGACGATTTCAATTTCCTGCTCGCCGGACAGTACGCCGCCCTTAAGCTTGAAATCTTCGAAGCCATAGTGCGCATATGCCGCCTCGGCGAGACGCAGAATCGCCTTCGTCGTCAACGTCTCGTCGTGGCGCAGGCGAAACCAATCGACGTTCGCGTTCGGCTCGGCGCGGTAGGGCAGGTTGGTCTTGTTGCGGTCGCCGACAAAAAACAGATAACCGAGCATCTTGACCGCGCTGCGCTGTTGCCCTTCGCCCAGCAGCGCCGCGACCGGCACATCCAGAAATTGCCCTAACAGATCCAGCAGCGCCGCCTCGACCGCGGTCACGGCGTGGATGGCGACGCGCTGATCGAACGTCTGCAATCCGCGGCCGCCGGTATCGCGGTCGGCGAAGCGGTTGCGCATCTGATTGAGAATGTCGTTATAAGTTCCGATCGGCTGGCCGATGACCTGCGGTTTGGCGTCCTCCAATGTGCGTCGTATCTGCTCGCCGCCGGGCACTTCGCCAACGCCGGTGCGGCCGGCATTGTCGCGAAGAATGACGATATTGCGCGTGAAAAACGGCGCATGCGCGCCGGAAAGATTGAGCAACATGTCGTCGTGCCCGGCCACCGGCACAACGCGCATTTCGGTGATTTTCGGCGACGATGAATGGGGCCGATCGTTCATGGCTCTCTATCGTGGCGATCTTGTGGGCGTCACTCTAACCGCATGGAACGCATTTTGCGACGGCAGGGCAGGGCGATCGCTCGCGGCGGCGAAATCTTTGTTTTGGCCGCGCGCTTCGTGCTCTCGTTCTCCTCTGCTAAGATCGCGGCGATATCGCATCTCAGTAAAGTGGACCCATGAAAGCGCTGGTCTATACCGAGCCGAACGTTCTGTTGTGCAGGGAGGAACCGGAACCGACGCCCGGCAACGACGAGGTGCTGGTGCGCGTCGAGGCGGTCGGGATCTGCGGCTCCGATATGCACGCCTATCACGGCCACGATTCGCGGCGTCCGCCGCCATTCGTGCTCGGGCATGAGGCAGCAGGGCTAGTCGTCAGCGGACCCGGTCGTGGCGCGCGCGTCGCGGTCAACCCGCTTGTTCCTTGCGGTGTTTGCGACTGGTGTCTGGAAGGCCGGCCGCATCTGTGTCCGTCGCGGCAATTGCTCTCAGTGCCGCCGCGGGCCGGCGCTTTTGCTGAACTGGTGCGCGTGCCGGAGGCCAATGTCGTTACGATTCCCGAAGGACTCGACAGCACCAAGGCGGCGCTGACCGAGCCGCTCGCGGTCGCCTACCACGCGGTCAATTTGGGCGCGCGCCTGCTGGCCCGCTCGCTCGCGGCGAGCCGCTGCCTGGTGCTCGGCGGCGGCGGCATCGGGATCGCCTGCGCCTTGGTCTTGGCGATGCAAGGCGCCGCTGACATTCACATCGGCGAGCCGAATGCCGCGCGTCGGCAGACCGCCGCGCGCGCTGGGCCATTCCAATACTATGCGCCCGATGCCCCCGGCGAGCCGGCAAAATTGTCGATGGACCTCGTCATCGACGCAGTCGGCGCCGTGGCAACGCGGGTCGCCGCCAGTCGCTTGGTCAAACCGGGCGGCGTGATCATTCACGTTGGCCTGTTGCCGGGTTCGGAAGGTTTCGACGTCCGCAAGATCACGCTGCAGGAAATCATCGTCGCCGGCACCTATTGCTACACGCCGCTGGAATTCCGCCAAACGCTCGATGCCATCGCCGCCGGCCGGCTTGGGCCGCTCGACTGGATCGAAGAGCGCCCGCTCGCCGAGGGGCCGCGGGCGTTCCAGGATATCGACGCCGGCCGCACCGCGGCGGCCAAGATCGTGCTGAGGCCTTAAGCTTCCGCTGCAAAGGGGTCGCCGCGCCGGGCGAATTTCGAGGGGAGCGTCATGATGCGAAACTTCGCTGCCGCCGTGTCTGTCGGCCTGTTCCTGAGCGCGTCCGCGGTTGCCGCCATCCAACCGTTTCCGGCGAGCTTCGGCACCGAGAACGTCATCACCAACGGCACGCAGATCTATGTGCGTGTCGGCGGCGCCGGCCCTGCTGTCGTCTTGCTGCACGGCTTCGGTGAAACCGGCGACATGTGGGCGCCGCTTGCCGCCGAGTTGGTGCGCGATCATTTTGTCATCGTGCCGGACTTGCGCGGGCTTGGGCTCTCCTCGCGGCCGGCCGGCGGTTATGACAAAAAGACCCAAGCCGAAGACATCGCTGGCGTGCTCGATTCGCTCAAGGTCGATAAGGTCGATCTCGTTACCCACGACATCGGCAACATGGTTGGCTACGCGTTTGCCGCGCAGCACCCGGAACGGGTGAAGAAATTCGTCGTCATCGACGCGCCGCTACCTGGCATAGGTCCGTGGGACGACATCGTTCGCAGCCATGCACTCTGGCACTTCTCGTTCTATGGGCCGGATGCCGAACGGCTGGTGAAAGGCCGCGAGCGCATCTATCTCGATCGGTTCTGGAACGAATTTTCAGCCGATCCCAAGAAATTCGACGAGGCCTCACGCAAGCACTACGCCAAGCTTTACGCCGCGGCGGGCGCGATGCACGCCGGCTTCGCGCAGTTCAAGGCCTTCGACCAGGATGCCGCCGACAACAAGGCGTTCGTCGCCAAGGGCATGCTGACCATGCCGGTGCTCGCGATTGGCGGCGAGAAATCGTTCGGGCCGATGATGGGGACGGTGATGCGCGCCGCGGCGAGCAATGTGCAAACGGCCGTGGTGCCCAATTCTGGGCACTGGGTTATGGAGGAAAATCCCGCCGCGACCATTAAACTCATCCAGGATTTTCTGAAGTGACGCTGGGCTAGGCGCTGGACACAGCTCAGCCTCCACCATCTTCAAATTGCGGACAGAACGCGCCGCGGGCGGTTGTGAAAACGCCATGCCGCTCGCACAGCCCGGTATCGGCGCGCACCGAGCCGAAAGCGGAACTGAGAATATTGAGACCGGGAATCGCTCGCTCGAGCGCCGCCGGCGCGCCGGTAAAGAACCGGCACGCCGCGCAGCGTGTCACACCGCTCGCGGCGGCGCTAAAGCGAAATGGGATTAGGTTGAATTGCGATTTCGCTTTAGCTTGTTGTTTGAGCATGATCTTTTCCGAGAACCGGTATCCACTTTTCGGGATCATGCTCTAGTGGATGCCGGCCCAATAGTCGCCAAAGACGATCACCGACAAGACGTAACCGAGGACGACATTGACAGCGACGCCAATGCTGAACGTCCAAAACGCTTTCCAGCCGACGATGTGCAAATCGCGGAACCGCGTCGTCAGGCCGATCGAGAGAAAGCAGAAGATGAAGGTCCAGGTCCGCAATGACACCAGCGGCGCAATGACATTGGGCCGCACCGCAGTGTTGAAATCGGGGGCATTGAAACCGCTGGTAAAGGCGCTCATCAGGATCGAGGCGGCAAAAAAGCCGACGACAAATTTCGGGAAGCGCCACCAGATTTCGCGCGCGTCCGGCACGCGTCCGCTTTGCCCTTTTTCCCATACGAAGGTCGCGATCCCGGCGAATACGACCGACCAGACGCCGATCCACAGGTCACGGCCGATCACTTTCATCAGCGTGAACGATTTGATCGCCGCATCTTCGTTGCCGACCATTTTGCCGTAGGTAGTGGCCGCGGCGAAGCCGGCGGCGTCCGCGAACTCGGAAGTGCCGATCCATGCTCCGGCGACGCCGGCGGGCAAGCCGAGCGCCCGCGACACAAAGGGCAGTACCAGGATCATGATCAGCGCCCACCCAACGACGAGCGTTATCGACGTGTAGAGATGATCCTTCTTGGCATTCACCGAAGCGGCGATCGCCATCGAGGCCGACACGCCGCAGACCGCGCCGCCGACGCCTATCACCGCGGCCAGCGGCTTTTCCAGGCCGAAGAGGCGCGTGCCGACGAAATAGATAACAAGGCAAGTCACGAGCGAGATGATAGTGGCCTGGACGATTGCGACCGGACCTGCGGTGAGCACAAGCGTTATCGGGAAAGTGGCGCCAAGCAAAACGATGCCGGTCTTGATGTAGTATTCCACCCGGAACGCGCTATCCATCCACGCCGGCAGCCGGAACACATTGGCGATAATCAGCCCGAGAATGAGTGCGACCAGCGGCGCCTCGAGGTTGAATTGCGCGGCGTTGGCCCACCCGGCGATCGCGAACATGATCAGCGACCCGACATAAAGGAAAATAAAGGCGGGCACGAACTCCTTGAGTTTCACGCCCATAATCGCGGTCGTCGCCCCAAACAAAACGAGCCAGAATAGAAACTGATAAAGGTAAAGCTGCGCGTTCTGCGCAAAATAATCGGCGAGCTGGCCGAGCGAATTCCATTTCAGTCCGCCGGGATTGATCGCAAGCGCTTTGACGATATTGCTGCAGCCGGCCTGAAACAAAAGGATTGCGAAGACCATCAGCGCGAGACCGAGCCAGACGGCCCACCAGTCTTCTTTCAGATAAAGTTCTTTCCAGCCCCGACGCTCTGGCTTTGCCGCCTCACGGGCCGCGTCTAACGATCCCACATTCGTCATTGTCCGGCCTCACGCCTTGATTGCGACTAACGATTCACGCGCAACATGCCAGTTTGCCGCTCCATGATGTTTTCTTTTTGAGGACGATCCATAGCGCTCCTATGTTCTGTGCACGCACGGGCACGGAATAATATTTCGAAATGCGGCGGCGCTTGGCAACCAACTTACTGTGCGGTGCAGTGACGAGGACGAGCCTAGTCACCGGCCACAAGCAAAACAGCAGATAGAGGGCGTGGGGTTCAGCGGCCGAATTCAGTAGCCGGTATTGCGACGACCGCCATCGGCGGCATGGAGACGGTCTCTATGGATGGCGCCGCCATTTGCAATTGCCGCACTGCAAACATCCGCGCAGCGACCGAGCGGACCGGCGCTGCCTCTGGGGATTTATCATCCTGCGGCCGGGCGAAAGGCGACTGGCGATGCGCGCAATCTTCTTCGAGACTGGCGAGCGCGAGATAGTGCTGTGCCAGCAGCCGATAACATTCGCCGAACCCGGCCGACGAGGTGTTCTTGGCCGTAGCCGCCCGCGCGCGATAACGCTGTGCCGCCGCTATGTGATCAGCCATGGCTGGCCCGCAGAACCCAAGGACAACCCCAAGGACGTGCCCCAAAGACTTGCGACCTTGCTCAGCGGATCGGCGAGGGGTCAAGGCGGCTTGTGGTTAAGTCCGGGAGTTGGTAGCCCCGCGCGCGGCGGTTGCCGGCGAGCGACCGCACATGCAGATTCCAACGAACTCTGGGAGAGAGCGCGATGCGCGGCGTGACTTTTCTAGGCGGACGCAAATTGCAAGTCGCCGAGTTTCCCGATCCGGCGCCCGGGCCCCATGACGTCGTGGTCGAAATCAAGGCGTCGGGAATGTGCGGCAGCGATCTCAAATTCTATCGCGCCACGGGGGGAGAAACCGCGACGCTTGGGCTTGGCAAGCTCGAGGGCCCGGTCATTGCCGGCCACGAGCCATGCGGGGTGGTGGTTGCGGTGGGGAGCAAGGTCGACGACCAGACCGCTCGGATCGGCGCCCGCGTGATGGTGCACCACTATAGCGGCTGCGGGACCTGCCGGCATTGCCGCAGCGGTTGGTCGCAGATGTGTGCCGCCGGCAGCACCGTCTATGGCGTCACCGCCCATGGCGCGCACGCCGATTACATGAAGGTTCCCGCGCACACGCTGGTGCCGTTGCCTGATGAGTTGAGCTTTACGACCGGCGCGGCGGTCTCGTGCGGCACCGGCACCGCCTATGGCGCGCTGCGGCGAATGAATCTGAGCGGTGCCGATGCCATTGCCATTGTCGGCCAGGGGCCGGTCGGCCTGTCTGCGACCCAGCTTGCCGCGGCGATGGGCGCCCGCGTCGTCGCGCTTGACGTGAGCGCGGAGCGGCTCGCCCGCGCCAAGGAGTTCGGCGCCGATGCCGTGGTCGATCCGAAGGCCGACGATGCGGTTATCGCGATCAAGGCGCTCACCCACGGCGCGGGAGTCGACTTGGCGCTGGATACGTCCGGCGCGCCGGAGGGCCGGTTGACCGCGGTGCGGGCGACGCGACCGTGGGGAACGGTATGCTTCGTCGGGGAGGGCGGCGACGTGAGGCTCGACGTCAGCCGCGATCTGTTGCGCAAACAGCTCACGATCGTCGGTTCGTGGACCTTTTCGAAGATCGGGCAGGCCGAATGTGCGAGCTTTGTCGCTGACCGGAAAATTGCGGTCGAACACCTGTTCACCCACCGCTGGCAGCTTGCCCAAGCCGAAGAGGCCTATCGGGTGTTTGATCAGCAGAAGAGCGGCAAAGGCGTATTCGTGATGCCCTGACTCCGCCTGCCACACGGCGGCTGAGCCGTTTGCCAGACGGCAAACATATGGCGGATCACGTCGTCTGCCTGCGGCATCGCGCCCCTCGCGGCCAGGCCCAAATTCGGCATTCGAATGGGCGTGGTTCTCGACCCGGGACCTATAAAACGTGCTAAAAGATTGCACCGACAAGAAACCTCGACAATCAGGCTAAGGGAGGATTCCAATGGCTCGAATTCATCGGCGCAAGCTGCTCAAGCTTTCCGGTGCCGGCGCGATCGCGGCAAAAACCGGTGGGATTGCCGCGATCCTGGCAAGTGGCCGGGCGCCCGCTTACGCGCAGGGCACGACCGTGCACTGGCTGCGCTGGAACGATTTCGTTCCCTCCTCGGATAAAGTTCTGCGCGAGCAAATCGTGCCGGCCGCCGCCAAGGATCTCGGCATCACGCTCAACATCGAGATGATCAACGGCAATGACATCCAGGCGCGCACCACGGCCGCCATTCAGTCGGGCACCGGGCCTGATGTGATTTGCGCGCTCAATAATTGGCCGCAGCTCTATGCCGACAGCCTGGCCCCAGTGGATGACGTCGCCGAGAAACTCGGCAAGGATCAGGGCGGCTTTTACAAGGAGTCGGTCGCCGTCGCCAATAATGGCAAGAAATGGCTCGGCGTGCCCTGGTGTATCCTCGGCAACGAAAACTCTTATCGCAAATCGTGGTTCGAGGCGGTCGGGGTCACCAAATTTCCGCAGACCTGGGACGAGTACCGCGATGCCGGCAAGAAGCTGAAAGCCAAGGGCCAACCGATCGGCCAGGCGCTCGGTCACAGCTTCGGCGATCCACCGACTTTCTTCTATCCGTATTTGTGGTCGTGGGGCGGCAAGGAAGTCGAGAAGGACGGCAAGACCGTTGCGCTCAACAGCAAGGAGACCATTGAATCGGTCAAATTCTGGACCGCGTTCTGGAAGGACTGCTGCGACGAGGGCGGGCTCGCCTGGGATGATTCCAGCAACAACCGCGCTTTCCTTGCCGGCACGATTTCGTCAACTCTGAACGGCGCTTCAATCTATCTCTTGGCCAAGCGCGAAGCAGACAAATACCAGACCGAAAAAGGCACCCCGCTGTGGCAGGACATTTTGCATGGCGAGCTTCCTAGGGGTTCCGCGGGCCAGTTCTCGTATCAACTGCCGATGACCAACATGCTGATGGGCTATTGCAAGCAGCAGAAAGCCGTGAAGGAGTTCCTTGGCTGGATTGCCTCAAAGCCGGTCTACCAGGCTTGGTTTGATTCCCAGCAAGGCTATTCGGCCGGTCCCACCACGATTTGGGAGCAAGATGCGCTGTGGGCGAAGGATCCGGTCATGTTGCCGTTCCAGAAGGCCGGCCGCTCCGGACAGTTTCCGGGTTACGCCGGGGCCGCGGATCGCAAGGCCGGCGAGGTGTTGAGCAAATACGTCATCGTCGACATGTATGCCAAAGCGGTTCAAGGCATGCCGGCCGAGGATGCGGTGAAATGGGCGACCGGCGAGTTGCAGAAAATTTACGTCTGACTTGCCGTTCAATGATCTATCTCAGTTCGGTACGCCGTAGCCGCGCACCCCGATCGATCGGTCGGGGTGGCGCGGCCGGCGCCGGACCGCACAGGAACGGGCAATGGCAATAAGCGAAGCCGTAGGTCAACGAGCGTTCGTGCAGGCGCCACGGCGTGGAGTGGTCACCCGGCTGCTCGAGGACGAGCGCTGGCTGGCGGTGGCACTGCTGGTCCCGACCGTCGTGTTGCTTGGCCTGTTTATCGCCTATCCGTTCGTACAAGGCGTGTTGCTGGCGATCACCGACACCAGAGTCGGCGTCCCCGGGCGTTTCGTCGGCGTGCAGAACTTCATCGCGCTCTTGCACGACAGCATTTTCCGCACGGCGGTTTGGAATACTTTTGTCTACACGGCGGTCGCAACCGTGTTCAAACTTGCCTTGGGACTGTGGTTGGCGCTCCTCCTCAACCGGCATTTCAAAGGCAAGGCGTTCACCCGCGCGTTTATTCTCTTGCCCTTCATCATTCCGACCGTGCTTTCGACCTTCGCCTGGAAGTGGATGTTCGATCCGACCTTCAGCGTCATCAATTGGACGCTGTTCCAGCTCGACCTCATCCACGGGCGGATCAACTGGCTCGGCGATCCGAACCTGGCGTTGATTTCGGTGATCATCGTCAATGTCTGGCGCGGCGTGCCGTTCTTCGCGATCAGCCTGCTCGCCGGATTGCAGACCATCAATCCTGAACTGCAGGAGGCCGCCGCCATCGACGGCGCGCGTCCCTGGCAGCGCTTCTGGCACGTGACCTGGCCGCTCCTTCTGCCGGTCACCATGGTGGTGGTGCTGTTCTCGGTGATCCAGACATTCGCCGATTTTCAGCTCGTTTATGTGCTGACTGGCGGCGGCCCGGCCAATGCGACGCAGCTGTTTGCGACCTATGCCTATCAGATCGGAGTCGGCACCGGTCTTCTGAGCGAGGGAGCGGCGATCTCTCTCGCCATGTTCCCGTTCCTGCTCATCGTCGTGGTGGTGCAACTTCTCTACATCCGCCGTGTCGAGGTGCACTGAGCCATGATTGAAGGGGCAAAATGGCGCCGTTGGGTGTTCTTCTATATTCCGCTCGGCGGTTTCATTTTCTGGCTGCTGTTCCCCTTCTACTGGATGCTGGTGACGTCGGTCCGGCCGGACCGAGAACTCTATCGGCCGTGGATGGCGCCTAATTACACGCCGTTCTGGACCGCGCATCCGACACTGGTCCACATCATCGACCTGTTGACCGAAACGCTTTTCACCAGGTGGATGCTCAACACCCTGTTCATCGCGATCGTGTCAACGATAATTTCGCTGTTTTGCGGCGTCTTTGCCGGCTACGCGCTGTCGCGTCTGAAGTTTCCTTTCGCCGGCAGCCTCGGCACCGGCATCTTCATCACTTACCTCGTGCCGCAGACGCTCCTGTTCATCCCGCTCGCAGACATCATCCGCAATTTTAAGCTCGGCGATACGCCGTGGGCGCTGATCCTCACCTATCCCACTTTTCTCATTCCGTTCTGTACCTGGCTCTTGATGGGTTACTTCAAGGCGATCCCGCGGGAGCTTGAAGAATGCGCCCGCATCGACGGCGCCACGCGCTGGAAAGCGATGATATACATCATCATCCCGATCGCCGTTCCGGGCATTCTGTCGGCCGGCATCTTCGCGTTCACGCTGTCGTGGAACGAATTCATCTATGCGCTGGTGTTTCTCTCGTCGGCCGAGCAGAAAACGGTTTCGGTGGGGGTCACTTCCGAGCTTGTGCGCGGCGACGTGTTCTATTGGGGGCAATTGATGGCGGGCGCGCTGCTTGGCTCGATTCCGGTCGCTTTCATCTACTCGTTCTTCGTCGAGCATTACGTTGCCGGCCTTACCGGCTCAGTAAAGGGATAAGGCATGGCCCGCGTTCTAATCCGCAGCCTCAACAAATTTTACGACGACGTTCACGCCGTCAAAGACGTGAACCTTGAAATCCGCGACAAGGAGTTCGTGGTTCTGGTCGGCCCTTCGGGCTGCGGCAAGACCACGACGCTGCGCATGGTGGCGGGCCTCGAATCCATTAGCTCAGGCCAGGTGCTCATCGGCGATACCGTGGTGAACGAACTGGCGCCCATGGACCGCGATATCGCCATGGTGTTTCAGAATTACGCGCTCTATCCGCACATGAGCGTCTACGACAACATGGCCTTCGGCCTGAAAATGCGGAAAGTCGAGCGCGGCGAGATCCGCAAGCGCGTCTATGAGGCGGCCGATATTCTCGGCATTCGCGATTATCTCGCTCGCAAACCCCGCCAGCTTTCGGGCGGGCAGCGCCAGCGCGTGGCGCTCGGCCGTGCCATCGTCCGCCATCCGCAGGTATTTCTATTCGACGAGCCGCTTTCGAATCTCGACGCAAAGTTGCGCGTGCAGATGCGCGTGGAACTAAAGAAATTGCACAACCGGCTCAATACTACCGCCGTTTATGTCACGCACGACCAGGTGGAGGCGATGACGCTTGGCGATCGCGTGGTGGTCATGCGCGGAGGCCTGGTGCAGCAGGTCGGCGAACCGCTCGAACTCTACAATACGCCGGTCAACCGCTTCGTCGCCGGCTTCATCGGCTCGCCGGCGATGAATTTTGCCTCGGTCCACGTGACGAATGGGACCGGCGGATTGCGGGCCGGCAATACCGGGCTTGCCATCGATGTGCCCGCCGAGATCAGTTCACGGCTTGCACCTTACGCGGGCCACGACGTGCTCATGGGCGTTCGCCCGGAGGATATGGAGATCGCCAACGGCAGCGATCCGCCGGGACTCTGTTTCGAGGCCCTGGTGGAGGTCGTGGAGAGATTGGGCGCCGAGATTCTGCTCGACCTGCAGGTCGGCGAGCAGACCATGGTGGCGTCGGTCGAGCCCAACATCCGCGCCAAACGCGGCGACAAATTGCGCTTCGCGCTGCGGCCGGAGCGGCTGCATTTCTTCGATACCAATACTGAAGCGGCGATCTGACCGGATGCTGCGACGTTTCGGGTGTGATCTGCGGCCGAAACGCGCGCAGGCCTTCGCAAGGTGCGATTGGTGCGGCGGGCCAAGTCAAAAGCCAAGTCAAAGACGCAGTCGATGTCTGGTCCAATACCCGACGATTTGCGTGCAGCATTCCGCAAGGCAGTCTGGTCCTATGCCGATTGGAATCCAGCGCTTGCCGAACCGGAAGTGCCCTTGCACGATCGGCACTATGCGCTGAGCGCGATGTGCGGCTTGGTCGATGATTTCCACGACCGGTTGGCCGAAGACATTTTCGACCGGCTGATGTCCTACCTGCGTGAGATCCGCTACACGCTGCTGCGGCAAAGGCTCGTTGCGGAACATTCCTATGCCGCTGCCGGGCAATGTTTTTTGCGGTTGATCGAGGATCGGAAGCGGCACTTTCTCGTGCCTTGAGTAACGGCGATTAGTGGGACGGTCATGGCTTTGCAAAAATTCATCATCGAGCGCGATATCCCAAAGGTCGGAACTTTCGAGCGGGAACAACTGCGCCAGGCCGCGGCGAAATCGAACGATGTGCTGCGCCAGCTCGGCCCCGACACCCAATGGGTCGAAAGTTATGTTGCAGATAATAAAACCTTCTGCGTCTATCTCGCCAAAGACGAGGCGATCATCCGCAGGCACGCCGAAATCAGCGGCTTTCCGGCAAGCAAAATCACCGCGGTGAAGACGATGATCGACCCAACCACCGCCGCAACCTGAACTTTTGGCGGTAACCTTGCGGCGAAACAGCCCGAACCCCGCCTTGCAGGAAATATTCCGGGGCGGCTCGCGAATTAACCGCTCGCCTTGCGTTGACGCAGCCATTCGCGCCGTGTCACGTTTTGGAACCCGCCGCTGGCCGACCAAACACGAATAATGTCGGCGGGTCCGAGGAGGACACGCAGCAAATGGCGGCCCGACCGGCATGACTACGTCCCCGCCGCCGACACCTCAAACCACGGCGAGCACGGCCGCGCCTTTGCTGGAAATCGCGCAGCTGACGATGCGGTTCGGCGGCATCGTCGCGCTTGAAAATGTCAGTTTCACAGTGAGCAATGGCCGGATCGCGGGGCTCATCGGCCCGAATGGCGCCGGCAAAACCACATTGTTCAACTGCCTGAGCCGGCTTTATCGGCCCGACCGCGGCGACATTCGTCTAAATGGCCAATCGCTGCGCCGCTGTGCGGCCTCCGACATCGCCGCGATCGGCATCGGCCGCACCTTCCAGAGTCCGGCCCTGTTCGCTTCGATGACGGTTCTCGACAATGTCAAGGTCGGCGGCCATGCCCGCGGCCGCAACGGCGCACTCATTGACGCGGTGACATTGCCTTCGGCGCGCCGCGAGGAGCGGAATTTCGACGACAGCGCTCGCGCCATGTTGGCCTTCGTCGGAATGGAACGGGAGGCGTCGCGGCCGGCTGCGAACCTGTCTTTCGCCGCGCGCAAGCGCGTTGAGCTCGCGCGCGCGCTCGCGGTGCGGCCGTCGCTCTTGCTGCTCGACGAGCCGGCCGGCGGACTCAATCACGATGAGGTCGCCGAACTCGGCGCGCTCATTCGTTCGGTCCGCGATCAGCTCGCCATCAGCATCCTCCTGGTCGAGCACCACATGGGCCTGGTCATGAGTCTTTCCGATCAGGTCGTGGTGCTCAACTTCGGCCGTGTCATCGCCGATGGCTCGCCGGAACAGGTGCGCGGCAATTCGGCGGTCGCCGAAGCCTATCTGGGACGCGGCACTGATGGCGGCGATACTCGAACTGCGCACGGTGAAGGCCTTTTACGGACAGTCCGAGGTCCTGCACGGGATCGATGTCGTGGTGGAGGAAGCCGGCATGACGGTATTGCTTGGCGCCAACGGTTCCGGCAAAACCACCACGCTGCGGGCGATCTGCGGCATGGTGCGCAGCGAAGGCGAGATCTTGTTTGGCGGACGCCGGCTGGAACGCTGCGCCACCGAGCAGATCGCCAGCTTCGGCGTTGCTCACGTGCCGGAGGGGCGCGGCACTTTCATCGGTCTGACGGTGGAAGAAAACTTGCGCATCGGCGGCTACGCGGCCGCCGGGCGGCCGGACGACAAGATGCAGCTCATGTACGGGTATTTTCCCATTCTGGCGCAGCGGCGGCGCCAACAGGCCGGCGCTTTGTCCGGCGGCGAGCAGCAGATGCTTGCCATTGCCCGCGCCTTGATGATGTCGCCGCGTCTTCTGGTGCTCGACGAGCCGTCGTTCGGGCTGGCGCCGCGAGTCGTCGAAGCTATTTTTGGAATCGTCGAGCGGATCAAGCGCGAACAACGGGTCAGCGTCCTCTTGGTCGAGCAGAACGCGAGCCTGGCGCTGGAAATGGCGGACCGCGCCTATCTGTTGGAAACCGGTTACGTCGTGACCTCCGGCAGCGCCAGAGCGCTGGCGGACGACCCACAGATACGTCGCTCCTATCTCGGATACTGACGGGCGCCGATGCATCAGTTCCTGCAACAGATATTCTCAGGGTTAGCCGCCGGCGCCGTCTATGCCAGTCTGGCGCTGGCGTTGGTGATGATCTACCGCGCCACCGATCTGGTGAACTTCGCGCAAGGCGAGATGGCGATGTTCTCGACTTACATCGCCTGGACGCTCGTCAATGCTGGATTGCCGTTCTGGGCCGCATTCGTGATCACGCTCGCGGCGTCGTTTGTCGGCGGCATGCTCATCGAGCGGATTGTCATCCGCCCGGTGGAGAACGCGCCGATTCTCACCGCGGTGGTCGTCACCATCGGTCTGCTTCTGATCTTCAACGCGACCGCCGGCTGGATTTACAGCTACACCTTGCAGGAATTTCCGAGTCCGTTCCCCGATCGCACGCTGTTCGGCGCGCTGATGACAACCCGCGACGTCGGCGTGATCGCAGTGACACTGGTGATGCTCGTCGTGCTGTTTTGCTTTTTCCGCTTCACCGCGACCGGGTTGGCCATGCGCGCTGCAGCGCAAAATCCGGAATCGGCGCGGCTATGCGGCGTTCGGGTCGGCCGCATGCTGGCGCTGGGATGGGGCTTCGCGGCAGCGATCGGCGCCGTCGCGGGCATCATGGTGGCGCCGGTTTTGTTTCTTGATCCGAACATGATGAGCGGGGTGCTGCTCTACGCTTTTACCGGTGCGTTGCTTGGCGGCATCACCAGTCCCGCTGGCGCCGTGATCGGCGGCTTGATCGTCGGCGTGACGGAAAACCTGGTCGGCACCTATCTGATCGCCAGTCAACTCAAACTGACGGTGGCGCTGATATTGATCATCCTCGTGCTGGCATTGAGGCCGAATGGTTTGTTCGGCACGGCGGTAGTGCGGCGAGTTTGAATATGGCCGGAACGTTTCCCGTCAACAGCACCGCAAAACTCGCGACCGAGCGCGAGTCCGCAACGGGCTTTGCCGCGTGGTGCCGGGCCGGTATCGCCGCCTTGATCGCAGTTGCGGTGCTGCTGCCCTTCACGTTGAGCAATTATCACGTCTTCGAACTGACCCAGGTGATGATCTACGCCATTGCCGTGCTTGGGCTTAACATTCTCACCGGCTATAATGGGCAAATCTCGCTCGGCCATGGCGGCTTCTTCGCCGCGGGCGCCTACACCGCTGCCATTCTGATGCATCGCTATGGCGTGCCCTATTGGGCGACGCTGCCGCCGGCGGCGCTCGTCTGTTTTGCGCTCGGCATGCTGTTCGGCTTGCCGGCGCTGCGCTTCGAGGGACCCTATCTTGCGCTCGTTACCTTGGCGATGGCCGTGGCGATGCCGCAATTGCTCAAATATTTCGACGCCTTGACGGGCGGCAATCAGGGCATCGTTCTGGTCAAACCACTGCCGCCGCCGGCGTTAGGGCTCGACCGCGATCGCTGGCTTTATTTTTTCGTTCTCGCGATTCTGCTGCTGGCCATGCGGGTAGCCGGAAATTTGCTCAATGGCCGGACCGGGCGCGCTTTCGTCGCCATCCGCGATCACCCGATCGCGGCCGCCGCCATGGGCATCAATACCGCCCGCTTCAAGACGCTGGCCTTCGGTGTGAGCACGCTGTTCACCGGCATCGCAGGAGCGCTGGCCGCTATCGTGATCGGTTTTGTCGCTCCCGAAAGCTTCAGCCTGTTCCTGTCGCTGTCTTTTCTGGTAGGCTCCGCGGTTGGCGGTATCGCCACGATCGGCGGCGCGATCGTCGGTGGTTTCTTCATCGAGTTCGTCCCAAATTTCGCCAACGATATTTCCGATGCTGCGCCGTGGGCCATTTATGGACTGGCGATGCTGGTGTTCATGTATCTGATGCCGCGCGGCGTCGCCGGCACGCTTGGGCCAAGCCTTGCGCATGCAATGGATAAGTTTCGACCGGGGCGCTACGCCGCAAAATGAGACAAACGCAAAGGGAGGTTTGTCATGACAGCAAAGCAGATGATCGTAACCGGACTGTTCGCAGCCGGGCTGATACTTGCGGGCAACTCGTTCTGTGCGGCGGGCCAATATGGGCCCGGCGTCACCGATACCGAAATCAAGATCGGCAATACGAATCCCTATAGCGGGCCAGCGTCCGCCTACGGGATCAACGGCAAAGTCCACGCCGCCTATTTCGCCATGATCAATGAAAAGGGCGGCATCAATGGGCGCAAGATTAATTACATCTCCCGTGATGACAGTTATAGCCCGCCCAAGACCGTGGAGCTGGTGCGCCAGATGGTCGAGCAAGACCAGGTGTTCCTGATATTCGCCTCGCTGGGCACGCCATCGAACATGGCGATCCACGGCTATTTGAATGAAAACAAGGTGCCGCAATTGTTCGTCGCGACCGGCGCCGACCAATGGAACGATCCCAAGCATTTTCCTTGGACCATGATGTGGCTGCCGAGCTACGGCATCGAGTCGCATATCTACGCGAACTACATCCTCAAGAATTTGCCGAACGCGAAGATCGCCGTGCTCTATCAGAACGACGATTACGGCAAGGATTATCTCAACGGGCTGCGCGTTGGGCTCGGCGACAAGGCCGCCAAGATGATCGTGGCGACGCAATCCTATGAGACCACCGATCCGACCGTCGACCAGCAGGTCGTCGCGCTGCAGGGGAGCGGCGCCGACGTGCTGCTTACGGCGGCAACTCCGAAATTTGCGGCCCAGACCGTCCGTAAAGTCTTCGATATCGGCTGGAAACCCACACACTTCCTTAACTCGGTCGGCAATTCGGTCGGTACGGTGATGAAGCCGGCAGGTCTGGAGAAAGGCGTCGGAACGATTTCGGCCAGCTCGGTTAAAGATCCAACCGATACGCAGTGGCGGGACACGCCGGAATTTAAGGAGTGGCTTGCGTTCATGAACAGCCATGGCCTTTCCGGCAGCATCACCGACGCCCAGGCCGCGATCGGTTATTCCTATGCGCAGACCCTGGTCGAAGTGCTCAAGATGTGCGGCGACAATCTCACGCGCGAGAACGTGATGAAGCAGGCCGCAAGCCTGCACGATCTGAAGCTGCCGCTGTTGCTGCCAGGCATCACGCTCAACACCAGCGCCGGCGACTTCGATCCGATCAAACAAATGCAATTGCAGAAGTTCGACGGCACGACCTGGCAGCTGTTCGGCGACGTCATATCGGGATCAGGCACCTGATTCGTTGCGTCTTACAGCTTGCTGGCGAATTCACCTCTCCCCGGCGGGGAGAGGTCGCGAGCGAAGCGAGCGGGTGAGGGGGGTCGGACAGCGCAGAGATTTTTCGCTTTCCGTCCCCCTCACCCCGACCCTCTCCCCACGGGGGAGAGGGGGTGACCTACTGCTCCGGCTCAATCACGATCGGGGCGTCGAGCGTCAGACGACGCTTGGCATCGAGTCCGGCATCGATCGCGGCCTTCCAGTTGCCCGCTTGCGATAGCGGGACGACGTCGACTTGCCAGCTGCCGTCTTGAGCCTGTGCTGCAGGCCATGAGATTGGCTGGCCGCCTGGCGGTGTCAGCGTGAACGTCAAACGTTCGGCCGCGAGTGGTGCAAAGTCGCCGTTCCACAGCCGAATGGTGGCGCGCGCCGTGCCGACCCTTCCGGGCACAATGGTGACGTCGGCCATGCCGGCATTGGAATGGATGTGAACAAAGGCGGCGCCCTCGGGAATCGCCGCATGATGGTGCGCGTGGCTCGCCGGCGCCATGGCGCCGAGAAAGCCGACCACGACGATTGCGGCGAAGCCCAATCCGGTTTCGGCCAGGCTGCTGTGGTACAGGCGGAGAACCGCGTCCCCGCTCGCTAGCCGCGGCGTCAAATAGAAGCGGTTGATCGAAGCGAGACCAACCATCGCCGCAAACAGGCCGATCTTGAGCAGAACGAGCTGACCGTATGACGTCGCGAAAAGATTATTGAGGGTCCCGACTTCGTACCAGCTATTGGCTATACCGGAAGCCAACAGCGTGCTGACGCTGATAACGCCAAGCAGCGAAAATCTCTGCACCGCGATCGCGGTCACTGTGGCCCAGCGCGGCTCTTTCTGCCGCCAGGCCGTAGCGAGCAGCATGGCAAGCGGCGGCAGACCGCCGAGCCAGGCGCCGGCGGCCAGCAGGTGCAGTGCGTCGGCGGCCAGGGGAAATTCACCAGCGGCGCCGGGCGTGGCGCCGGCATGCCCGGTCCAGGCCGGCCCGATCAGGACGGCGATCGTGAGGACGACCGCGCCCGCGCCCCACGGGCGGGGATTTGCAGCGCGCTTGAGCATCGGCAATGAGGCGGCGAGGAGGGCAGCGGCGGCCAATCGCACCAGCGATATTTGTCCGAAGCGGGTTTCGCTCGCGACCGTCCACACGCCGCCGTCGCGCCAGACGTCCGCGATTGGCGCGTCGTAGATGCCGACTGCGAGCAGGGCCAGCCAGATCGCGCCGGAAACCGCCGCCACGGCGAGGCTCGCCCAGACCAGCCAAGCCCAGCGGCGCCGCAAGCGCCTGACTTCCGCTTCGAGCACCCCGCCCGCGGCCGCAAAGGCCGGCGCGGCCACCGTAACCTCAAAAATCACCACGCCCGCCGCGACGATTGTCGCGGCGAAATGCGCGGCGCGGACGTAAGCGAGCGGATCGCCCAAGCTATCGGCCGCCGACGATGAAGGTGAAGCTTCCTTCCGTTTTATGGGTGTCGACCGAAAGCGCGTGCCACCGCACCCGGTAGGTGCCCGGCGACAGCGATTTCAGACCAACCCGCATGGAATTGCCGCTGATCTGAGCCTTGCCCTGATCGACGCGCGCCCCGTTGGCGTCCGTCACCTGCACCGAACTGAAAGACGACTCCAGATTCTGCGTAAACGTCAATGCAACCTCGTGCGGCGCGCTCGCCACCATGCTGCCGACGAGTGGACTGGCATGATCGAGAAAGGCGTGCGCGTGCGCAGCGACATTACTGAACGTAGCCAGGAACAACGAAGTGAACAGGATCCTTATTCGCATGGTCATGCCTCAGAATTTCAGTTGTTGCGGAGGAGCCGAACTGCCGCCGAGCAGCGGCCGGCCGATCGTGGTCGGGAACATGTCGTCGAGATAAAGATGCAGCTGGCCGAGGAAGCCGACGCCGGTGCCGCTGCTATGATTCACCGGAAGCACGGCTTCGGCGCCCACCTGGAAGTAGGTGCCGACCCAGATCACGCCCGGATTGATCGTGCCGGTGGTGAGTCCGCTATTGCCGAAATTATTCGCAACCGGCGTTGACAATTGCATCTCGACGATCGGGATGAGGTGATTGATGAAATCCGGAAATTGGTAATCGCGAATTTCTGATTTCAGATACGGCATGCTGTATTGGATCGACGCACCATAGGCCAGCACTTGCGGGATAAAGCTGCCGGTATCGACGTCGAAGTTGCGCGTCGGAAACTGATAGCCGATCTGTCCGGTAACGGCGAAGGCCCGTATCCATCCGAAACTATCGGGCAGGTCGCCGAAGCCCTTGCCGAAATAGAATGTCGGCGTGAGCGTGGACCAGCGGTCCGCCAAACCGGAATTGATGGCGCCGGTGCCGCCCCAATCGACGATGAGC
>DATAYT010000056.1:0-12091 GCA_036272395.1 Xanthobacteraceae bacterium
ATCCGTCGCGCCAGGGACCTGAAGCAGCGAGGGCGGCGGGTTGTTGTCAAAATAGACTTCGGCATAAGCCAGGTCCGACAAGACCAAGAGCGAATGCTTTTTGGCGAATGCGATTAGCTCGCGATAGAAATCGAGCGTCGCGACACAGGCCGTCGGATTGGACGGGTAGCACACCACGACCGCGATCGGGCGCGGAATAGAAAACAGGACTGCCCGCTCCAGGGCTCCGAAGAATGCGTCACTGGCCTCGACCGGGACGGAGCGGATCGCGCCCCCCGCCATCAAGAAGCCAAAGACGTGAATCGGGTAAGTGGGGTTTGGAACCACAATGATGTCGCCAGGCGCAGTGATCGCCTGCGCCACATTGGCGAAGCCCTCTTTCGACCCGAGCGTGGTGACGACCTGGGTTTCCGGATTGAGCTTCACGCCGAAGCGCCGCCCGTAATAGGCGGCCTGGGCGCGGCGGAGGCCTAGTATGCCGCGAGAAGCCGAATAGCGATCAGTACGGGGCTTACCGACGGTCTCTTTCAGTTTTTCGACAACATGCGCAGGCGTCGGCAGATCGGGATTACCCATGCCGAGGT
The DNA here is from genome assembly GCA_036272395.1 of Xanthobacteraceae bacterium. GTDB lineage: Bacteria > Pseudomonadota > Alphaproteobacteria > Rhizobiales > Xanthobacteraceae > BOG-931. The sequence continues at coordinate 585 of DATAYT010000056.1, forward strand.
CGATGATGTCGGCGCCGCCATTGCGGGCCACCGCCTTGGCGCGGTTGACCTGCTCAAACACGTAAGGCGGCAAACGGCGGATGCGATAAAACTCTTCCATGGACAATCCGGACGCGTGATCTCCGATGAACAATCTCACTACACTATGCGCGGACGATTATCACTTGGTTTCAGTGGCGGCCGTCGGCGCAGTTTCCGTTCCGAGGGTCTGCTGCGCGCTGACTGGAGCACTTGGTTGTGTTCTAGCCACAGCCGGGCCGGCCGCCGGCTTCGCCGAAGACTTGCCTGCGGAATTGGCGGGGGAATTCGCTGAAGGCTTCGCTGCAGCCTTGGTCGCCGAATTGGTCGGGTTCTTGCCCCGAGCGCCCTGGGCTTCCGCGCTTAAGCGATCGCGCGCGCTGATCAGATCCTCGGTGGCCCGCTGGACCTGGTTCGAATCAAGCGCGGTATCGGTCCGCGCCGGCGGAATATCGTGAACCGAAGGAAACAGTGACGGGTAGTCGGCGCCCGGCGAGCAAGCCGCGAGGACAAGGCAAGGCACAGCCGCCAGCACGAGAAACGCGAGGGGACGCCATGGCGCAAAGCTTGCCGGCATGCGCGGAATCACGGTTGCGCTATGCACCTTGGTCTTCTCCGAAATGGCTTTAACCCCCGACTAATCGGTCACCGGATAAACTGTCTCGCCGCTAGCCATGACGCCAGAAATCGCCGCCACCCCAAGGATTTACGACCATCAACTCAGACCCCGGACGAGCTGTCAAGTTAACCTGCTAATATGTCCAAAGCGGGACCGGCTGTTCCGGGCACTGACGATCGGCGTGCCAAGGCCGCCGGAACACTCACTTGTAGGCCGCTCATGAGTGAGCCATTTCTGCCTAAAGGGCCGCGGAATTGTTCGGCCACAGAGGAAACGCAGGTGCGGGCTCCATCGCGCGAGACGGCGCAGCATACTCCCGTTAGCCAGCCGCCGTCCGTCCAGACAGCGGAACAGCAAGCGTTGACACCGATCCCCGCCAAGATCGGCGCCGTCGATATTGAGCAGTTCTCGCGCAATCTGGCGCGGCTCGTCGAAGAAGGCGGCCGGGCGCTCGCCGCCTATCTCAAGCCGCGCGAGCAAGGCCACGGGGACAAGGAACTCGCCGACGAGATCACGGAAGTCGTCAAGACCCTGAGCGAGGTTGCCGAATACTGGCTGTCCGACCCGCAGCGCACCGTCGAGCTGCAAACGAGCCTTGGCAAAGCCTATCTCGATTTATGGGCATCGGCAGTCAGGCGGCTGGCCGGCGAACCCACTGCGCCGGTGGCCACGCCGGCTGCGGGAGACAAGCGGTTCAGCGATCCGGAGTGGACGCAAAACCAGTTCTTCGATTTTCTCAAACAAGCCTACCTTTTGACCGCGCAATGGGCCGACGAGCTCGTCGCGAATGCCGCCGATCTAAATCCACATACCAAGCAGAAGGCCGAATTTTACATACGCCAAATCACCAATGCGCTGGCGCCGACCAATTTCGTTCTGACCAATCCCGAGCTTCTGCGCGAGACCCTGACATCGAATGCCGACAATCTCGTGCGCGGCATGCATATGCTTGCGGAGGACATCGAACGGGGCGGCGGGCATTTGAAAATCCGGCAGTCGGATTCCTCGATGTTCGAAGTGGGACGCAATCTGGCGGTCACGCCCGGCAAGGTCATTTACCAGAACGAGCTGATGCAGCTCATCCAATACGAGCCTTCGACCGAGACGGTTCTCAAGCGCCCGCTGCTCATCGTGCCGCCGTGGATCAACAAATTTTACGTGCTCGACCTCACCCCGGAAAAATCGTTCATCAAGTGGTGCGTCGATCGCGGACTGACTGTTTTTTGTATTTCATGGGTCAATCCCGACCAACGGCTCGCACAAAAGACTTTCGACGATTATGTGCGCCAAGGACCGCTCGAGGCACTGGACGCAATCAAGCAGGCCACCGGCGAAGACAAGGTTCACGCCATCGGTTATTGCGTCGGCGGCACGCTGCTTGCGATCACGCTCGCCGCGATGGCGGCGCGAGGCGACGAGCGGATCGCTTCGGCGACCCTGTTCGCCGCTCAAGTCGACTTCACCCATGCCGGCGATCTGAAAGTGTTCGTCGATGAGGAGCAGGTCTCGGCCCTGGAAAAAAGAATGGCGGAACGCGGCTATCTTGACAGCCGTTCGATGGCGACGGTTTTCAACATGCTCCGCTCCAACGATTTGCTGTGGCCCTATGTCATCAACAATTATCTGAAGGGTAAAGCGCCCTTCCCGTTCGACCTGTTGTACTGGAATTCCGACGCGACGCGGATGCCCGCGGCCAATCACTCGTTTTACCTGCGCAACTGCTATCTCGATAACAGGCTGGCAAAGGGAAGGATGGCGATCGACAACACGCCGGTCGATCTCAAAAGGGTTACGATTCCGATCTACAATCTAGCGACGCGCGAGGATCACATTGCACCGGCCAAATCGGTGATGTTCGGCTCGAAGTTTTTCGGCGGCGACGTAAGATTCGTCGTTGCCGGATCCGGCCACATCGCCGGCGTGATCAACCCGCCGGACAAGAACAAATACCAATATTGGACCGGGCCGAAGCCGCGCAACGCGGAGATCGACGACTGGCTCGCCAAGGCCAAGGAGCATCCCGGGTCGTGGTGGCCGGATTGGCTCCACTGGATTACCAAGCAAAGCCCGACCGAGGCGCCGGCGCGCGTGCTTGGCGACGGTCCGCTCAAGCCGATCGAGGACGCGCCGGGAAGCTACGTCAAGGTCCGCGATTAAAGCAAAATCACTAATTTGCCGCGCTTAGCCCAAAGGCGACGCCCTTTTCGTTGAATATCATTCACTCGACCAGCCGTTGCAGCTGCGTGTAATTTCGCGCTGGGGCTGGGAGGGTGATTTGAAGACGCGATTGCTTTCGTGCGTTGTCGCGCTTGCGATGCTGGCGAGCTGTGCGAAGAAACCCGTCGTAGATATTCAAACGACAGAGAACGAAATGTTTCTTCGCGAAAAGGGGCAATACGAGCCTAGTACTGGAAAGGACTATTGGATCAAATTACTTACATTCCTCTGCCCGACACCCAAAAAAGCAAGCACGGATTGCGTGACAATTGTCGCGCCCACCAAGCTTCAGGTGGATGGTCTCGAACAAGGTGCATACGGCACGCCTTACTACCACGTCAGGCTGAGCGACGGCCGATCAGGCTACATCATGGCCGCCGATCTGAAGATGTACGCAACCGACATTGACCCAGCGGTAACGGCAGCCGACTGCAAGCGCCGCGGTGACCCGCGCGTCGGCATGACAGCAAAGCAGGTCCGCGCCACCTGCTGGGGCGAGCCTGATCGGGTCGATCGTCGCGAGACCGCACGAGGCGTTACCGAGCGCTACGTTTATGGCCGCGACCGGCACGTGCTTCTTCACAACGGTGTCGTGACCTCAGTCCAGATCAGCGGTACGCTGCGCTAGCGCAATCGGCGTGCTTCACAGACCGACGGGGGAGACGACCATGTCCGCTGAATTATTCTGGCTCGTGCTCACGGTGGCGATGACGGGCCTGATCTGGGTGCCTTACATCCTCGATCGCATCATGGTGCGCGGGCTCATGGGCGAGATGGCTAATCCGAGCCCGAGCGACAAGGCGCAACCGCCATGGGCGCGACGAATGATGGCGGCGCATGTCAATGCGGTGGAAAACCTGGTGATCTTTGCGCCGCTGGTTTTGACGGCGCGGGCGCTGGGCATCGCCACAGCCGTAACTGCATTTGCCTGCGCGCTCTATTTCTGGTCGCGGCTCGCCCATGTCGTGATCTACACGCTGGGCATTCCTGTGCTGCGCACGCTGTCCTTTGCCGCCGGCTTCGTGGCGCAGGTTTTGTTGGTGCTCGCGATCTTCAAACTGATCTGAACGTTGCCGCCACTTCTTTAGAAGTCGCGCTCTCGTTTACGGAAACAAGGCGACCTGTTCGAGGCCGATGGTCTCCGGCAGGCCGAGCATGACGTTCATGTTCTGCACCGCCTGACCTGAGGCGCCCTTGGTCAGGTTGTCGAGCGCGGAAACGATGATGGCGCGGCCGGCAACGCGATCGCCAACGACTCCGATGAAGGTCATGTTGGAGCCGCGCACGTGCCGAGTCTGCGGCGTTGCGCCAAACGGCAACACGTGAACGAATGGCTCCGGCGCATAGACTCTCGCCAACAGTGCATGAAGATCTCGTGGCGAAGCTTTGCCGCTGCGGACATAGATCGTCGCCAGCAAGCCGCGGTTCATCGGCACGAGATGCGGCGTGAAGCTGACGGTGACCTCACGGCCGGCGGCGTGGGAAAATTCCTGGTCGAGCTCGGCCATGTGGCGATGATGGCCGACCCCGTAGGCATGAAAGCCTTCGGACACTTCCGCAAAAACCATGTCCTCGCGCACCGCCCTGCCCGCTCCGGTCATGCCCGACTTCGCATCGATCACGATCTCCTCCGGATCGATGAGTTTGGCTTTGAGAAGCGGAATCAAAGGCAGTTCCGCGCAGGTGGTGTAGCAGCCGGGATTGGCGACCAGCCGCGCGCTCTTGATCTGGTCCCGATACACCTCGGTGAGACCGTACACTGCCTCGCTCTGCAGGTCGGGCGCGGCATGGGCGTGACCGTACCAGCGCGCATAGGCCGCAGGATCGCTCAGGCGAAAATCAGCGGACAGATCGATCACTTTGGTGCGCGGCGCGCGAGCGAGCAGATTCTTTATCGCCTTCTGCGTCGTACCGTGCGGCAGCGCGCAGAACGCAACGTCGAGGCCGAGCTCGCCCCAATCGGCGTCCTCGATCGCGCTCAGTGTCGGTAGCGCAAAGGGCGAAAATTGCGCGAACACCTCCGCCATCGTCTTGCCGGCGCGGCGTTCGGCCGTCAGCAGCGCGATCTGTGCCTTCGGATGGCACAACAGCAGGCGCACCAGTTCGGCCCCGGTATAACCGGATGCGCCGAGTACGCCGATTTTCGTCTTCGCTGGACCGCTTGCTGCTGACATTGAGTGGAATCCTTGAACCTTGCGCTATAGAGGGGCGCCAGGCCGAATCCGCGAAAGCTTATCAGAGAAAGTGCCGCGGACCCGGCGGCACGATGAAAAGGCTAGGCGTGAGCGCGCGGGCGGGCGCGGCGGCGCCAAGCCTCACGGCGGCGCCACTGGCAAAAAATTGCGCGGGCTAATGCCTTATTCATGAGCGGCCATATAAGACGCAAAGCAGCCAGGGTCAAATCGCCAAGATTACCGGTTCAATCGCTGCGTACGGCTTGGCATTCATGCTTTTGCCTTGCCGATGGCATAGTTGCACCCAAGGTTGGGGCTGATTCGCCGCTGTCTCATCGGCCATTGCACCGGGCGGCCGCAGGCTCCATTTGGGACTAGCCGTGGGAAAGACCGCAAAATCATCGAAAATGCCCGACCTTTTTGCCGACGCGCCAAAAGCGCGCCGCGATAGCGCACGCCGTGGCGGCTCCCGCGCGCCCGCGGGAGATGCCGGATACACCGCCAAGCACATCGAGGTTCTGGAAGGGCTCGAACCGGTGCGCCGGCGGCCGGGCATGTATATCGGCGGCACCGACGAGAAGGGGCTGCATCACCTGTTCGCGGAAGTGATCGACAATGCCATGGACGAGGCGCTCGCCGGCCATGCCGATTGGATCGAGGTCGAAATGACCGCGGACGGTTTCGTCACGGTCACCGACAACGGCCGCGGCATTCCGGTCGATCCGCATCCGAAGTTCAAGAACAAGTCGGCCCTTGAAGTGATCATGTGCACGCTGCACGCCGGGGGCAAATTCGATTCCAAGGTGTACGAGACCTCTGGCGGCCTGCACGGGGTCGGCGTGTCGGTGGCGAACGCGCTTTCGGAGCGCATGGAAGTCGAGGTTGCGCGCGGCCAGCGCCTCTATCGGATGGCTTTCGAGCGCGGCAAGCCGAAGACCAAATTGCAGGATGCCGGCAAGGCGCCGAACCGCCGCGGCACCAAGGTCCGTTTCCGGCCCGACCCGGAAATCTTCGGGGCAAAAGCGCACTTCCGGCCGGAGCGCGTTTTCAAGATGACGCGTTCGAAGGCTTATCTGTTCGGCGGCGTCGAAATCCGCTGGTCCTGCGCCAAGGAGCTCCTTCGCGGCGTCGAAGAGGTACCCGAACAAGCGACGTTCCATTTCGCCGATGGCCTCAAGGACTATTTGTCCGAAACGCTTGCCAGCGCCACCCTGGTCCATCCCGACATTTTCACTGGCAGCGCCGGCAAAATCGGCGCGCACGGCGCCGTGCAATGGGCCGTCGGCTGGACTGCCGATGCCGACGGCTTTCTCAATTCCTATTGCAACACCATCCCGACGCCGGATGGCGGCACCCATGAATCGGGACTGCGCGCCGCCTTGACCCGCGGCCTCAAAGATCACGCCGACCGCATCGGCCAGGGCAAACGCGCTGCCGCCATTACCAGCGACGATGTCATGGTCGGCGCCGGCGCGCTGCTTTCGGTGTTCATCCGCGAACCGGAATTCCAGGGCCAGACCAAGGATCGGCTCGCCACTGCCGAAGCGCAGCGCCTGGTCGAACAGGCGATCAAAGATCCGTTCGACCACTGGCTCGCCGGGCATCCGACCGCCGCCAACAAGCTCCTTGATTTCGTCGTCGAGCGCGCCGAGGAGCGCATTCGCCGCCGCCAGGAAAAGGACATCGCGCGCAAGTCCGCGGTGCGCAAGCTCCGTCTTCCCGGCAAGCTTGCCGATTGCACCAGCACCGCGGCCGAAGGCGCCGAACTCTTCGTCGTCGAGGGCGACAGCGCCGGCGGCTCGGCCAAGCAGGCGCGCGACCGCGCCTCACAGGCGATACTGCCGCTGCGCGGCAAGATTCTCAATGTCGCCTCGGCCGGCAGGGACAAGCTCGCGCAGAACCAGCAGCTTGCCGACCTCGTTCAGGCGCTCGGCTGCGGCACCGGCGTGCACTATCGCGACGAAGATCTGCGCTATGGCCGCGTCATCGTCATGACCGACGCCGACGTCGACGGCGCGCATATCGCTTCGCTCCTGATTACGTTCTTTTACCGCCAGATGCCCCAGCTCATCGAAAAGGGTCATCTTTATCTTGCCGTGCCGCCGCTCTACCGGCTGTCGCATGGCGGCAAGATCCTCTATGCCCGCAACGACAAGCACCGCGACGAGATCCTCAAGAAAGAATTTCACGCCAACGCCAAGGTGGAGGTGAGCCGCTTCAAAGGCCTCGGCGAGATGATGGCGGCGCAACTCAAAGAAACCACCATGGACCCGAGAAAGCGCACGCTGCTCCGCGTCGCGCTGATTGCCGACGATCGCAAGGACACGGAAAAGTCCGTCGAGCGGCTCATGGGCACCAAGGCCGAGGCGCGTTTCGACTTTATTCAGGAACGCGCCGAATTCGCCGACGAGGCCACGCTCGACGTTTGAAGGCTAATAGACGTCACCCTGCCTCATTGCCCACCTCTTCGTGGTAGCGGGCGAATTTCGGATGAATTCTCCGGTTATCTAGGCCTCGGCCTGCCGCTTCCTTGCGCTTTGTCATCCCAAACATGTCGCAGGGATACCGATGACAGAACGCGGTCCAACCTGCTGTCTTGAGTTCGTCGGTGTAGAGCACCTCGCCCCATACGTAGAGATAGCCTGCGAGTTTTAACGGCTCGTCGCGATCCAATTGGTCGGCGGGAATGGGGTAACCTTCATAGGAAACGAACTCCATTTGTGCTCCCGGCTGCAGAACGGTGGGAGAGATGCGCGGCGTTCCGATCGCAAAATCCCTTCGCGTCGGATCGGCGTCCAATGCGATCGTGGAGTAAATCGAAACGTCCCTGGCTGGAATCTTGCCGATATTGCGGACCTTAAACCGCCCGACCAGAAGATTGTGGCCGGCATATTCGGTTATTCCGAGCGGTTCGATGCTGATATAGGCGCGCAGCTCTTTTCGCGACCTCTGCTCGGCGTGCTGCAGCGTCCGGTTCGTGACCATCCACAACTGTTGGGTGGATCGCCACAGGCGGACCGTGAAGATCGCCAGAACCGCAGTGAAAATCGCGATTATCAGCGCAGCCCAAGCGTTGGCGCGCACGGCAACGCGCGAAGCGAGGTCGAAAGTCTGAGACGTCCAGGCGCGGATTTCGTCGTAGCTCAAACAATGATCTGCAGCGCTCGCGTCCTGGCAGATCGGAACCGAAAATCCTGACGCCGCCCACCACGAAATCCAAATGGCGGCGCCGACAACGCCCACGGCGAGCCAAAAAAGAAACCGCCAGCCTTTGCGCATTGGCCCCCGCCGTGCCGAAAATGCAGCCGCGGTCATTTCGGACTGTAAAGGCGGCAACATTGAGGGCCGCTATTCTGTGACAACTCCCACCGCGTTAACTGTGCCGGGCTTTCACTCCCGCTCGAACAGGGTGTCGGCGGCCGTAATCAGCTTGGTATCCGGATGCGCAGCGCGATAGTCGCCAAGCTTTTTGGCATTGCCGCCCAATTGATCGGTGTCGATCACCGGCGGGTCATCCTCGGCGCGGTAGTAACCATCAAGCCACGCGAGAATGAGCGTGACCTGGTCCTTGCTCGCCGACTGGAACTGTTTGCAGGTCCAGGCGGAAAGATCGATTTCGTTCACCTTTGCCGGCGCGCTCCATGTCAAGACACCTGCGAAGACACCTACCACGACAACTGCTTTAACAGCTGCCAGGGTGGCTGCGCCAAGTATCGCAGCCGCGGTTCTCATCGCGCGCCCTTAAAGATCATTCCTCAAACGTCAAGTTGGCGGCTTTGACCACATCGCGGACCTTACCGATGTCGTCTTCGACGATACGCCGGAATTCGTCTGGCGGGCCGCCGCCCGGCGTGACCGCGAGATTTTTCAGTTTTGCCGAAACGTCCGGGTCGCGGATCGACTGGCTCAGCGCCTTTTCCAGTTTGGCGGTAATCGCGGGCGGCGTCGCGACCGGCATAAAGATACCACTCCAGCCTTGCATATCGACATTGGGATAGCCGGCTTCGGCCATGCTTGGCACATCCGGCAGTTCCGCCAAGCGCTCGGCCCCGGTCACGGCGAGCGCCTTGACCTTGCCGGCCTTGACCTGGGGTACGGTCGGCGGCGGATCGGCGATCGCGGCCATGGTCTGGCCTTCGATCACGCTGAGGATCATTTCGTTGCTGCTCTTATATGGGATCATCACGCCCGGCATGCCGGACTTCAATTTCAACTGCTCCATGGCAATGGTGAAGAGCGGCGATGTGCTCGGATAATTGGCCTTGTCCGGATGCTGTTTCGCCCATTCCACCAATTCTTTGACGTCGCCCGACGGATTGTCGGCCCCGACTGCCAGAATCAGCGGGAAGCTTCCAATCATGGCCAGCGGTCGCAGTGTCTTGGTCGGGTGATATTTCAGATCCGGATAGATCGCGGCGGCGATCGACATGGCGCCGACCGCGCCAACCAACAGCGTGTAACCGTCGGCGGACTGATTGGAGACATACTCCCCTGACAGCCGGCCACCGGCCCCGGCGCGGTTTTCGACCACAACGGGTTGACCGAGGATCTCCGAAAGCTTCGCCCCGACCAGGCGGGCAAAAATGTCATTGCCGCCGCCCGCGGCGAATCCCACGATCAAGCGCACCGGCCGGTTCGGATAATCGCTTTGCGCGCCCGCCGATGCGGGCAGCATGGCCGCAGCAACCGGTGCCGCGAATGTGCCAAGGACCGAGCGGCGTGAGAAATAACGCATCGAAACTTCCTCCATCGGGGGTTTATGTCATTATTCTCCGCGCGACATCGCTTTACCCATTCATCCAGTCGACGAGCGTGGCTGTCACTTTCTCCGGTTGTTCAAGGGTCGACAGGTGCCCGCACGCGGCGATCACCGATAGCCGCGCGCCGCCGATCGCGCCCGCAATCTCGCGCGCAAGCTCGGGCGGCGTCGCCTCGTCGCCGTCGCCGACGAGGACCAGCGTCGGACATTTGATTGCGCCAAGCCCAGGTCGCGAATCCGGCCGACCCATGATCGCCTGCTGTTGACGCAAGAAGGCTTCGACGCCGGTTTCCGCGGCCATCGTGCGTACCGTCTGCTTCAAGCCGGCATCGTTGTGGCGATTGCGGTGAACGTAAATCGGAAAAGCAATGTCCGGCACCTCAGCGTAACGGCCGCTCTTGGCAAGGGCGATCACCACCTTGCGGCGCTCCGTCTGCTCCGGCGTCTCGGCGCGCGCGCCGGTATCGAGGAGTGCAAGCTTGGCCACCCGTTGCGGCGCTTGGCGCATGACTTCGAACGCGATGTAGCCGCCCATCGACAAGCCCGCGAGCGCAAAGCGCGGCGGGGCTGCGGCCAAGATCCGCCGCGCGATGGCCGCCATGCTTTCGTCGCGGGTATGGTCTGCGACCGTGACCGGGCCAAACCGCCACAAGGCCGGAATCTGATCGGCGTAAAGGCGCGCCGAGCAGGTCAATCCGGGAATGAGCACGATCGGCAACGGGTCTGGCATTGGCGGGAACTTTCTGCGCGCGGCCCGGCAGATTACCGGCTGGTCAGAAAAAGTGAAGCAATCCGATTAGCTTGCTGCGCTGCGGACAGGGCTTTCAGGTTGACATTGCGCCAATCGATCCTATGTTGCGGGCACGCCAATAGGGCAGATTCGATCGCCAGGCGCATATTTTCGCTCCTTAGCTGCTGCCCGGGGTCTTTGAGGGTTTATGTCATTTTCTAATCTCGGCTTGTCCGAAAAAGTCGTTTCCGCCGTCGCTGCGGCTGGTTACAAGGCTCCCACTCCGATCCAGGAACAAGCAATTCCCCACGTGCTCGCACGTCGCGATGTGTTGGGAATTGCGCAAACCGGCACTGGCAAGACGGCGGCTTTCACGCTGCCGATGCTGACCGTGCTGGAAGGCGGGCGCGCCCGCGCCCGCATGCCGCGCACACTCATTCTCGAGCCAACCCGCGAGCTCGCGGCGCAGGTCGAGGAAAGTTTCGCCAAGTACGGCGCTAACCACAAGCTCAATGTCGCGCTCCTGATCGGCGGCGTGTCATTCGACGACCAAGATGTGAAGCTCACACGCGGGGTCGACGTGCTGATCGCGACCCCAGGTCGCTTACTGGATCATTTCGAACGCGGACGCCTCTTGCTCACCGGCGTCGAGCTGTTGGTGATCGATGAAGCGGACCGGATGCTCGACATGGGCTTCATTCCCGACATCGAGCGCATCTGCAAGCTCGTCCCGTTCACCCGGCAGACATTGTTTTTCACGGCGACCATGCCGCCCGAGATTCGACGCATCACCGAGCAGTTCCTGCACAATCCGGTCCGCGTCGAGGTCTCCCGGCCGGCAACAACCGTCGCCACGACCACACAGCTCATCGTCAAATCGGGCCGCGAACCGCACGACAAACGCGATACTTTGCGCCGGCTGATCCGTTCCGCCGAAGGCCTGAAAAACGCGATCATTTTCTGCAACCGCAAGCGTGACGTCGCCACGCT
>DATAYT010000057.1:0-3491 GCA_036272395.1 Xanthobacteraceae bacterium
GCTCGGTCGTCTGCCGCACCTGGCGCCGATCGATTGGAGCTTATTCCACCATCACTGCACCAACCGCGCGCGCCGTATCGCAAATTCGGCTTCGCTAATTGAGTCTGATATGCGCCGCTAGGCCGCGGCGGCTTGGCCGGGCGATTTGGCGGCGCCGCTGTCGCCGGCTTCGGCGCCATGGTCGAGGATAGCCGTTCGGCGCCCGGCGATGGCGAAACGAAGCTGGTCAAGTGCGAAGGCAAAGGACATTCGCACTGTTTCATCGAATTCCTCGCGTTCGCCCTGATGCACGATCGCGATCACGAGATTATCGGCTTCAATCTGGAGCTGTTCGAGCGCCTCGAGATTCTGCGCCGCGTGCGCCTTGCGCACGAGATCCAGAACGCGCTGAAGGAGTCGCAGCCGTCGCGTGCGGGTGTCGCGGCGCAGATAGCCCGCTAACCCGGCCAGGGCCGAGCCGAACACCGGAAAGATCAGCATGCCGTAGAAAATGTCGTCGCCATATTTGTCGAAGAACGATTGCTGGCTGTCGTTGAGATACCCGAGCGCGCCCGAATGCACGACCACGTCGGCATCCTTGTCGGTCGAGGGCGCCTCGATCTTGATCTCGCCCGGCATTGCGGCGGCAAGCGCCTGACGCGATGAATAGATTATCTTTGCCAGCGTGGCGATGACGGAATCGCTGTCGGATTTCCGCGCCACCAGGTATTGGGCGAAGCTCAAGGTCTTGAGACTGTCGTCGGGCGCCGGCGGCGCGCCGCCGAACGTGCCGGCGTCGATATCGATCGAATCGAATACCGGATTGCGCTTGGCAATGCCGTCGGCCTGATCGATGTCGACGAAGCTCGGCGCATCGCCGTTTCGGCTCGCTGCTTTCACCGCGCTCGAAATCGCCGCACCGGTCGCCGCGCCGGCGACGAACAGGACATCGACCTGATTGTTCTTGATCGCGTCGGCGATATTTTTCGGGTCGATCTCCGATATGGTCACTTTGGCGGCCGGGACACCGTAATGATCGAGCACGGTGCGCAGAAGATCGGGGCTTGCCTCATTTCCGGCCACGACGCCGACGCGGCGGCCGGCAAGCTGACCGATTTTTTCGATTTTTGCGGATTTCTTTCCCTTCTTTCCTGACGCCGGCGCAGGAACGATCAGCGCCATGACATTTTGACGCAAGATGGCGACCACCGGCCATTTCATCGACTCGTCGGTGGGACTAGGCAGAATGGCAAGATCGACCTTGCCGTTTTTCATGTCGTCGGCGATTTCCTGGGGGCCGGCCGCGGCGACCAATTTCAGGTTAAGATTGTGACGGCCCTGGGCGATTTGGTCCGACAGCGCCTCGACGAATTTGGCGTCGTTCGGGGCGGCTGCGATCCGCAAACGCTCGGCTTCGGTGGTGATGTAAAAGGCGGCCCAGACGGCGCCGATCACGCCGAGCGTGCCGAGCACGGCAACGAGCCAGGTGTGGCGCAAAATCATGCGCAGGCGGTTGCGCATAATGTGTTCAAGCGACTCGATATTCATGACGCGGTCCGCCGACTGACCGTGTGCGGCCGTTCCTGCACGTGATGCCCGCCTGAATAGCCAGAATTTCATGGCGACAGGGGGACGGTTTGGAGCCCCGGGCGACATGCTTAATTCTAACACGGCCGCACCGGTTTGAGGCGATGGGGCAGATCCACGCCTATGCCGGGCCGGGCGGTTGGTTAATGCGGCGCCCTTGCCGGGTCCACGGGGTCGATCGCGTGGAACTTGCGGAAATTCCCGCCGGCCAATCAGGCTCCGGCCGGCCGGCTCCACGGCCCCAGGCGCAATCCGCGCAATCCGCCGGGCATGGCTCGATGCACCATCAGCATTTCGCCGATGGTCTCCGAGGTCACCAGCCCGACCAGCCGCTGCGACGCATCGACGATGCCGACCGCCTGCGCCGATTTCTGCTGTAAGAGCCGAAACGCCTCGTCGAGGCAGTGGCGGTGGCCGAGCGTCGGTATCTGTGTCCCCATCACGTCGCCGACCTTGGCGTCCGGCCCGCGCTCTTTCAGGGCGCGGATGACGTCATTGCGCGCCAACAGTCCGATCGGCCGGCCGAGCCCGTCGACGACGGGAAATTCGCCCTGACTTGTTCGCAACAGCGTCTCCACCGCCGCATCGACATGCTCCTCGGGCGTCAGCGTGGCGAATTCGGTCATCATCGCGGCGCTCACCGGTACGCCCTGCGAGATCGCGCGGATCGCGACCAGATGTGCTTCCGACGCGGCGGCGAGATAAACAAACACGGCGACGAAAATCAGCAACGGATTGCCGAACAGCCCGACAAAGCCGAGCACGAAGGCGACGAATTGTCCGATCGAGGCGGCGATCTCGGTGGCGCGGACATAGCCGAACCGCGCCGCCAATAGCGCGCGCAGCACCCGGCCGCCGTCCATGGGAAAGGCCGGGATCAAATTGAACAATGCAAGAAACACGTTCACGATAGCCAGCCGCTCGGCGAGACCGACTTTGCCGCTTTCGATCGATACAAAATGGCTCGGATCGAGGTTCGCGCCGGCGAACAAGACCAGAAGCGCGGCGATGGCTACATTGACCGCCGGTCCGGCGATCGCGATCAGGAACTCTTCGCTTGGTTTTTCCGGGATGCGTTCGAGCCGCGCAACGCCGCCGATCGGGAGCAGAATCACGTCCGGCGTCATCACGCCGAATCTGCGGGCGGTGAAAATGTGACCGAATTCATGAAGCAGTACGCATAGAAACAACAGCACCATGAACAAGAGCCCGCTCCAGGCGGCCGCCGCGCCACCCGAGACGTAGCTGACGCCGAAAATCCAGGCGAGAAACAACAGGAACGTCACATGAATGCGGATCGCGGTCCCGGCAACCGAGCCAATGTTCAAAGACCAGCCCATCATTCACCTCCCGGCACAACCTCCCGGCGGCGCACGCCGATTGCGCCTTTATGTGCCTTAGGTAAGAATTGATCGGCTATTTGCGAGTGCCGCGCGTTGCTAAGAGGGGCTGGTGGCAAAGCGCCGACATAAGCGTGAGATGGAGCCGCTGATATGGCTGAAAAACTCTCCGGCGAAGCACGCAAATCTGCGCTGGCCCGGCTCAAGGGCTGGCGCGAGGTGGCAGGGCGCGACGCCATCACCAGGAAATTTGTGTTCAAGGACTTCAATGAAGCGTTCGGGTTTATGGCGCGCGCCGCTTTGATTGCGGAAAAGCTCGACCATCACCCGGAATGGTCCAATGTCTACAAAACCGTCGATGTAACCTTGTCGACACACGATGCCGGCGGATTGACGGAGCTCGATATCAAGCTCGCCGAAGCAATGGACAAGCTCGCCGGGTGAATTTTCCGCCTTGCGGCCGCCGTGTTTCGCAGCCATTTGTTGGACAGCCGAGTTCAAGTGATTCATCGATCGGAGGGGGCCCTATGGGGTTCTGGGAGCAGGCTGCCAAGTGGTCGGATTTTCGGCCGGATTTCTGGCCTG
>DATAYT010000058.1:0-8985 GCA_036272395.1 Xanthobacteraceae bacterium
GAACGGCTGGCAAAGCTCGGTGTCGAGCCCGAACCGATGAGCGTCGAAGCCTTTGACAAGTTCGTTAAAGACGATCTCGCGTCGACCGCGCGGCTCGCCAAGCAGGCGCACATCGAGCCGCTGGATTAGGCGTTGTCGCGCTCGTCATTGCGAGGAGCGATAGCGACGAAGCAATCCAGGCCCCCTCCCAACCCTCCCCCGCTTGCGGGGGAGGGACGGGTGGGGGAATTGCTTCGCTGAGCTTGTCATCGGGCCGGCCACTTCGGGCCGGACCCGTCGGCTCGCAATGACATCTATCGATTCAACAGCGCGATCAAGCTCGACGTATCCCAGCGTTTGCCACCCATCTTTTGGATTTCCGAATAGAACTGGTCGACCAGCGCGGCGACCGGCAAATGGGCACCGTTGCGGCGCGCTTCCGTTAAGCAGATGCCGAGGTCCTTGCGCATCCAATCGACGGCGAAACCGAAATCGAATTTGCCGGCGACCATGGTCTTGTAGCGGTTCTCCATTTGCCAGGATTGCGCGGCGCCTTTGGAGATCGTGGCGATCAGTTTTTCAATGTCGAGTCCGGCGCGCATCGCAAAGTGCAAGGCTTCCGACAGCCCCTGCACCAATCCAGCGATGCAAATCTGGTTCACCATTTTGGCAAGCTGTCCGGAGCCCGGAGCGCCCATCAGGTTGCAGGCGCGCGCATAGGCGGCGATCACTTTTTCGGCGCGTCCGAACGGGCCCTCATCGCCGCCGCACATCACCGTGAGCGCGCCGTTCTCGGCGCCGGCCTGGCCGCCCGAAACCGGTGCGTCGACAAAATCGAAGCCGCGCTTTTTGGCTTCGGCGTAAAGCTCGCGCGCGATTTCGGCGGAAGCGGTGGTATGGTCGACCACGATCGCGCCCTTGCGCACGCCGGCGAACACGCCGTCCTTGCCGAGCGTGACCTCACGCAGGTCGTTGTCGTTGCCGACGCAGGCCATGACGAAATCCTGCCCGTCGGCCGCCTGCCGCGGCGTGGGTGCGCTTTTGCCGCCGTACTGGGAGACCCATTTTTCGGCTTTGGCCCCGGTGCGATTGTAAACCGTCACCTCATGGCCGCCCTTCGCCTTGAGATGTCCCGCCATCGGGTAACCCATGACTCCGAGCCCGACGAATGCGACCTTTGCCATTATCTCCTCCGTGCTGCAGCATGGCGCCGAAACCCTGCCATCCTTGGAGGCTCGCTGCGCTCGCATCTCAGGATAACGGGTTTACATTGCTCATGGCCCGACCGGTGGCGGCGCGTCAACACCGATTGGCGAGATTGACCGCCGCACCGGCTGGCCTATTTAGAGGAAGAATTTTGCCGGTGACCCCGAATGAGTATCGCGAAACACGACGTTCTTGCAGCGCTCGGTAAGATTGCGAGCCCCGAGGGCGCGCCGCTGCCCTCGACTGGCAAGCTTTCGGACATCGTTGTCGCCGACGGCAAAGTGTTCTTCTCGATTACGGTTGATGCCGGCGCCGTTGAGGCTTGGGAAGCCATTCGCGAGCGTGCGCAAAAAGCCGTTGCCGCTCTGCCGGGCGCGCAGTCGGTGATGGTGGCGCTCACGGCGGAGCGCACCGGGAGCGCCGGATCGGCTCGCGCCGCGCCGCCGCGCCCGCAGCCCTCGCCAGCGGCGCGACCACGTCCGGGCGCGTCACCCGGCGGTCCGGCGGCGCCAGCGCCGTCGGGCATACCCGGAGTGGCGGCTATCATTGCGGTCGCCTCCGGCAAAGGCGGCGTCGGCAAGTCGACCACCGCCGTCAATCTTGCGCTGGCGCTGCGCGAGCTCGGACTGAAGGTCGGTATTCTCGATGCCGACATCTACGGACCCTCGATGCCGAAACTGCTTGCCATCCGCGAGCGGCCGCAGGCGATCGGCGGCAATCGGCTCCGCCCGATCGAGCGCTTTGGCATGCCGGTGATGTCGATCGGCTTCCTCATCGAGGAGGAGACGCCGATGATCTGGCGCGGGCCCATGGTGATGTCGGCGCTGACCCAAATGCTGCGCGAGGTGGAATGGGGGACACTCGATGTCATGGTCGTCGACATGCCGCCAGGCACCGGCGATGCGCAGCTCACCATGGCCCAGCAAGTGCCGCTTAAAGGCGCGGTCATCGTTTCGACGCCGCAGGATCTCGCCTTGATCGACGCCCGGCGCGGCATCGCCATGTTTCGCCGCGTCAACGTGCCGGTGCTCGGCATTGTCGAAAACATGAGCACATTCGTCTGCCCGCAATGCGGCGCGCGTTCGGACATATTCGGTCACGGTGGTGCGCGCCGCGAAGCCGAGCGTCTAGGCGTTCCGTTCCTGGGCGAGGTGCCGCTCGATATCGCGATCCGGGAAAAATCGGATAGCGGTTCGCCGGTCGTGGCGACCGCGCCGGACAGCGCGCATGCCCAATATTACCGGGAGATCGCGATACGGGTGCGCGACGGCCTTGCCGCATCAAGCCGCCCTGCGCCGAAGATCGTCATAGAGGCATAGCATCATACGCGAGCGGGGCTTTGCCTTCCTGAAGGGCGAAAATAGGCCTTGGCATTTTCGTGCACGCGGTCTGAGGCCAATAGCTCCGGGACAGGCCACCACCGCAGTTCGCTGTGCTGGTCATCGGGCCTCGGCACCGCTGTGCTCGGCCATCTCAATTCGTAGCCGAGCACGACGTAATGCGTGCCGTACCCGCCGTTGCCGGAACGGTTGTTGTCGTAGAAATGCTCGAACACGCCGATCAGCCGGGCATCATCGAAGCTTGCGGCGTGATCGGTCTCGGTCTTCGCCAGCCGCGCGAAAGCGTCGGCCAGGCGCTCGTTTTTCAGGATCATGCCGCCGGGAACGAAATAACAGCCCTTGGCCGGTTCGTTCTTGCGTAGACCAAGCAACACGTCGTCGCGCGCGCTGCGGATGATCAGATCGATGGCAATAAGCGGCGCGAGACGGATGACCGTCTCCACTTCGGTGTGGCTGAGAAAGCGCGGCGGCAAGGTTGCTGTCATAATGGCCGCTCTCATAGAGGCCCCGCGGCTGCGGCGCTAGTAGCGGCGGGACGGGATATGCAATTCGCTCGGCGTCGCAGAACAAGCTAATTGCATGCCGGTGCCGAACCGTCTGCGGTTCCTAAAACCCGGCCAGAACGAGCGGAGCCGTTACGTCCGCGCTCCGTCGCTGCTGCGAGAGGCGCTCATGACCAAAGCTTGCCCCGCCGAATCGCCGTTTTGGCGGCTGGCATAGCCGCCCTTTCGCGCGACGCGGCCAGCGAGGTTCAGCCACGCTTCGGCGATGAGGAGAAGACGCGTTTTGTCGGCGTGTGCCGCCCTTTTGCCAAATCAAGGCACGCGGCGGCCAATCGCCGGTACTCGAATTCCAAACTCATTTCCGGACGCAATCCACTTCGTGGCGAGGCTTGGAAAAATCGCAATTGAGTTCACAAAACATCACGGAGCGGCCGCGGTTCCACGCGCGCGGGCATTATCAACTCAATCGTGCGCGAAAAATTCTCTCCATACATGAACTGATTGCAAACTTGAATTTGCGGCAAAAAATTTGAAAATAAAGGAAAACTTTTCGACGTAATGCGCGCTCGGTAGCTGCCAGCCGGTGGGTTTTGGACGCAGAAAAGCAGAGAAGAAGTCCGCGTCAGCGACGAGGCTGTTGCGTCGTGGCTTTGAGTTCCTCGGCCTGCCGCTGAAACTCTTCGGCAGCTCCATGAGCTCGCCTCGCGCCGGATTGTTCCACGACAAGCCCTTCGCCAGCCGCAGACAGGTTTCGGCTTTATCGCGGAAATATGTCGCGTCCATCGTGCATCCCCGTGCGTACACGGCCATGCGTACTTGGCTATTGGCTCGCGTCTGATCGCGGTCGGAGGCTAAGCGGCAGCACGAGTGGCGCCGTGACCGGCATCACAGATTGTCGCGCATCCATTGTCACAAGCTCGGAGTGCCGATACGCCGGCTATTCCACACCTATTTGTTGGAATGCCGCGAATCGGAAAGCGTGAACGAAAGAGGCCGCCAACTGAGGCGGCCTTGGATCACCATTCGCCGAATCGTTCTACTTGGATCGCCATGCTGATCCAGTTGTCGGCTGCTTCTCGTAGTAGGCGTTTCGCCTCTGCGTCCTTTGCCTCATCGGCTTTCTTATCGCACTCCGCAGCTTTGGCGCGGAACGTTTCCGCTCTACTCATAGCGGCACCCCCTTCTCTCATGCGGGAGCGCACACGGTCTCTCAGCCACCAGCGCCTGGCAGAGCCGCAGCCGGTGATGGCCACAGCGTGCGCCAAACTAGAACGAATAGCGACTCTTTTGATTAGGACAGTGCGTACGGCAAACTAGGACAAAAGGCCCGGAATTAGGACACTACCTTAATCCCGAGTAAGAAAGAGGCCGCCAACTGAGGCGCGCGCCTAAGGAACAAAGGCTGTGAGTTGGCTTAAATACCTCTGGGCAACGCTTATCGGGTTTGTGGTGACCGTTGCGGTTGCGACGTCGTCTCACCTTGATCCAATGACCACTTGTGGCACATGGGCCGAAATTGTTGTCGGAACATTCGTGGGAACGACCGTCGGGATTCACTTTTACCGCCGTCATCAAAACTCAAAACCGGCCACTGCGAATTCCAAACCCGGCCACTAGGCTCGGAAACCGGCCATTACCTACCATTGAAATGGCCTTGGACGATTAAATGAAAGAGGCCGCCAATTGAGGCGGCCAGACCAGTAGTGCGAAGATGGCAATTAGTCGGGCCGAACGGAGAGCGGGTAGGATAGCCAGAGTCGTGGCTATTTTCGGGGACGCGTTAGCCGCGTCAGTCCTTGATCTATTGGAACTCACCGAACTTGCGTGGCACGACTGCTACGGCGAGATCACGCCATCCGAAGAGATGGTTGACGACATCCTGCTGTGTTCTAAGGGCGAACTTGCTCAGCTAATCCGGGTGGCTCGACAGGCCGTATCCGACTGGCGTGACGTCAAAGTGGCGGCAGCCGAAATTAGGACAACCGGAAAATCAAATTAGGACAAGGGGCTCGGAAGTAGGACACCACCTACCCCCTGACGAGAACATATTGCGAACCGAGAACAGATCGTGTACACTCTTTTCATTACCAACTGTCACAGGCCAGCGGCGGAGGCCGCACCTTCCGTGCCCTCCGAATCCCGGTCATAAGGAGCGCGAGAAATGAGTGCAGCACTTCGTCTCGTCGAAGGATCGTCCATGGATAAATCGAAAGCCCTTGATGCCGCGCTGTCGCAGATCGAGCGCAGCTTCGGCAAGGGCTCGATCATGCGGCTCGGCAAGAACATGCAGTCGATGGACGTGGATACCGTTTCCACGGGTTCTCTCGGTCTCGACATCGCGCTCGGCATCGGCGGCCTGCCGCGCGGCCGCGTCGTCGAAATCTACGGCCCGGAATCGTCGGGTAAAACGACGCTGGCTTTGCATTGCCTGGCCGAGGCGCAGAAAAAAGGCGGCATCTGCGCTTTCATCGATGCCGAACACGCGCTCGATCCGATCTATGCGCGCAAGCTCGGCGTCAATGTCGACGATCTCCTGATTTCGCAGCCGGATGCCGGCGAGCAGGCGCTGGAAATCGCCGACACGCTGGTGCGCTCCGGCGCGGTCGACGTTCTGGTCATCGATTCGGTGGCGGCCTTGGTGCCGCGCGCGGAGCTCGAGGGCGAGATGGGCGACAGTCAGCCCGGGCTGCAAGCGCGGCTGATGAGTCAGGCGCTGCGCAAGCTCACCGCCTCGATCAATCGCTCCAACACGATGGTGATCTTCATCAACCAGATCCGCATGAAGATCGGCGTCATGTATGGCTCGCCGGAAACGACGACCGGCGGCCACGCGCTCAAATTCTACGCTTCGGTGCGGCTCGACATCCGTAGGATCGGCGCCATCAAGGAACGCGACGAGGTGGTCGGCAATCAGACCCGGGTCAAGGTGGTGAAGAACAAGCTCGCGCCGCCGTTCAAGCAGGTGGAATTCGACATCATGTACGGCGAGGGCGTCTCCAAGACCGGCGAACTGATCGATCTCGGCGTTAAAGCTGGCGTGGTGGAAAAATCCGGCGCCTGGTTTTCGTATGACAGCCAGCGCATCGGCCAGGGCCGCGAGAATGCCAAGGCCTTTCTCAAGGCCAATTCCGATATCGCCGGCAAGATCGAGGCCACGATCCGGCAGAATGCCGGCCTGATCGCCGAAAAAATCCTCGCTGGCGAGGAAGGCGAGGCGGCTGCCGAGGACGCGGCGGAGGGGTAGTCAACTTCTCGTCATTCCGGATTGCCGCGAAGCGACAAATCCGGAATCCATATCTACAGTCGGTGATTATGGATTCCGGGCTGCTCGCTCCGCTCGGCCCCGGAATGCCGCGCTACGGCCCGCGCCGCTCTGCGGTCCAGGAGCCAGAGCACGAACCTCCCATCCAGGAGCCCGTGCCGATATTGCCGGCGAGCCGGCCCGAGCCGCTGGCGCTTCGGCCCCCGCCGCTCACTGTGACAGTTATCGCGCCGGTGCCGCCGACTTTGCCGGTGATCGTGAACACGCTATCGCCGGCATTGGCCAAGAGGCCGTTTGAAATACGGATCGGATAGCGGTAGCCGCGGTCGCAATCGCCCTTTTCGGTCACGATCGACACGCTCCACAGACCATCGTAGCGCGGCACGGCAAAACTCGCCGTGCTGGCGATGATCGCGCTCGCCATCATCGTGCTGGCAATCGCTATCGCGGCTGCAATCGTCGCGCGCCGCCCGGGCTGGTCGAAGCCGATCACTCTCGCGCCCCCATATCTTTGCGGATTTCTTCCCGCTCCATGCAAAAAAACGGCGCCTGACTTCGCGGCCCGACGCTTAAGTTAGATAGGGCGGGTTGTGCGGGAGAAAAGTTCAAATCTCGTTGATGTGTGCGCCGAAAGTGCGGCAAAGCATGGGGCGCCTCTCAGCGCCCCGCGAGCAATCCAGAAAGCAAGTTGCCGCCGTCCGCTAAAGCGAAAAGATCTTCAGGTTGACCTTCATAGTGGAATCCGCTTTTCCGGATCATGCTTTGGCGGGAGCGCCGCAACGCGGCCTTTACCATAAACGAAGAACAAAACCCGTTGGCGCTCGTAATTGCGGCAGATCCGCGACCTGCACGGCAATAAAGCGGCTTTGCCACATCATGCTGCCGCATTTTTATGGTGAAAACGCGCCGGCTCGCGGCGGCAAGGCTTCACCATCTTCAACTTGCCCCTGCGAACTAAAGCCCCCGGCGACTCCCAGCCGGGGGCATTTATTTTGCCAAGCCCGTATTTACTAAGCCGCTCTCCGCTACTTGCGGCGGACGACCTCGGCGTAATTCGGCGCTTCGGTGAGAAACCCGCGCGCCTTCATCCACTCGACTTTCTCGTTGAATTCGTCGGCTTGATAGGTCTTCACCCCGACCAGTTCGGGCATCAGCCCCGCGGCGCGTCGGGCGGGTTCGAGATCGCGCAACACCTCTCGACGCGAGCGGTCTTCGTTCTCGCGCAGCCAGTCGATGGCGCGATTGAGCGCGCGGCGTAACTTGGCGGCGGTTTCTTCGTCGACGTCATCGCCGGCGACGATGCCGCCGCGCCAACGCAAGTCGGCGAGCTTGCGTGCACCGGCGGCGGCCGCGCGGCTGACCAGCGGCTCCATCAGGGCGGCGGCCTCGGTCGAGCCGCTGATGAGCGCATCGAGGCGATCGTTGGCGTGCACGAGCTTGATCTGGGCGAACGGCACGCCGGCGGCTTCCAGTGCCTCGATCGCGGCGTAGAAAGTGCCGGCATGCCAGGTCACCGCGATCGGTACGTTGCGCAGCTCGCCAAGAGATTGAATTTTGGAATCCTTGCGCACCATCAGCGCGCCGGTACGCACCGTCGTGTCGAGGCCGATGATCTTGCCGCCGCCGAGGCTCTGCACGCGCTCGATCGCGCCCCATTCGCAGACTGGGTAAACCTCAAGCGCGCCTTTCTGCAATTGCGATTCCTTCCTGCGCTGCGAGAAGTCCTCGACCCGGCCAGCGGTCCCTTTCGGATTGTCTTCGTGATACTCGACCTCAAGACCTTCGGCGGCGAAGAAGCCTTGCTCGACCGCGACACGCCAGGGGCGATCGTGGGCGTTGCTGTCGCTCTGCAGACGTATGGTGCGGGTCATTTTGTGGAATCCTGGTGCGCGATCCTTAGCTGCCGCCAAGTGCAATGGGCGGCCGCACGTTAGACAAAGCCATTAGACCAAGCCATTAGACAAAGCCATGGCCTCGTTCAATGCGGTGCCGGCCCGGCGCTCATTGCGGCTCGTGGTCGCTGTTGGCGCGCATATCCCGCGACGCCCTTTCGTCGTAACCATGCCGGCTCGAATAGAACAACAGCGCCATCAGCGCGACGCCGATCAGAAGCGAAAACACAACTCCGATCGTCATGGCCACATAGCCGACCTCGGGCATCGGCGGACCTTCGATCGAGGTCCAGCTTCGCACCGCGAACAGTGTGGCTGCGATCAATAATCCGAACAGCACGACCACGAGCGCGATCGTTCCGAGCACGCTCGTTTTCTTCGGTTTTGGTGCGCCAGGACCATCCATCCGCGGAACATAGTGATCGGCGTCGCCGAATGTGAGCCACCTCCCTTAACCGGCATCGGGGCAGTCGGGCGACTGGGGGCTGTCTGGATAGGATCTGGATGTTCCCTTGGTGGGAGAGGGTGCTTCGCGAGCTTGCGAGCGAAGCGGGTGAGGGGTGCGAGCGTAAGGCTGTGTTCCCGTCACCCGGCTCGTGCACCGCTTACGCCGTGCACTCGCCACCCTCTGCCGCAAGGGGAGAGGGTAGCGGCATCTCGCACCAGCGCTACGCCATCGCCGCTTTCAAATTAGCGTCGATCTTGTCGAGGAATGCGGTGGTCGAAAGCCACTTCTGATCCGGGCCGATAAGAATAGCGAGGTCCTTGGTCATGAAGCCGGACTCGACCGTACCGACCGTGAC
>DATAYT010000059.1:0-9610 GCA_036272395.1 Xanthobacteraceae bacterium
ACGCGGCTGACCGCCGACTACCAATTTATCAACAATCCCGCCTACAACACCGACCGCGGTCCGGTGAATGTTTTTTCCGGGCGGGTTCACTGGCAGTTTTAGGAGCTAGCGCACTCGATGGCGGGCGAGCACCTCGCGCACCGCCTCGACCATTTTGTCTTCCGGCACGGAGCGCTGCGCCTGCGTCTGCTTCTGCAAATGCTGTTCGCGGCTTTTTTCCTGTTTGGCAAGCTCGGCGCCGATGATCAAATCCTTGATCGTGACTTCGCCCCGCGCTTTTTCGTCGGAGCCTTGAATGACGACACACGGCGAATTGCGCCGGTCGGCATATTTCATCTGCGGCCCAAATTTTCCCGCGCCGAGATAAAGTTCGGCGCGGATGCCAACATGGCGCAGCCTCGCCACCATGGTCTGATAGTCGGCGATACGATCCTGATCGAACACGGTGACCACGACCGGGCCGCGTTCGGTTTTAAGATCGACCTTGCCGAGATATTCGAGCGCGGCGAGGAGCCGTGACACGCCGATGGAGAAACCGGTCGCGGGAACAGGCTCGCTGCGGAAGCGTGAGATCAGTCCGTCATAGCGCCCGCCGCCCCCGACCGAGCCGAAACGCGGTGAGCCGTCTTCGCTGTCGGTCGAAAAGGTCAAGTCCACCTCGAACACCGGGCCTGTATAATATTCGAGGCCGCGGACGACGGACGGGTCGATGCGAATGCGATTGGAGTCATACCCCGCAGCGCGCACCAACTTTTGCATTTGGAGCAATTCAGATAGTCCCTCAGTGCGCAAATGCTCGCCTCGTGGAATTTTCCCGTCGGGTACATTCGCTACCGACATAACTCCACTACCAATGTCTCCAGCGACGCCCGAAGTGATGGACTGCAGCACATCGGCAGTTTGTTTGGCCGTGAGTCCGGCACCTCGCGTATAGTCGCCGCTCTCATCCTTCCGCCCAGCGCCGAGCAATTGCCTCACGCCTTCAACTCCGAGGCGGTCTAATTTGTCGATCGCGCGCAAGACAATCAGCCGCTTTGGCGCATTTGCTTCGCCGCCAAGTCCGATCGATTCCAATACACCATCCAAAACCTTGCGATTATTCACCTTCACCACATAGCTGCCGCGTGGAATGCCGAGCGCTTCCATGGTGTCGGCGGCCATCATGCATAATTCAGCATCGGCGGCGGGCGAAGCGGAGCCCACCGTGTCGGCGTCGAACTGCATGAATTCGCGGAACCGGCCGGGGTCCGGCTTCTCGTTGCGAAAGACGGTGCCGACGCGGTAGCTGCGATACGGCTTCGGCAGCGTGTCGAAATTTTCCGCCACATAGCGCGCGAGCGGTGCGGTGAGGTCGTAGCGCAGCGACAGCCACTGCTCGTCATCGTCCTGGAACGAGAACACACCTTCGTTCGGCCGGTCCTGATCGGGTAGGAACTTGCCGAGCGCGTCGGTATATTCGATCGCCGGCGTCTCCACCGGTTCGAACCCATAAAGCTCGTAGACGGCGCGGATCTTCTCAATCATCTGCCGCGTGGCCGCGATTTCGCCAGTGCTGCGATCGGCTAGTCCGCGCGGCAGGCGCGGCTTGAGCTTGTTCGATTTCTCCGCTTTGTCGGCCATTCTCTGGAGCCTAGCTGCAATTTTGCGGTCGTAGCAGTCGCATCACGCAGCGGCAAGCGCTAGGATCGGATCGCCCGCGCCTATGCCGGGCACGATGCCGGAGAGTGACATGGCCCCTACAGATCTGGCCCAAACGCGCCTTGCGACGGTGACAGCGCCGAACGACCTCGAATCCTATTGGCTGCCGTTTACGCCCAATCGCAGTTTCAAGCGCTCGCCGCGCCTGATCGTGCGCGCCAAGGACATGCATTACTACAGCTCCGACAATCGCGCGCTGATCGACGGCACCGCCGGACTGTGGTGCACCAATGCCGGCCATAACCGCGATCCGATCGTGGCGGCGATCAAGCGCGCCGCCGAACAGCTCGATTACTCGCCGGCCTTTCAGTTTGCGCATCCGGCGGCGTTCGAGCTCGCCGGCCGGGTTGCGGCGCTGGCGCCGGGCGACCTCAACCGCGTGTTCTTCTGCAATTCGGGATCGGAGGCAGTCGACACCGCGCTCAAAATCGCGCTCGCCTATCATAATGTGCGCGGGGAGGGCAGTCGCACCCGATTGATCGGGCGTGAGCGCGGCTATCATGGCGTGGGCTTCGGCGGCATTTCGGTTGGCGGCATCGTCAACAATCGCAAATTCTTCGGCTCGCTCCTGGCCGGTGTCGATCACCTGCCGGCGACCTATAGCCGCGAGCATCAGGCCTTCAGCAAGGGCGAGCCGCAATGGGGCGCGCATTTTGCCGACGAGCTGGAGCGGCTTGTTACCTTGCACGACGCCGCTACCATCGCCGCCGTCATTGTCGAACCGATGGCCGGTTCGACCGGCGTGCTGCCGGCGCCGCAGGGCTACCTGCAGCAGCTTCGCGCCATCTGCGATCGCCACGGCATTCTCCTGATTTTCGACGAGGTGATTACCGGCTTCGGAAGGCTCGGTTGTGCCTTTGCCGCCGAGCGCTATGGCGTGATGCCCGATCTGATCACCTTCGCGAAGGGAATCACGTCCGGTTCGGTGCCGATGGGAGGTGTGATCGCGCGCGACGGCATTTATCAGGCCTTCATGCGCGGACCGGAACACGTCATCGAACTGTTCCACGGCTATACCTATTCCGCGCATCCGCTCGCTTGTGCCGCCGGACTGGCTACGCTCGACCTTTACCGCGACGAAAAGCTGTTTGCCCGCGCCAAGGCGCTTGAGCCGCGCTTCGCCGACGCGGCGATGACGCTGCGCGGGCTCGCCGGGGTGCTTGATATCCGCACTGTCGGGCTTGCGGTCGGCATTGATCTCGCCTCGCGCGCCGGCGCGCCCGGCTTGCGCGCCTATCAGGTGATGGAGCGTGCATTCCAGGAAGAAGGCGTCATGGTCCGGGCCGCCGGCGATACCATCGCCTTATCGCCGCCACTGATCGTGAGCGAAGCCCAGATCGACGAAATATTCGACAAGGTCGGCCGCGCGATTAAGGCGGTGGCTTGATATCGGTCCCTCGTCATTGCGAGGAGCGAAGCGACGAAGCAATCTAGCTTTTCGCCAACTGGATTGCTTCGCTCCGCTCGCAATGACGGGAGTTTACCGAGGCTTCAAGATCGCCCAGCCGACATGCACCGTGCCGTCGCCGCGGCGCATCGGCAGATCGAACGGCGCGCCGGGCTCGGCGCCGGGTGCAATTGCAGCGAACGCCGCCGGTACTTGGCGGGGATCGCTTTGCGTCCACACCAGCACCGCGCCTTTATCGCGCAGATCGTCGAGATTGATCCAAGGCGCGCGCGCCGGTAATCCGTCGATCAGCACCCGCGGCTGATCCGGCGAATAGTGCGCGAGGTTGCCGCCGTCCCACATCGATCCGATCACGTAGCGCAGCGGCGTACCGGTGGCGTCGTGAAAACGCTCCGTCAACATTTCGCCAAGCCTGTCTCCCGGGAACAATACGGCGCGATAGCGGTGGTCGAGCGGCGGCAACACCAGATAATTGACGATGAACGCCAACATGAAAATCGTAAACACGATGGCCCAAGGGCCGATAACTCGCGTAAGACGCGCCGCGTCGAAGCTGACGCGCGCCGCCATCACGAGCCACAGCCCGAGAAACAGCCACAGCGGATAACCCCACATCGCCACCGCGCCGCGGCCAGTTACGGCCGTAAGCGCGATCATGGTCAGGGCCGGGCCGAAGGCGAGCAGGGTTACGATGCGGCGATCGAACGGATCGACAAAGCTTTTTTTCTCCTCAGGGGGCCAGAACATTGCCGCAGCGATGAGAAAGGATGGCAGCAGAAAAAAGACCTGACTGGCAACAAAAGCGGCGGGATGGAGCACGTGATCGAACCAGCCGCGAACCGGCGTCGCACGATGACTGGCGTAAGCGAACGGCAGAAAATCGCTCTGAAACAACCAGACGATGTGAGGCGCTGCGACGACGAGCGCGACGCAAAGCGCGAGCCATGGCCCCGGCGTTGCGAAAGCGCGGCGCGCCTCGCGGTCGAACAGCATGAACAGTACGCAGGGCACGGCGAGCACCACGACGAAATATTTTGCCCATAATGCGCCGCCCATGGCGAAGCCGAGCAAACACCAGGGGCCGAGGCCGCCGCGTCTGAGCGCGGCGTGAAAGGCGTAACCGGCGAGTGCCCAGAACGGCAGTTGAATGACGTCGTGATTGAATTTTACCGCGGTGTACTGGAAATAATGCAGTCCATCGGCGATCAGCACCGCAATCAGCGCCCCGGTGGCGCCGACCAGCGGCCGCGCCAAAGCGAACACGAGCGCGAAAGCGATAACAACCGTGACCTGCGCGGTCGCGTAATAGGCGATGTCGGCGCCGAAGGTGCGGTGCACCGCTTCGATCAGCCACCAGGGCAAAGGCGGCAGCTTGTCGTAACCAAGCTGCCATTCGCGGCCGTAAACGAGCGCCTCGATGAGGTCGAGCGGCAGATTGGCGTAAAGCAAGGCCGGCAGCACCGTCCAAACCGCGAAATGCATGGCCAGAAAGCCGGCGAAGGCGGCCCCCGGGCGGCGCTCGATCCAGCGGATCAAGCCGGCGGCTCGCGCCGAGGCCGGCGCGGGCGCGGTGGCGGCAAGATTTTCGGGCATCTCGTTAATCGCTCGTCACATTTTCCCTTATAAAAGCGCGGCCGGACCTGCGCTACGTTTAGCATGCGCAATTTCGGAACTTGCAGGCTGCCTTGCGCTTGTGAACACTGGTAGCATTCGGCGAGGTTCAAGGAGAGGTTTGTCGGTCACATGGTGCGCATTAGCGCCTTCTTAATCGCCGCCTGCATGGTGCTGATCGCCGGCTTGCTCAGCACGGTGGTTTATGCGCGTTTTGGCTTTACCGGCGCGGAATCGGCGCTGGCCGGGCTTGGAGCGCTCACCGCATTCGCGGTCTATTACGCCGTCGCCGCCCGCAGGCACGATCGTATTGAAACCAGTAATCAGCTTGCCAAGCTCGCCCGTGGCGCGGGCGATCTAGCGAGTCAGCTCGCCGAGTTCGGCCGCCGCTTGAATGCAGTCGAAGACCAAGTCCAATCCGCGGTCGAACGCGCGGTAGCGATTTCGCACCCGCTGACGGAGGAAGTCGAACGGCTCGCGGGCGCGGTCAAGTCGCTTTCGGGTTCGGTGTCGGCGCATGAGGCCGTTCTCTCCGAGCAGGCAAGAAAGCGTGAAGTTGAAGTCGAAGAGCTCCCGGGCATCGTCAGCGTCGAACGGATGGCGAATGCACCCGCCGGCGCGCGTCTACAATTTGCACCTTCGGCTTCGCGGCCGGTCCCGACCAACGGCAAGACGGCGTCGTTCCCGCCCCCCGATCGCGATGCGGTTTCTGGAGCGCTGCACAGGGCGATCGCGGCGGGCGAGATCGAACTTCACCTGCAACCGGTTGTGACCCTGCCGCAGCGTAAGCTGCGTTATTACGAGGCGCTGGCGCGACTGAAAACAGATGGCGGCGAGCTCGTCGCCGCAAGCGAGTTCCTATCCGATGCCGAAGCAGCAGCCTTGACGCCTAAAATCGACTACCTTGCCGCGGCACGCAGCGTCCAGATCGTGCGCCGCCTGCTATTGCAAAAACGCGAGGTTGGCCTGTTCTACAATCTGAGCGCCGCGACGCTCGCGGATCCTGGCTTCTCGAAATTTCTTGAACTGACGGATGCCAATCGCGCCATCGCGGCGGCGCTGGTATTCGAATTCCCCCAGAGCGCCGTTCGCGCCATGGGAGCGATCGAGCACGCCAGTCTCGCCGCACTGGCTGAACGCGGCTTTCGCTTCTCGATGGACAATCTTACCGATCTTCGTGTCAATGCCCACGAGTTGAACGACTGTGGTTTCCGTTTCGTCAAGGTGCCGGCGGCGCTCCTGTTCAATCTGCTAGGGGCGGTGGCGGCTGACATTCGTCCCGCCGACTTTTCAGAACAACTCGGCCGCTTCGGCATCGATCTGATCGCCGATCGGATCGAAAATGAGAACACCGTGATCAATCTTCTCGATTATGACGTTCGGTTCGGCCAAGGCGTTTTGTTCTCGCCGCCCCGGCCGTTGCGCCCGGGCGCGTTGGAAGGCACGGACGTCAAAGGGGACGAGCAGAACGCGACAAATGGTGCCGAGGCGGCTCCCGCCGTCAGTTTTACCCCGCTCGCCCGCGCCGGCATGGGGCACAACTAAAGCCCGGATCATGCAACGAGACCAGCACGCCTTGGTTCGCTTCACGGGCAAGGCCGCGTAGATTAGCCGCCGTGGCCGATTTTATCGAACGATTTGCGCCGCTGGCGCGCGACTATGACGTGCTGCTGTGCGATGTCTGGGGCGTCGTGCACAACGGGCTCGCCGCGTTTCCGGCTGCATGCGAGGCTTTGATGAGGTTTCGCGTCGGCGGCGGGACGGCGATTCTGATTACCAACGCGCCGCGTTCGGGCGAGGCGGTGGCGCGTATTCTCGACCGCCTGAAAGTTCCACGGGAGGCCTATGACGCGATTACGAGTTCGGGCGACGTGACCCGCGGTATTGTCAAAGCCCGGCTGCCGGAGAGCGTGTTTCACCTCGGCCCTGAGCGCGATCTGTCGATCTTCGCCGGACTTGACGTGCGCTTCGCTCCGGCGGAGACCGCCGACTACGTCGTGTGCTCGGGCCTGTTCGACGACACGACCGAGACGCCGGAGAGCTATCGGGATCTGCTGACGGCGCTGCACGCGCGATCGCTGCTCATGGTTTGCGCCAATCCAGACATTGTCGTCGAGCGCGGCGACACGCTCGTCTACTGTGCCGGCGCGCTGGCCGACGCCTACGCCGCGCGGGGCGGCAAGGTGCTCTATTGCGGCAAACCGCACGCGCCGATCTATGAGCTGGCGCTCGCTACGGCCGCTGCCCGGCGCGGCGGCAAAACTCAGCGCCCGCAGCGTGTCCTGGCCATCGGCGATTCGGTACGGACCGATCTCAAAGGCGCTGCCGCCCTGGGCCTGGATTGCATGTTCATCACTTCGGGCATTCACGCTGAAGAATACGGTTCGCGCGAGGCGCCGGATTTGGCGGCTCTTAATGCGATGTTTGCCGCCGCCGGTGTCGCGCCACGCGGAGTGATGCGCGAACTGGTGTGGTGAGACGCCGATGGCCGTACAAAACTTTCAGGTGGTGCACGATTTTGCGCCCGGCGAAGCGCTCCGCGGCGCGACGGTCGCTATCGGCAATTTCGACGGGGTGCATCGCGGCCACAAGGCGGTGATCGCGGCGGCCTTGGCGCGGGCGCGCGTGCTCGGCAAGCCTTCGGCTGCGCTCACCTTCGAGCCGCATCCGCGTGCCTTCTTCAATCCCGATGAACCGCTGTTCCGGCTCACTCCCGAAGCCGCCAAATTGCGCTTGCTCGCCGCCACCGGGCTCGACGGCGCGATTGTGCTGACCTTCAACGCCGACCTTGCCAAACTGACTGCCGAAGATTTCGTCCAGCGCGTTCTTGTCGACCGCTTCGCCATCAGCGGCGCGGCCATCGGCTTCAACTTTCATTTCGGCACCAATCGCGCCGGCTCTCCGGATTTTCTCCAGGCAGAAGGCAAGCGGCACGGCTTTGCCGTCGATATCGTTCCACCGTTGTTGGACGGCGGCCGTCCGGTGTCGTCGGGGCCGATCAGGGCGGCGCTCGCCGCCGGGCGGCTCGACGATGCGGCCGAGTTCCTGGGCTATCCCTGGTTTGTTTCCGGAACCGTCATCCATGGCGACAAGCGTGGGCGTGAGCTCGGATTTCCGACCGCCAATCTGCGGCTCGATCCGGCTTGCGCGCTCCGTCACGGCATCTATGCCGTGCGCACCGCGATTGCGGGGCGACGCTACGACGGCGTGGCGAGCTTCGGCCGGCGGCCGATGTTCGACAGCGGCGCGGTGCTTCTGGAGATTTTTTTGTTTGATTTTGCCGACGATCTCTATGGCGCCAACATCGATGTCGCCTTCATAGCCTGGCTGCGCGACGAAGCGATGTTCGCATCCGCCAAGGATCTGATGCGCCAGATGACGGAAGATAGCCGGCTCGCCCGCGAAGCCTTGGCCCGGGCCGGCGCCGCGTTCCCGCCGATCTGACTGTCGTCGATCTAAAACTGCTGCCGCTCGGACTTGTCGCGGTTTTCGCGTGCCCATTGCGCGGCGAGGAAAGCCAGCAACGCCACCGGCACGATGCGCTGCCAGCCAATTGTGCGGCCGGCTTCGACCGCGGCGCCGAGAACTTTCGGATCAAGGAGCCAGGACGGCGAATGGGCCCGCGCCGCCCGCGCAAGAATGGCGCGCTCGCGCGCGCGCCGCCGCGCCGAGACGCAGACGATTGTCGCGATAAGGGCAATGACCACAAAGACGCCAGCCATAATCAAGCCAGCGAACACGTTACCGAACTGAACTGCGAGCCAGACATACGCGGCGACGCAAAGAAACGCGAACGCAACCAGCAATGCGGCCAAAATTACAACGGCCGACGCGACGGCCAAAGTGCTCAGCCCACTCCTCGACTGAATAAGTAATGTGATTTCACGCGTCACGGTTTTGAACATCCCGCACGCTCCATTAAATGCCACGCGAATTTTTCATCGGCTGTGCGAGCACTTGCGCCTTCGGCCGATGCCAACATCTCAGCTCGAAAAATCAGCGTCGCCAATCGTATCGCCGGCACTTAGCGCCGCCACGTCGCGCCGAACAGAAAACCCAGTCCAACTGCAATCGCGAGCGTCGTATAAGGGCGATTCTTGATCGACTCGTCGACGGCCTCGACAAATTTGTCGGAAACCTCGCGCATCGCATCAACCGCCTCGCGGCTCTTGTCCTGCGCGTCGGACATGACGCCGTCGACGCCTGATCTCGCCCGCTGCCATGCCGCATTGCCTCCATTGGCGACGATGTCGGCCATCTGCTGGGCGAGGCGGCTAAAATCCTCGCGCAGCATTTGTAGATCTTTCTGCAAGTCGCCGGAAGCCGCGCCGGCGGCGCGGCCCATATCGCGCACGCCTTCGCGCGCTTCGCTGGCCGCGTCACGTAAGTTGCTGGAAGCTGTCGAGGCGTTGCCCATGCTGTTACTCCGTGAATGCAAAACTGCGGGTTGATCAAGATAATACCTTCGACGCAGCAAAAGTTCCATTCACTCGGGCAACCGGTCGTCGTCCGCCGGAAACAGGTGGCTCACAACCACAAGGCCGATAATGGACAGTGGCGCAGCGAGCAACGCGCCCATCGGGCCCCACATCCAGGTCCAAAATGCCAAAGCCAGAAAGAGCACAAGTGGATTAAGCGTGAGCCGTCGCCCGACAAGCGTCGGGGTAATAAGGTGACCTTCGAGCGTCGTGAGCGCGACCAAACCGAGGGGCGCAATCAGCGCATGCGCGAGCGAAGGAAAGGTGACGAGTCCGACGCCAAATAGGACGACGACCATGATCGCCGGCCCGATATAGGGCACGTAATTGAACAGGCCTGCCAGCAACCCGAAGATCAAAGGATTGGGGAAGCCAATCAGCCAGGCGCCAAGCGAGACGATGATCGCGATGCCGA
>DATAYT010000060.1:0-22635 GCA_036272395.1 Xanthobacteraceae bacterium
CGCATGATCCGGGAACTCACTGCCGCAGATCATCGCCGTGGCGCCGCTAGCGCTGGCGAGATAAGCAACCTCCTCGGCGGTCAGGCGGAAGTTCGTCGGCACCCAAATCGCCCCAAGCCGGAAGCACACAAACATCGTCTCGAAGAGCTGGTTCGAATTCTTCGCCTGTACAAGAATGCGGTCTCCTTTGCTCACGCCGCGCGCCGCGAGCGCCGCCGCCATGGCGTCCACGCGGGCATTCAGCTGCGCCCAAGTCAACGTGTCTTCGCCCGACACCAGAGCGACTTCACTCGGATACCTTTTTGCGGATTGCAGCAAAAAGTGCGCGAGGTTCATGACGCGCCGGAAGCGCGGCGGCAGCCCGCCTTTCGGAACCGTTACGCTCATCTCCGGTCTCCGGACTTACTCAAGGAAACCGATCGAGATCCACGGCACGGCGGCAACGATGATTGTGCCGATCACCAGCGCGAGCAGATAGCCCAAGATCGGCCGCATGCCGGCGATCGGCTCGACCCTGCCGATCGCGCAAGCCGCATAATAGCCGACGCCGAACGGCGGCGCGAACAATCCGATGCCCATCGCCAGGATCACCACCATCGCATAGTGCACCTCGTGGATGCCGACTGCCTTGGCGATGGGAAACAACAAAGGCCCGAACAGCACGATTGCCGGAATTCCCTCCAGCACCGAGCCGAGCACGACGAAAGCGACGATCGAGGCGGCCATGAAAGTTACTGCACCGCCCGGCAAGCCGGTCATTGCCGCGGCGAGCGTGCGCGAGAACCCGGATTGGGTCAGGCCCCAGGCCATCGCCGTCGCCGTGCCGATAATGAGCAGGATGGCGCCGGACAGGCAGGCGGTTGCGACCAGCATCGGCCGCAGCGCCGCCCAATCGAAGCGCCGGTAAACGACAAGGCCCGTTGCGGCCGAATACACGATGCCGATGGTCGAAACTTCGGTTGCCGTCGCAACACCTTCGACAACGGCCGCGCGAATCAAAAACGGCAGCGCGAGAGCGGGCAGCGCGACTACAAAGCTACGGGCGATCTCGCGTGTGGAGGCCCGGCTGACGTCGCTGAGATCTTCGCTACGGTATCTCCAGCGGATCACAAAGCACAGCAGACATGCGAGCACGACGGCTGGCAACAGTCCCCCGGTAAAAAGTGCGGCGATCGAGACGCCCGTTACCGAGCCGATAGTGATGAGAACCAAGCTCGGGGGAATTGTTTCGGTTTGCGCGCCGGTTGCCGACAACAGCGCGACCAGATCGCCGGGTTTGGCGCCGCGTTGTCTCATTTCCGGAAAAAGCACCGGCGCCACTGCCGCCATATCCGCGGCTTTCGAACCGGAAATTCCGGACACCAAATACATGCCGCCAACCAGAACGAAATGCAGTCCGCCGCGGACATGACCGACGAGGTCAGCCAAAAAACCCACCAAGGCGCGAGCCATACCCGTCATTTCGATGAGAAGGCCGAGAAACACGAACAGCGGAACGGCGAGCAAAATCAGGTGGCTCATGCCCTCGTCCATGCGGCCGACCAGCACCGACAACGGGGTGTAGGTGGCCAAAGCGAGATAGCCGAAAATCGCAAGGCCGAAGGCAAATGCGATCGGCACGCCCGCAAACACCGTCGCCGCGACCACACCGACAAAGAAAATTAGCAGGTTGAGATTCCCCAAGCGGTGAAACAGCGGGGCGCCCAGCCAGAACAGCGCCACCACGACGGCGACTACGCCGATCGATGAACACACTGCCATTGCCGACGACGCCCGCGTCAGGCGAAGCACCGCAAAGACAATCATCAGGGCGATCCCTGCCGGCAGCGCGGCCGCGCGCCAGACGTCACTGATCTGCAACGCCGAAGTCGTGATCGGTACTTCGTCGCTCGCAAATTGATAGGCTGGCCAAACCATCAGCAGCAGAAAGGCGAGCGGCGCCGCAGTCGCCAAGCTATCGAGCATCGCGCGCAACGAGCCGCCAAACATACCGACACATGCTGTCATTCGCATGTGTTCGCCGCGCCGAAATGCGATCACCGCGCCAAGCATGGCCAGCCACAGGAACAGGGTCGAAGCCAGCTCGTCCGACCAGACCAGCGGCCGATCGAACACGTAGCGCGAAATCACGCCGCCAAACAGAATTGCAATCTCGGCGACAACCAAGCCGCCTGCCGCAATTTCGATTGCCGAACCCAAATACGATTCGATCGTCGCGGCGGCGAATTGCGCCCTGATCACGCGGCTATAGGACGAGACAGCGTGCGACTGCGTTTCGGTGGTCACGCGAGCTTGCCTACCGATTTTTCCAGCAGGCTCCATGCCTCGTCGCCATACTTGCCTTTCCATTCGGTGTAAAAGCCGGCGGCACGAAGCTTATCGCGAAACGGCGCAGGGTCTGGGCGATTGAAGACGAGTCCCTTCGCGGCCAGATCCTGCTGGAGCGTGGCGTTGAGCTTGGCAACGTCGTCGCGCTCTTTGACACCGGCCGCGTTGATGTGCTTAGCGACAATGCCGCGAACGTCGTCCGGCAAGGCTTCCCACGCCCGTCGATTGGCCAAGAACCAAAAACCATCCCACATATGATTGGTCAGCGAGCAGTATTTTTGCACTTCATAGAGTTTCGCCGTCGAGATGATCGCCAGCGGATTTTCCTGACCATCGACGACTTTGGTCTGCAGTGCCGAATAGACTTCATTGAAATTGATCGAGGCCGGCGACGCATCCAAGGCCTTGAACATCGACGTCCATAGCGGCGACACCGGCACGCGCAGCTTCATGCCGCGGAAATCGTCAGGCGTTCGTATCGGCTTGGTGCTCGTTGTGGTCTGGCGGAAGCCATTATCCCAAATCTTGTCCATAGCGACCAAGTTGGCCTTGGCGATTTGCGCACGGATATAGGCGCCCAGATCTCCGTCCATCGCTTTCCAGACGGTGTCGTAATCGGGAAACGCGAACCCCATGCCGTTGATCGACGCGGCTGGAACGAGCGTAGAAAGGATCAGGCCGGAAAGCGTGAAGAATTCGACCCCCCCGGAGCGGATCTGGCTCAGCGTGTCGGTGTCCGAACCCAACTGGCTGTTTGGGAAGATCTGAAGGTCAAAACGGCCATTGGTCTCCTGTTTGATTTCGGCCGCCATCTCCCGCGCGCGAAGGTTCATCGGGTGCGTTTCCGGCAGATTGTTTGCATATTTGTAGGTCCACTGCGCTTGCTGAGCGCGGGCGATACGCGGGGCGGCAGCGGACGACGTCAACAGCGTCAAGCCGGCAAGCAAATGCCGCCGTGTCATTGTGGTTTTTAATTTCATGGCGGGCCCTCCCCCATCGATTGGTCGGTCAGCGGTTGATCGCTGATCGTGCACGCGCAATCCAACGGAGCGCAAGCGGTAAAGCGTGGCCCAAGGATCGCCGGTATTTATCACTCGCCCGGCAGCGCAAGTTCGGCGCGCAACCCGCCGATCGGCGCCGTGCCGAGGGTGAGAACGCCGCCGTATAGTCCAGCAAGTTCGACCACGATCGACAACCCGAGCCCCGAGCCCGGCTTGGTCTCGTCGAGGCGTTGGCCGCGCAACGCAACTTGCTCGCGCTGGGCGGGCGACAACCCCGGCCCATCGTCGTCAACGATGATGCGCACCCGCGCCTTTTCGCTGCTTCCCGGCGGCGGATCGGCCACGACCTCGATCGCCACGCGTGAGCGCGCCCATTTGCACCCGTTGTCAACCAGATTGCCGACCATCTCTTCCAGATCCTGCTGTTCGCCGCGAAAGGGCGCGTGGTCAGGCACGTCAATGTTGATGGCGATCTCACGGTCGCGATGAATCTTTTCCATGGTGCGCGCCAGCGCCGTCACAATGGGAGGAACATCGACCAGCGCGCCGATCCGGGTCGAACGCGCGGCCAGTCGCGCCCGCTCCAGCTGCCGCGCCACCTGATCGCGCATAATATCCGTTTGCTCCAATACCTTTTGGGCGAAACGATCGCTGCCGCGCGTTGCCGCCTCGTTGACGATGACCGACAACGGCGTCTTGAGCGCATGGGCGAGATTGCCGACATGCGTACGCGCCCGCTCGACAATTTCGCGGTTGGCCTCGATCAGCGCATTGGTCTCGCGGGCCAAAGGAGCGATCTCGACGGGAAATTCGCCCTCCAGCCGTTCCGCGCGGCCCGAGCGGATTGCGGCGAGACTTTCGGAAATGCGGGCGAGCGGCGCCAGACCAAAGCGCACCTGCAAGGCCGTGGTCAGCAAGAGCGCCATCGTCAGGGCCGTAAAGGTAAGGATGATCGCGCGATTGAACCCTTGCGTTTCGTCGTCGATTTCGGAAGCGTCGCCAGCCACTGCAACGAGGTAACGGCCGTCGGCGCCGAGATCGATGTTGCGCTCGACCAGGCGCAAGTCCTGATCCTCCGGGCCGCGCGCGTAGCCTTGGCGGTATTCGGCTTCGCCGGTCGCTTTGTCTGCCGCCAAACGCGGCAAATTGGAATCCCACAGCGAGCGGGACGAGTGTACTTCGGGCGTTTTACCGTCGAGACGCGTGACCTGCCAGTACCAGCCCGAGAGCGGCAACTCGAATAATGGCTCGCCGATCGACTGCGGAAATTTATCACCGCTGTCTTCCGGCGAGGCGACGTCCGCCACCAGCGTCCGCAGATAGACATCGAGCCGGCGGTCGAACGCCCGTTCGACCGCATGGCGATACAGCGTGGACAGGGCAATTCCGGTGGCGATGAGAATGACCACCGTCCAGGCCGTGGCCCACAGGAACAAGCGGACCGCGAGCGAATTAGCGCGCATCGGGCGGCGTCAGCAGATAACCGAGTCCTCGCACCGTCTGAATGACATCGACGCCGAGTTTTTTGCGAATGCGCCCGACGAAGACCTCAATGGTATTGGAATCGCGATCAAAATCCTGATCGTAAAGATGTTCGACCAATTCGGTGCGAGAGACCACGCGGCCGGTATGGTGCATGAGGTAAGACAATAGCCGGTACTCGTGCGATGTGAGCTTCACCGGATTGCCGTCGACCGCGACCCGGCCGGTGCGGGTATCCAGGCGAACCGGGCCGCAGGTGAACTCGCTCTTGGCGTGACCTGCCGAACGGCGCAGCAGCGCGCGCACGCGCGCCAATACTTCTTCGAGGTGAAACGGCTTGGCAACGTAGTCGTCGGCACCGGCGTCGAAGCCCTGCACCTTGTCGCTCCAGCGATCCCGCGCGGTGAGGATCAAAACGGGCATGGCCCGGCCGGCCCGCCGCCAGGCCTCGAGCACCGAGATGCCGTCCATCTTGGGCAGGCCAATATCCAGGATCACGGCGTCGTAAGGTTCGCTCTCGCCGAGATAGTGTCCCTCTTCACCGTCGAAAGCGCGATCGACGACGTAGCCCGCATCCGTGAGTGCGGTGGCGAGCTGCCGATTGAGATCGGGATCGTCCTCGACAACAAGAAGCCGCAAGAAATAGCTCCGCTCAGCGCTCGCCGACCGGGGTGCCTTTGACCGCGTCGACGACCATTCGCGCCACTTTGCCATCGCGGGCGAGAACTGTCAGCACATAGACGAGGCCATCCTGGCCGTGGCACAGCCGCGCCTGCACCACGGTGCCCGGCATCCGGCTCTTTGCCGCGTGAATCGCGGCGGCGAGGCGAATGACCCCGGCGGACGCCGTCTCCGCCCGGCGCTCCTTCTGATCGAGACAGACGTGCTCGGATGGGGCGCGGACCGTGCGCGCCTCCTCGCCGCGCGCTGCGGCGGTCGCGATAACCGAGGCGAGCAGCAAGGGAACGCCCAGGGCGAATCGGTACACGGTGGTCATGATATGTGTCCTAAGCGGGCCGCAGTGAACCCGCCGTGAACGGCCGGTTTAAGGCGAATACGGTGTTTGGCCACGAAATGAGCGACGGACAGGCAAAATGAGGCGAAGGCGATGCGATTGAGGGCCGCGGATTTAGGCGGCGGCTGGGTGTTGGCCGCTCTCTCGGTCGCAGTCGCTGCCGGTATCGCGGGCTCGCAGTTTCCGTGGCGTGCGCAAGCCATGGTGGGTGGCGCGCCGCCGGCACCCCGCGAGTTCGGACGTTCTGTCGTTATGATTCTCGGCTCGTCCGGTACAGCGTGCACAGCAACGGCGATCGGCCGCGACCTTTTATTGACGGCGGCGCATTGCGTGCAGCCCGGCGCCGATTACAAGCTCCTCGGCAGCGAGCCGGGGCAGCCGCCTGTCCTCAAGGCCATCGTCCGCATCGAACGCCACCCGCAATTTGACATAAAGCGTCTCCTCAACCACCTCGCAACCGCCGACGTTGCCTTGATCAAACTTGCTGAACCGCTCCCGGCGCGAGTTTCTCCGGCGCTCATTGCTGGCGGCAGCGAAACCGTTGCCGTCGGCGATTCGCTTGTGGTCGCCGGCTATGGCGTGACCGTGCGCGGCGACGGCCGCACCGGCGGCACTGCGCGTGTTGCCACGCTTGTGGTTACCGGCCAGCCCGGCCCGCTCCAGATCAGATTATTTGATCCGGTGAGCAAAGGACTGAGCGCCGGCTTGGGCGCTTGTGCTGGCGACTCTGGAGCTCCGGTGTTTCGCATCTCGGGAACGGGACCCGCGATCCTCGGCGTCGTGAGTTGGTCGACAGGACCGAACCTGACCGCGGGCTGTGGCGGTCTGACCGGAATTACCCCGCTGGCGCGGTATCGCGGCTGGATCGTTGACGCCGCGCGAAGCCTCGGCACTCCATTGCCACCATGATCGGCGCGGCGTCGCGGCAACGCGCGATCTATTCGGGTCGACGCAGTGGGCCGTGCAGCGGACGCTCCTCGACTGCAAGGAGGCTAGCGAACGCAATCGCAAGGCAGATTACAGCCGCGATGAAGACCCAGCGGAATGCAGATGCCAAATCGCCGTGTGCCGCAACCAGATTTTCCAGCGTTATGGTTCCTGCGTCCGTGCCGCTGCCCAGCACAATGGCGCCGAACACCGCGACAATAATTGCACCGCCCAATGTGCGGAAAAAATTGAGAGTCCCGGTGGCAGTGCCGAGCTGGTGCGGCTTGACCGCGTTCTGCATGATAATCGTGCTCATCGGATACATCGGCCCGACGCCGCAACCCAGCACAAACAGCAAGAATACCAGCCGCGCGATTGATTGATTGACGGGGTCGATAGCGAGCACACCGAGAGCCGTGACGGCGAACAGCAGTGCGGCAAGCGGCACGCGCATGTAACGAGCCAGTCGGACCATCAGCCGTGCCGCAGTCAGCGAACCGACCACCGTGCCGGCCATGAACGCGATAAGCGCAAGTCCTGACCAACTGGCCGAGAGACCGAGCACGGTTTCGCAATAAAGTGGCGTGTAGATCGTGATGCCGATGATTGTGCCAACGCCGAAAAATGCCGCACAGGTGATGGTGCTGGTGACCCGGCTGCCCAGTATTGTCAGCGGAATGAACGGCTCGCGCGCGGTTAAAAGACGTGCGGCGAACGCTCCCCACAGCATGGCCGAGCCGGCCAGCAGGCCGACAATAAGCGGCGACCGCCACGGATAGTGCGTGCCGCCCCAGGCAAGCGCGAGCATCAGCGATAGCCCCGCGGCCACCATCAAGATGGCGCCGATCACGTCAAGCTGATGCGGGCGTTCGTTGCGCGGCAGCTGCCGCAATGCGCGCTCGCTCATGACCAGCGCCGCCGCGCCGAGCGGCAGATTGATCCAAAAGATCAATGACCAATGCAGCTGATCGGTAAAGACGCCGCCCAGCACGGGGCCGAGAATGCTCGCGCTCATGAACATGATAGAGGTCCGTCCCTGAACCACCGGCCGTTCCCGGGGCGACAACAAATCGGCAATGATCGTCTGAGCGATTGGCAGCAAGCCGCCGCCGCCAATGCCTTGCAGCCCGCGCGCAAAGATCAGGATCCAGATCGTCGGCGCCAGCGCACAGGCGATCGAGCCGCCGATGAAAATGCCGATCGCCCAGAGCAGAACCACACGCCGGCCGTAAATATCGGATAACTTTCCAAACAGCGGCGTGGCCGCCGTCACCGCAAGCAAATAAGCCGTGACCACCCAGGACAACTCGTCGATGCCGCCCAGGCTTCTGCCAATCGCGGGCAGGGCCGGCGCGACGATGGTCTGCTCAAGGGCAGAGAGAAACATGGCGAGCATGATGCCGGCGACGATTGCGCGCACCGCCGCATGGTCGACCGGAGCTGTCGCGGGAGAAGCCAGCTCGGTCGCGGCGCCGGCAGACGCGACAGTGATGAGGTGTTCGGAAGCGGTTCGGGTGCTCATGGCGGGCTTTGCTGCCACTTGGCCGTGGGCTGGCCGCTTTGCAACCAGGCTTTGCGCAGATCAGCCGTGCGCCGAACCCTCTCTATTTGCCTATCGGCGGCGGCGCGCACGCCGCGGCAATTTTTGCGGCCAATCGACGATGTGGTCTTCCAATTCATGGTCCGGCACGTCGAGCTCGGTCGCGTGCACGCGCCCGCGCACCGAGACCCCGGCGGCGTGTACGGTCTCGGGGTCGCCGGAGACCAATGGATGCCACCAATACAGGTCATGTCCTTGGGCCAGCAGCACATAGGCGCAGGACGGCGGAAGCCATTTAATCCTTTTGAGGCTTTCGGGCGTCAAACGGACGCAATCATCGACCAGGTCAAGCCGATTTTGGTAATCGCGGCAGCGGCAGCTGTGCCCGTCCAGAAGTCGGCAACCAACATCGGTGTAAAAGGTCTCGGCGGCCGATTCGTCCTCCTCGAGCTTATTGAGGCAGCAGCGGCCACAGCCATCACAGAGGCTCTCCCATTCCAAATCGGTCATTTGACTCAACGACTTGCGGCGCCAAAATGGAACTTCCTCGGAGTGGTCGGAATTGCTTGCCATGGTGGCCTCCGCGCGAAGCTATGCCAAATTTGCCCGTAATTTCCATTTACTTTGCAGGGGCAACTAACCCTTGGCCGGCACCAGGCCGGTTCGCTAGAAGGATAACTGCTGTGCTTCCCGCTGTTTCCCGGAGCAAGTGGCCGTGACAGACATGTTTCCCGATCCGGGCGAGGACTGGAGGCCGAGGCTCCGGCGGCTCCTTCTCGATGTCGACGCGCGCATTGACTCCGCAATATTCCAGAGCGGCAAGTGGACGCGCGAGATATATGAGCGATTCACCGCGTTCATGGACCGCGCCCATGTCGCCGGCTGGCGCCGCTGGCTACTGGTCGAGCCGCTCTCGGAAGCGGCGACGCTCGGCACCGGCGGACTGTTTTTGCTTTTGGTGCTTGCGATTCCATCGTTTCGCCAGACCTCCGATGACGATTGGCTGAAGAAATCCGATCTGGCGGTGACGTTTCTTGACCGCTACGGCAACGAGGTCGGCAGCCGCGGTATCAAGCACACTGAATCGGTTCCACTCGAGGAATTTCCCGATCATCTGATCAAGGCGGTGCTGGCGACCGAGGATCGCCGGTTCTACGAACATTTCGGCATCGATATTCAAGGCGTGTTCCGCGCTTTTGTCACCAATACCCAAGCGGGCGGCGTCGTTCAGGGCGGCTCCACCATAACGCAGCAGCTGGCGAAGAATCTGTTCCTCTCCAACGAGCGCACTTATGAGCGCAAGATCAACGAAGCCTTCCTGGCGCTGTGGCTGGAAGCGCATCTACCCAAGAACGAAATCCTCAAACTCTATCTCGATCGCGCCTACCTTGGCGGCGGCGCCTTCGGCGTTGATGCAGCGGCGCGCTATTATTTTGGCAAATCGGTCCGCGATCTCAATCTCTCCGAAGGCGCAATGATCGCCGGGCTGTTCAAAGCGCCGACCAAATTCTCGCCAATGATCAATCTGCCGGCAGCCCGCGCCCGCGCCAATGTCGTGCTCGATAATCTGGTCGAGAACGGCTTTATGAGCGAGGGCCAGGTTTATGGCGCGCGGCGCAATCCGGCGACGCCGATCGATCGCGCGATCGAGGATGCCCCGAACTATTATCTCGATTGGGCTTTCGACGAGATGCGCAAGCTCGTCGATACCTTGCCGAAATCGGTGACCTCGCGCTCATTCACGGTTCGCACGGCGCTCGACAGCAATTTGCAACACTATGCCGAGCACGAGGCGGAATCCCAATTACGCCAGTACGGGCGCGATTATGGCGCGAGCCAAGTCGCCGTCGTGATTGGCGACCTCGACGGCGGGGTCCGGGCCATGATCGGCGGCCGCGATTACGGCTCAAGCCAGTTTAATCGCGCCACCGATGCGCTGCGCCAGCCCGGCTC
This sequence comes from Xanthobacteraceae bacterium, assembly GCA_036272395.1. Lineage (GTDB taxonomy): Bacteria > Pseudomonadota > Alphaproteobacteria > Rhizobiales > Xanthobacteraceae > BOG-931. Next base: position 10,247 of record DATAYT010000060.1, read on the forward strand.
CTCCTTCAAGCCTTATGTTTACGCGACTGCCTTGGCAAACGGCTTTAAGCCGACTTCGGTCGTCGTCGATTCGCCGGTTTGCATCGGCAATTGGTGTCCGCACAATTATTCCGGCGGCTATTCCGGATCGGTGACGCTTCTGGAAGCCATTACCCATTCGATCAATGTCATTCCCGTCAAATTGTCGATCATGCTCGGCAACGGCAATCCAAAGCTCGGCCGCGCCATGATCGTGCAGACCGCGCGCAATTTCGGCATTCACGCGCCGCTGCCGGATACGCCTTCTTTGCCGATCGGCGCCGATGAAGTTTACGTTTACGAACACGCGATGGCTTACGCCACCTTCCCAAATCTCGGCCGCTCCGTCGTGCCGCATGCCGCACTCGAGGTTCGCACCGATTCCGGCCAGCTGGTCTGGCGTTTTGACCGCGACGGTCCGAAACCGAAGCAGGTGATCAGTCCGGAAGTGGCCATGGACATGATCAAGATGATGAACTCCGTGGTCCAAAATGGCACCGGGCGGCGCGCGGAACTCGACGGAGTACCGACTTGCGGCAAGACCGGCACCACAAATGATTGGCGTGACGCCTGGTTTGTCGGCTACACGGGCAATTTCGTCGGCGCCATTTGGATGGGCAATGACGACTATTCACCAACCAAACGGATGACCGGCGGCACGCTGCCGGCGGCGACGTGGCACAACATCATGGCCTATGCGCATCAAGGCGTGGAGCTGCGGCCTCTTCCCGGTCTGCCGGCGCCGCAACATGCGCCGGCGATCGCCGACGCCTCATTGAAAGGCGGCGATCAACCGCACGCGGTACTGCTCACGCGCAAGGGAACCGAGGCGCTTCTTCATGTGGAGCGCATGTTGGATGACGCGATTCATATGCCGTCGTCGCAAGCGGCGACAAAGACCTCGGTCGGAGCGCTCGACGGCGGTGCGAACAACGAGACCGGTACCCAGTCCGGCGCTTTCGCCACGGCAGCTGACCGAAATGCTCCCGCCAATTCACGCGGCGATTGAGTTTTCAGGATCCCAACCGGTCAAACGCACGCCATCATGCGCCTTCTGTTCGGTTCATGCTTCACTTTATTGATCGCAGCAGCGCTCGGACTTGGCGCGACCTGGTTCACGCTTACCCGTGGCGTCGCGTTCGGAGCGCTGACAATCGGCGCTTGGAAAGCATGGCCGAAGAGCGGATCAGCGGATATCGATCCCTATGCCCGCGCCATGGTCGCCAGAACCGGCGAATTGCCTACCGGGATGGGCGACGGCATCGCCTTTTATGCGCGCACCGATGACGTCGGCAACACCTTTGACGGCCGCTGCACGTTCAGCATCAGCGGCATGACGCCGACGGCGCGATATTGGACGGTGACACTCTACACGCCGGAAGGCCGGCTCGTCGCCAACGCGATCGATCGGCACGGTTTCACGAGCGAGGAAATCGTTCGCGATAACGATGGCCGCTTCACCATCACGGTCGCCCCGCTAGCCCGCCCCGGCAATTGGCTGCCAACCGGCGGAATCGAGCAATTCGTGCTTGTGTGGAGGCTTTACGACACCGCGATCGGGGTCGCCACGCGCACGACCAAGGAAGGTCCGATGCCTGCTATCGAGCGAAAGGGTTGCTGATGGTTCGCGGTCTGTTATGGGTTCTTGCCGCGGTTCTGCTCGGCGGCATTGTGCATCTCTCGACCGTGCTGGCTATGCCACAGGCGGCGAAGCAAGATGCCTATTCGCGGCTTGCCCAGCTTACACCGGTGAACGCGATGGCGCCGCTTGCGGCGACCAAAGCTGGAGTCGAGATTATGCCGTTCATGGATCCGGCTTTCGCAGCGGCGGTGTGCCGTTACGACCTCAGTGACGGTCCGCTCAAGCTGATCGCCCCGGTCAGCCAAGCTTATACCTCGGTGACCTTCTACACCCGCAGGAGCGTCGCCTTTTACGCGATCAACGACCGCGCCGCCGGCCGGCGTACAATCGAACTCGATCTTATGACCGCCGCACAGCACGCACAGGTGCCCGAGGATGAGGAAGTCACGGCAGCAGACCGGCTCATTATCGAATCGCCGACGACAATGGGACTTATCGTTTTGCGCGCTTTGGCACCCGAACCTAGCCTGATGCCGATGGCACGACGGGCGCTGGCGGCCGCAACGTGCCGGATTCAGTCGCAATAGGACGATGGCTCAGTCGCGGCGGACAGTCTTCGGGGCGTCGGCGTAATGAATTTTCGTCAACGCCGCCTGACGCGACGCCGGCCGCCATTTTCGGCGGGCGGTTGCGTCTGCGGCTCGATACCGTCGAATGATTCCGGATATCGCTCGATCCGGATCACCGGAAGGATGATGATCGTTGCGGACTCGCCGGCCTCGCGGCCGAAGCGCACGATGCGCCCATCGTCCGGAAATTTGATAACGGTGCCCACCCAGCCGCTTCCTCTGCCGCCGGCCAGAGCGTGATGCTCCGATGCGCGCAAGCGGCGTCCCCGGTAATTAAGGGGTATGCAAGGTTAACGGTCCGCTAACGGCGGCCCCATAACTTTGTTCGTCGTTTTCTTCTCAACCGGACTATTGCCGTCGGGTCACGCCGCATGGAGAGCGCAAGCCGCTGGGGGCTGGACCGCCTTGCCCGTTTGGCAGGGCCGGGCGACCCCGACATGCGTCCAACGCTTCTACGCGTGCTCACGGAGCTCTACGTGCAAACGCCGACGCACACGGCGGACGAGGAGCGCCACTATACCGAACTGGCGCTCCGTCTCCTCGAAGCGGCTGATTTCAGCACCCGCGCCGCGGTGGCGCAGCGCCTAGCGCATTACCGGTCGCCGCCGCGCCGCGTTGTCGAGCGCCTTGCCGCCGACATTCCCAATCTCAATGGGCGGCAGCAGCCCCTCTGGCCTTCCGGGTCGAGGATGCGCGACGGAGAGCTCACACGCGAGGCGCCAATTGCTATCCATGCCGCGACCGCGCTCAATGAGCTGTTTTTTGCGGCCAATGCCGATGAGCGGCGTCTCATTCTTTTGAACTTGGACGTGATCGCTCCACTTTCGGTGGGACACAGAACACTATCCCATGAAGATGGCTTAAGCGGGCGGTTGGAAGCCGCCGTTTTGTCCCGCAATCGCGAGGCCTTCGCTCAAGGTCTGGCCCAGGCTTTGCACATTTCCCGGCTGCAAGCGCGGCGCGTGGCCGACGACGACTTCGGAGAGCCGATTGTGACCGCCGCCAAGGCACTCAACATGCGGCGAGGCGCGCTCTATCGGATCTTGCTTTTCGTCAATGTCGGTCGCTCGATGGCGCGAGTTCAGGCCTTGACCGAACTTCATCATGAATTGCCGTGGCAGAGCGCCGAACACATGGTCGCAATCTGGCAATCGTTGCCTCATGTTGAGCGCCCGGCGGAGCGGCACCGGCCGATGCTGTGGAACGACGATTCCACAACGCGTCCGCGAACGATAAGCGCGATTGCGCACCATGCCGACTTATCGCCGCCCGAAAAACGCGACGCGTCTTAGCCGCGCTCCGCTCTGGCGCCGTTTTTCCAGACCGTTCAGTGGACGATATTGAGGAAGTTGCGGCCGGCGCGGTCCTCGACTTCGACGATCCAAAGATCGGGGTCAAACTTCGTCTCCCGCGACAAATATTTTTCGATTTCCGGGTCGGGTGCAGGTTGCAAATCCAGGCACGCAGCAAAGACGCGATCAGCGGCCCCAGGCTCAAGCGCGCTCTGCGGCGCAGGTCCGAACAGCTCCGACGTTCCATCCAGCCGGCAGACGCGCACGAAAATCGCACCGGCTTCTTCGGCGCCGCGCCGGCGCACAACAGCGGAACAACCTTCGACCTGGCAGCGTCGCAGATAGGCTGCAACCCACAGGGCACTCTTAAGCCGCATCGTGTGCGCTCCTTCCTCGGGAGCGGCTTTTCGTCAATCCCGACCGTTCTGGCAAGCGGCCGGTTTTCCAGAAATCATCCCCGCCGATTTTCAACTCACCCGTTGCGGGGTTTTAATCGATCGGGTGCCCAACCATCGTGGTGAGCTCTTTGACCAACCGGTCGGAGACGCGACCGCTACTCGGCAAGTTGTGGTCGCGCTCGAACTTTGCGATCGCGGCGCTCGTCGCGTCGTCCAATATTCCGGACACTTTGACTTGACCGTAGCCGAATTCGGCCAACGCTCGTTGCACCGCCGCGATCCGCGGCGACGGACCGATCAATTCGGCAATTGCGTCGTTGTGGCGGGCCGCAACCGGCTGCGGCGCGGTTGCGACGGGTCGGGCGGGCGTGCCGGTTATCAGCGGTTTAAGCGAATCGCTTTTTGCAGGCGATGACTTGGCGTCGAAAAACGGCGGCGCGTGTGCGCTGGACTGCAGGAAGATGGCGTTCACGACAATGACAAAAGCCGTCGCGATCGCGGCGATGATGGCAATCGAGTCTACCGGGCGCCGCGCGATGGGATCCCAGGCCCGAAAGCCCAAGGCGCCCGCCCCGCTTACGACGCGCGTAAGAAACGAGTGATGCCGCCGCCTCGGCACGCGTGATGCCCTCCCCGCCATTGGCCGCGTCAACAGTGACAAAGCCCGCTTAAGCGAACGCTAAAACGGAATTGCTCTCACGGCCGCATAGCCGCAGCCTCGAAATCGGATAACAAAGTCCGATGACACACAAAAATGGGGCGATATACGAAGACTAAACGTTGGCAAACCGCCGGGGCACCCGGCAGCGGACCTGCTTCGTTCGAATATTAACCTAAACAAAGGTTTTCCATTTGCTCGAAAATTTGCGGCGTATTCTCTTCAAATCTGGACAAAACTCGACCGGCCGCGGCAACGCCGGCTTCAAAGCTCCCTGCTAGCCTTGAGACTGCAGGCAAGGGATGTGCCGCAGGGGGTTTGGTGTCATGTTCTTTCTATTGCGTATGGCGTTTTGGCTCGGGCTCGTGCTGATCCTATTGCCGAGCGGCTCGTCACGACAGCCGCAAGGCAATCAGGTCGCCCCGTCGGAAGCGATTTCGGCCGCGTCCGCGACCGTAGGCGACTTGCGTCAATTTTGCGCGCGTCAACCGGACGCCTGCACGGTCGGTTCTCACGTCGCGAGCCAGCTCGGCTCCAGAGCGCAGGCCGGCGCGAGGATGCTTTACGAATTCGTGACCGATAATCTCAAGCGGAAAGATGGCGACAATGCCGGTCGGGACGGCAAACCAGCCGCTGACCGCGCGCTTGCGGACAAGGACTCGCAGAATACGCTGACCCCCGCCGACCTCGCCACCCCGTGGCGGGGCCCGGCGCTTCGGAAGGACGCACGACACGCGGTGTGACGTCGCAAGCCTGGCGCGATCGTCCAAGCCTTACTGCCGCCACGGGGATATCGACCTGCGCAGCGTTGCTCTCTATATAAAAGCCGACGCGAGTGACCAGCGTTCGAGCTTGGACACAATGGCTGACATTGACGAGATCATCGGCAATTTTTCGGTCCTGGACGACTGGGACGATCGCTATCGCTATCTAATTGAGCTGGGGCGCGAACTGCCGCCGTTGGCGGAGACGGCGCATAGCGATGCCAACAAGGTTCAAGGCTGCGCGAGCCAAGTCTGGCTCGACACCACTGTGCGTCCTAACGGCGCAGGCGGCCCAGTGCTGACTTTTGCCGGCGACAGCGATGCCCATATCGTGCGCGGATTGATTGCAATCCTATTCGCTGTCTATTCGGGCAAGAGCGCGAGGCAGATCCTGAACACCGATGCCGTCAAACTGTTCGAAGGCATGGGTTTGCGCGAACATCTCACGCCGCAGCGCTCGAACGGTTTCCGTTCCATGGTGGAGCGGATTCGCACCGACGCTCGCGCCGCGCTGGCTGCGGCCGCTTAGCGGCGCGGGCGCCCGCCGGCATTTTTATCTTCAAGCGCTTTGTTCGATGTGATTGCGCAATTCGGTAATCGAACCGAAGCGCAGCGTGCCCTCTGGCAATTGTGCTTCAATCGACCCATCCGAATAGAGCGTATATGGCATGCCGTTGACGACGCCCGACTTGAGCACCGACGCCGCGGCCGCCGCACTCTCCGGATGACTCACAGATACCGCCGCGTTGGGCATGTCGCCGCTTTGTTGCGGATGGATCGGCGTCACGCCGGTGCTCTGGGCGACCGGAGCCGAAGCTCCATCGACGGCGCGTGTTGAACGCGGGCCTTTCGGCCACAGCGCATCAAGGACCGGTTCGCGTTCGCCTGCGCTCGGGCGCCGCAAACTGGCCGACGGGCGAAGCCCAGTCCGCATTGCCGCCGCTCCATTGCCGTTTCTTTTGCCGGACGGCTGCCCAATGGTTTCGACATTCGCGTCGGGAACAGCCGGCATCGCCATCGCGGGAATGGGTGGCGATGCTTTGTCCGCACCGGGCACGGCCGTCGGTGACTTGTCCGCCACTATGTCGCGCGCAGCGACGCCCGGTTGCGATTCGTGGATTGCCTTTGGTGCGAATGGAATCCGCGCCGGCTCGCGTGGTGTTTCAACGCTTTCGCTGAGTTTCGCGCCCTCTGCGATCGCCAGCACGCCCGGCATCGGTCGTGCCGCCAGTGTTCGCTCGATACGTTGGAGCGTTCGCAATCCGGCCCCGAGCCCGATCAGAAGAAGCCCACCAGCCGCGGCAACAATCCCGGGCGTAAGAATCGCGGCATCGAAAGTGCCGTCCCGTAGCGACATGCCCGATCCGGCAAGGACCACACCGGCCGCGCCGAGCAATCCACCAAACACCAACAAAAGCAAATACATACGCCAATCCTTACTTTGTGGGGCGGCGCCAAACCAGTTTGCGTCGATATTGTGACGAGGCTCCCATAGCATGCAAGCCCTTATTCTGCGGAATCGTTTTCCGGGCGGAGACGGCGGGCCGTTGCCGAGCCGCTGACTTGGGCCTATTGACTTGACCCTCTCAAGAGGAACCTTTCAGGTTTCCCGACGGTTGCAATCAAATATCCAGCCCCAAGTTCACATTGAGGAGCACACCAATGGCATTCGCCCTGCCCGATCTCCCCTATCCGTATGACGCGCTCGCGCCGCACATGTCGCGTGAGACGCTCGAATTCCATCACGACAAACATCACCAGGCCTATGTGAACGCCGGCAACAACCTGGCCAAAGGCACCGAATGGGAAAACAAACCGGTCGAAGAAGTCGTCAAGGGGACGTTCGGTAAAAATCCTGGCCTCTTCAATAACGCAGCCCAGCATTACAATCACATTCATTTTTGGAAATGGATGAAAAAGGGCGGCGGTGGTGACAAACTGCCCGGCAAGCTCGAGAAACAACTCACCTCAGACGTTGGCCCGTTGGCCAAAGCTAAGGAAGACCTGATCCAGGCGGGCATTACGCAATTCGGTTCAGGCTGGTGCTGGCTCGCGGTAAAGGACGGCAAACTGGCGATCATGAAAACGCCGAACGGCGAGAATCCCCTCGTGCACGGCGCCCAGCCAATACTCGGCTGCGACGTGTGGGAGCATTCTTACTACATCGATTACCGCAATCGCCGTCCCGACTACCTGAAAGCGTTCTTTGACCACCTGGTGAACTGGGACCACGTCGGCGAAATGTTCGAGGCCGCGATGAAGTAATGACTTTGCGTGCGATACTCGTGCTAAGCGGGGCTTCGAGCCCCGCTTCTTGCATCCGGGCCCCATCGCCAAGCCCAGTGAGCCTAATTCAGCATCGCTGCGCATTGACGCATTGTCAGGGCCATAAATGCTCTTCATGACTTGAGCCGTAGATTTGAGCGGGGCTAATCGTGCATCAAGCTGCAGCGAAGCCGCTGCGCCTGCAATCAGAGGCAAACCAATCCGCGCGCTGGCTCGATGGGCTGGCAATCGGCATGCTTGCCGCCGCCGCGGCCGTCGCGTTCGCCACGTTCCGCGATTACGGCCTCGGCTGGGACGACTACACGCATTCGCAATATGGCGCGCTTCTGGTCTCGCTCTATCGATCAAACTTCGCCGATCAGCGCGCGCTTTCCTTCGTCAACCTGTACATGTACGGCGGCGGTTTCGATATCGTGGCCACGCTCGCCGCCAAAATCTTGCCGTTCGGCCTATTCGAAACGCGGCGTCTGCTTGGCGCTGTGGTCGGGCTGGTCGGTTTGTTTGCAACGTGGCGGCTCGGCCGCCGGCTTGGCGGTCCGCTTGCCGGATTGTTGGCGATCACGCTGCTCGCGACGTGCCCGCTGTATTACGGCCATATGTTCATCAACGCCAAGGATGGACCGTTCGCCGCCGTCATGGCGATTGCGTTGCTCGGCCTCGTTCGCGCCTTTTTGGAATATCCGCGCGCCACGCCGGCAACCATTGCGCTGTGTGGCATCGGCGTCGGTCTTGCGATCGGAGCACGCGTCCTGGGCGGCTTCGCGGTGGCGAATGCGCTGCTGCCCCTTCCACTCATCGCGGCGGTTCGCTGGCGCGCAATTGGCACAAAACCCGCGTTAAGCGAGTGCGGAGCGTTTCTCGTACCGTTCCTGCCCGCGGCGATCCTCGCCTATCTGGTGATGGGCTTGGTCTGGCCCTGGAGCGTACTTTCGCCGCTCAATCCGTTCCGCGCGGTGGAGTATTTCTCGAATTTCTTTGAAAAGCCTTGGCGCGAACTTTTCGATGGCCAATTGATCCCGGTGATCGATATGCCGCGATCTTATGTGCCGACATTGTTCGCTGTTCAGGTGCCGGAATTGCTGTTGGCGCTTGGTCTTTGCGGCACGGCCGTCGCGATTTTCGCCATTGTGAGGAATGCCGACCGCAGCACAGAGGGTGCCGGCCGCCGCGCCGGCCTGCTCGCGACCGTGCTTGCGGTACTTCTGCCGGTGCTGATCACCGTTGTGACCCGGCCGGCGATGTATAACGGTATCCGCCACTTCGTCTTCGTGCTGCCGCCGTTCGCGGTCCTCGCCGGATTGGCCGGCGCGCAAATTGCCGACGGTCTTCGCCGTTACGGCAAGGTCGCCGCCGGCGCGAGCATTGTCGCGCTTATTGTCGGCACCGCATCTCCCATCGTCGACATGATGAGACTGCATCCGTACGAATACACGGATTACAATCATCTCGCCGGCGGCGTCCCCCGAGCGCGACAGAACTTCATGCTTGACTATTGGGGTCTGGCGCTGACCCAGGCATCGCGACAGCTGTTGGCTGATATTGCCGTCCGGCATGAGCAGCCGGCTGACGGCCAGTGGAAAATCGCCGTCTGCGGGCCGCATCCGCCCGTCGCGGTGGCGCTCGGGCCGCAATTCACCACGACCTGGAATCCCAAAGGCGCCGATTTCGCCATGGTGGTCGGGGAATTTTATTGCGCCAAGCTGGATGCGCCGGTCGTCTTCGACATCATGCGGGAAGGCGTTGTTTATGCCCGATTGTATGACCTGCGCGGTCGGTCAATCTCTTCACTGCTGACCGTGCCCGGAATCGAGCAAACGAATTACTGATTTTTTCACGCAGACTCTTTTCAAGCTGACGCGCGGCCGCGGGCGGCATTCGCCGGCAAGCCTGAGAGGCTTAAGCGTTCACTGCAATGGGCTCGGCCTCGGCCGGCGGCAGCAATTTCGGCTCAACGAAACGTCCCTGCTCGATGTCTTCGATCTGTCGATCGATCTGTTTCATGACATAGCGGGAATAGGGTCCGACATGGAGGTAAAATGCCATCAACGTGACGATGCCGCGAACCGAATTCGGATTGATCGACATGCAGGTGGTGAATGCTTTCCAAAACCGCTCGCGTCCTTCGGGCAAGCGCGACATCAGATCATGCACCAGTTTTATGGTGCTCACCCTGCCGCGGATATCACCCTTCGGTAGTTCTTTGCGCCGGTCGGAGCAGTCGAGCATTGCCGCAAGCCGCTCCAATCGTCCGCAAAATACATCCGGATCGTAGACCTTATCCAAGATCTTCCGATAATCGCGAAGGATGTCCAAACGCGGCCGCTTGGTATCGTAATTCACCCCGGCGGTGCACTGATCGCCTTTACCCGCCGGCGCCGCGTCGTGGTCGACATGCAAGCGGCCCTCGCGCGCCAGCCGGCGCGTGAGCTGGGTATTCGGCAGTGCGTAAAGCAAGCCCACCATCGCGATCGGAATGTTGGCTTCCTCGATAAGGTCGATCATGGGCTGCGCGACCGATCCCTTCTCGGTATCGAAGCCGACGATGAAACCGGCGGTGACCGACATACCGGCGCGATAAATCTTGTGAACGCTGTCGGCGATGCTGCGTCTCATATTCTGCTTCTTACGCATCGCGGCGAGTGTCTCCTCGTCCGGACTTTCGATGCCGACGAAAATGGCGAAGAAATTGCACCTTCGCAGCATCTGCAACAGTTCCTGATCGTCGGCGAGATTGAGCGATGCTTCGGTCGTGAATTCAAATGGATAATCGTGCTCTTTGATCCAAGTCTCGAGCACGGGCAGAAATGCTTTGATCGCTTTTTTGTTGCCGATCAGATTGTCGTCGACAAAATCGACGTGCCCGCGATAGCCGAGCCGGTACAGCGCTTCGAGCTCGGCGAGCATTTGCGCATGGGTTTTGGTCCGCGGTGCGCGGCCATAAAGCTCGATGATGTCGCAGAATTCGCAGGTGAATGGGCAGCCGCGCGAGAATTGCACGCCGATATAGAGATACTGGTCGAATTTCAGAAGGTCGAAACGCGGAATCGGCGTCTGGGTCACGTCGACCTGGAATTTCGGCGACTCGAAAGTGCCTTCGCGCTGGCCCTCTTCCCAGGCGGCGATGAATTTGTCGAGGATGCCTTCGGCCTCGCCGATCACCCTGAAATTTGCCGCGGCGTAGCGGTGCGGACTTGAACTCACGTCGGGTCCGCCGACGACGACCGGCAAACCGCGAGCGCGGCACATTTCGATGAGATCGAGCGTGTCGGCCTGCTGGAACAGCATGCCGCCGGTCATGACCATGTCGGCCCAGGCGAGATCGCTTTCCGCAAGCTCCTCGGTATTGCAATTGACCAGCCGGATATTCCACGATTTGGGCAACAGCGCCGCGACCGTGATCAGGCCAAGCGGAATGGCGGGATAACGCGCGCCGACGAGCTCGCAGGCTTCGGAGAAGTTCCAGAAGGAATCCGTCATGAAGCGCGGATAGATCATGAGCACATTGCAGGCGGTCGCCGCCGGCAAAGTCGCAATATCACTGCGCGGCTGTTCCAAGAGATCCCCACCCCGTGCTGCACGGCACAATCCGCGCAGTATGGCCGTCTTGGCCGATAATTCAAGAACAAAGCCATCCGTCGAAGACCGACGCGTGCGGCGAAGAAATACAATCCCAACATGGCCTTAGCGCCATGCGCAAATGCACCGTGTGAGTTCCATTGGGAAATCTCGTGCGCAAGGACGGCCAAGCCACCGATTGAAGCGGCCTGCATTTGGATCACAACTCAAGCGAAGGGCGCTGAAGCGCCCTATTGCAGAGGTGAAAAATTCTGGTCGCTGTAAGGCAGTAGGACTGGCCGCTGAATCACGATGAAGGCGTGATCGAGCGTGCCATGGCATGCGTTGCAGTCGGCGCTTAATCGATCGAAGGCGGCCACAAACGCTGCATGGTCCTTACTCTCGATCGCTTTTTCCAATCCGGAAAGAGCGCCGCCGACATGCTGTTGCGCCAGGTCGCCGCCGAGAAGTTTGGCGACGTCGTCAAAACCATCCTTTAGTTGATCCAATTCGTAATCGGCCAACGGCCAATTGGCGGCATCGCCGGCAAACCACAATTTGATGTGGCGCATCTGCTGCTGCGCCATGATCTCGCTCAAATGCGGCAAACCTCCCGCCTCCTCTGCGGAGTCTTGCGCGCAAGCGAGGCCTGCGCCGAGCAGCAGAGCCGCAAGCAGCGCGGCAAACATCGACTTCATGCGATCTCCTCGCTGGCGGCCTTGCTACCCGACCGGCGCCAGCGATTCGCTGCAGGCTTTTGCATGAGCATCCTGGCAGGCCTGGTAAAGCGCGGGGCAAGTCTTTGCCGCATTAAGCGCCGCATCGATCGTCTTGATCCGGTCCGCGACCGCGCGTGACTGTTCGTTGTAAATCAACACCGCATCGATGCGTTCGATGCCGCGATCGGTCATCAAGAACCGCTCCGCTCCCGTGAAGAAAGCGGTCGCCGTTTTGATCGCATCGTTGAGCTTTCTGGTGTACTCGGTGTTGAGTTTCGGATCCGGCTTGACGGCGCGTGCCTGCACCGCGAGCGCGGTGTAGAGCACGTTGAGCTTGAAATAGGCGCCCCCGCATTGTGCGAGTGCCAGCCAATATGGTTTCCCGGCAAACGCGCCCGGCAGCGTCACCATGGTATCCCGCTTATCGATCGAGACGGCCGGCGCCGGTCGTTCGGTCTCTTTGGGCTCGCGTTCGCGCCGGTGGCGCG
>DATAYT010000061.1:0-6857 GCA_036272395.1 Xanthobacteraceae bacterium
TGCATCATGATCCGATGCGCCGTCTCGTGATCCTTGTTGAAGAAACGCTCGAGGACGTGGACCACGAACTCCATCGGCGTGTAGTCGTCGTTGAGCAACAGCACGCGATAGAGGTTTGGCCGCTTGGTTTGCGGCCTTGTCTTAGTAATGACCGCGGTCCCGGGCGAGCCATCGCCTTTACGCTTGCGATCGTCGTCCGCCAGCCGGGCTGGCACATAGGTGGTAACGTCAATCAACGGCATTGGTTCGTTCGACTTCCGAACTGCTGGATCATCCTCGGCCGGCACTGCCGCCGGCCGTTTGACGGCGAGAATCCCACACAGCGAGTAAAATTAGCGCGGATCACGCGCCGAATCGATAGAGCAACTTCCTGAGTGCAAATGCCTATCGGCCGCGCGCGAAGGGTAACCGCGCAGAATTTCGAAGCACGGGTGAAAACGTCAGATAGTTCGCCGGTCGCCGAGCGCAAGATGACAAAAACCATGCATGGCGCGCTCAAATTGCTGCGGCAAGGTGCAGCGGTCATGACGCGCACTTCAGAGGACTGGCGAACGGGTCTGATTTCGATAACGCGACACATCTGCAAATCCATCGCCCGCGTGCGGCCAGACGGCGTGGCGCCGGCTGCAGCTGGCGTGCCGCCAGTCACCGGTGCGGGCGTCAAATTCAACGCGTAGGGCATTAACCGGTTTGCCATCAAAAGGCCTTTTGCGGCGACGATCATATATATGTTGCGCCGCACAAAAGCGGCTAGGTCAATGACTTTTGGGGCGGCGGAGTGACTGCATTTAACCGTTTCGCAACTGCGTCTTCCTAACCTGCTTGACCGTGTTGTTGGGGTAGCGACCGAGTTGGGGTGGTGTCCGTCTCCCGCGCTGAGTGGTGGAAAAATCCGGCTTTAGCGCACCGTACACCGTCCCGGAGCAGCAGACCGAGTGAGGGGCCGCCTTACGGGGTGAGGCGTTCAGGGACGGGGTTACCAAATGGCATCGGTGGATTCCGAAGCCCGTTTCGGGCTTTGTTACTGCCTGTTGGCGAGCGCGGCGGTTGTTACGGCCTTGACCATCACCGGCGATGTCGCGGACGCGCGACGGCATCATCATTCCCGGGTCCATCACGCACATGCCGGGCATGGTCACCGTCACGCCAGCCTCGAAGATTATTCGCCGCCTTTTGCCTCCATCGTTGTTGACGGCAATAGCGGGGCGGTGCTGCAGGCCGCCAGTCCGGACGCCTTGCGCCATCCCGCTTCGCTGACCAAAGCCATGACGCTCTACCTTTTGTTCGAGCGTCTCGAATCCGGCAGGCTGCGGCTCGATAGCGCGCTCAAGGTCTCCGAACATGCCTCGGAGCAGGCGCCAACCAAGCTCGGGCTCAAACCCGGCCAGACGATCAACGTCGAGGACGCAATCAAAGGCATCGTCACCAAGTCGGCCAACGATGCCGCGGTCGCGGTCGCCGAAAACCTAGGCGGGGATGAGGAGAGCTTTGCCAAGCTGATGACGCAGAAAGCGCATGCGCTTGGCATGGCACACACAATCTACGTGAATGCCTCGGGTTTGCCGGACGACGACCAAGTTACGACCGCGCGCGATCAGTCCATTCTTGGACGCGCCATCCAGGAGCGGTTTCCACGCTACTACCGATATTTCTCCACAGAATCTTTTGTCTATCACGGCGAAGCGATGCGCAATCACAACCATCTGCTCGGCGCAGTCGATGGAGTGGACGGCATCAAAACCGGTTTCACGCGCGCTTCCGGATTCAATCTGCTCACCTCGTTGCATCGTGACGGCCGCTACCTGGTCGCCGTCGTGATGGGAGGTCCCTCGGCCTCCGAACGCGATGAGCGCATGCGCGAGCTCATCGGCGCCCATATCAAGGAAGCAGCAGCCCGCCGCACCGCGCCCATGGTTGCCGAGGTTGCTGAACGTCGTGAGGAGGCTTCAGCTAAATCACCGGCGAGCCGGACCGACCGCGCCGCTACCACGAACGTCGAGCCACGCACGGCGGCAAGCACAACATCAAGCACAACGCCAAGCACAACGCCCCGTATGGCCGCTGGATCAAGCGATCCGATCCGGCCGCTCCTTGTGAAGACGATTTCCTACCGAACCGCCCCGGTGCAAACCGCCTCGCTGGCGCCGATGCCGGCCTTGGTCCCGGTCGCGGTGGCGGCTCCGGTTTCGCAACCAAGCGCGGTTGCGCCTGACAGTTCGCAAGTACGGACCGAGATCGCGGTTGCCGCGCCGAAGGTCGAGCTCAAGGTGGCCCAAGCCGAACCATCAGTGCCGCTCGCTGCGGCCAGCGAGCCGACGCCAGTGAAATCCGTGGCCGCAGCGCCGGTGCAAATTCAACCGGTGCAACCGCGGCCCGCCCAGACGCAAGCCGCGCCGATGCAGCCGGCGCAGATGCAGCCAGCGCAGATGCAGCCAGCGCAGATCGAACCCGCACCGATCGAAACGCACATAGCGGCGGCGAAGCCGCAAACCGCGCCTGCGTACTCCGCTCCGCCGATTCACAGCCATGGCGGCTGGCTGATCCAGATCGGCGCATTCGATGACGAGGCTGAGGCAAAGCAGCACCTGACTGCGGCACAGACCAAGGTCCATCTGGCGCTCGCCGCAAAAGACCCATTCACCGAACGCGTGCAGAAAGGTGATAAGGCGCTTTTCCGCGCCCGCTTTGCCGGATTCGACAAGTCGACCGCGGAAGCCGCCTGCCGGGCGCTCAAGCGCAGCGACTTCGAATGCATGGCGCTAAAAGACTAAATGACGCTGAAAGACCAAGAAGAGCCCGTTCAAACGGGCCGAGCGATCGCGAAAATCTCACCGATCATGGGGAAGCGCGACGGAGGACGGAAGACACGCGAGGTCCGCAACGAGTACCTCAGCGATGGCTTCGAAGCAGCACGGCCTTGGCCTCATTGATGCGGGCCGCCAAATACGTCGTCCCCCCTTGGTCGGGATGCAGTTTCTTCATGAGCAAGCGGTGCGCGCGGCCGATCTCGGCCATGCTCGCACCGGGCGCAACGCCAAGGACTTGATAAGCCTCCTGTTCAGTCATTTTGCCGCCAGTCGCCGGCCGCGCCCCGAACCCCGCATCCGCATCAGTTTGCGCGTGCTCACGCCGGCCGGGTCGCCCGCCGTCAAAATAAGCTGCCAGTGAGCTAAGCGGCCAAGGAAGCGCTTCGCCTAACAGATAGATTCCGAAAAGTCCGAGCCCCAGACCGATCCCCCAATCGCCGCGGACCAAGAGAAGCGCGGCGATCAAAATCGCCAGCGCGCCGCCCAGCCGCTGCTGGGCGACAATGAGGCTTGCCCGCGCCCGCGACTACCTTGCCGCCCACAGCAAAACCAAAATAAGGACCACGCCAAAGAGGCCAAGCATCCGAGCTTTATAGCGATTTTGCCGGAGATGGCGATTTCACGCTGACCGGAAGCGCCGGCTCAGTCGGCAAGGAGATCGTGCGTGTCGAGCGGCTTCGCTGCCGCCGCGATCCACTCCGCACGCGCGGCGGCACGGCGTTTACCGCGTTCGTCGATCGGCAGGCGAAGTGAATCGATCAGGATCTTTACCTCGTCGCGGGCGGTGACGTGTGAGCTGGTTGGCCGCAGGCCGAGCGTGTCCTCATTGAGGTCGTCGAGCGCGGTGAGCCCGCGCGGGAAGAATTCGCGATAGACCACCCGCTCGGCGAAACCATCCACAGTGCGGAAACCGAGCTGCTTGGCGAGGCTGTCGACCCCCTCGCCGACCAGACGACGGTTGCGCGAACCCAAGGTCGAAAGCCGATTACGGACCACCACCCAATCGGTGAGGCCGCCGTCAACCAAGCGGCGTTGGCGGCGGGCTTCGCGCACCATATCGGCATAGTGGCTCACCCCCGCCACCTCGAAAGAGATGGGATCGATGGTGCCGAGCACGTCAAAGTCGACGAAACTGTCGTTCAACGGCGTGATCAGAGTGTCTGCCATCGAATGGGCCAGCCGCATCATGTAGGAATCGGTGCCCGGAGTATCGACAACCACAAAGTCATGGCTTTGCTCGACCGCGCTGACGGCCTGAGCAAAACCGGCGAATTCCTGGGCTTCGATTTCATCGAGACGCACGCCGGCGCCGCGTGCAATGCAATAATGCACGGGGATTTCCAGTTTAATCCCGGTGCGCGCGGCCCACCCGCGGCGGTTGTCGATATAGTGTGTAAAACTCTTTTGGCGCGAGTCGAGATCTATCGTGGCGACCCGCTGGCCAGCTTGCAGCAGTGCGACGGCGACGTGCATCGCCGTGGTCGACTTGCCGGAGCCACCCTTTTCGTTCCCAAGGACAATAACATGCGCCGAGAACGGACGGCCGAGCTCCGCCTGCATCAACATAGGACGCAACCCCTGCGTTGCGACTACTTTCTGAATTTGCAACGCGTCAGGTCAAGATACAGCATCTATCGAAATAAGTTAATCGTAAACGAAACGCTGCGTCGACGAAACGCGCCCGGGTGTGCTCACGCTGCAACGTCACCATGAAGATTTCCAAGCGAGCGAAGCATCATCCGCACGTTATCAGCACCCTACCGGCGCTGCGCCGCGCCATCACCAACTTCCGTGCGCGCGGCCGCACAATTGCGCTGGTGCCGACCATGGGTGCCCTGCACGAGGGGCATTTTTCTTTGGTACGCCGGGCCCGAAGCCGGGCCGATTGCGTGGTTGTCTCGATTTTCGTCAATCCGACGCAGTTTGCTCCCCACGAGGACCTGACCACCTATCCGCGGACCTTGGCGGCCGACGTTGCGGCTTTGGCCGAACGGCAAGTCGCGCTGATCTGGGCGCCTTCGGCGCAAACCATGTATCCGGACGGCTTTGCCACGCGGGTGGTGCCGGGGGGACCGGCCACGGTCGGATTGGAAGACGCCAGCCGTCCGCATTTTTTTCCCGGCGTGGCGACCGTGGTGGCGAAGCTCTTGATCCAGTGCGAGCCCGATATCGCCTTGTTCGGCGAGAAAGATTATCAGCAGCTCAAAGTCATCACCCAGCTTGGCCGCGATCTTGGCCTAAAAACCCGCATTGTCGGTGCGCCGATTGTGCGCGAGCGCGACGGCCTCGCTCTCTCTTCGCGCAACCGCTATCTGACCGCTGCGCAGCGCCAGGTCGCGCCAATGCTTTACCGCGTGCTTAAGGAGGCCGCCGCCAAGATCGGCACTGGCGCGCCAATTGCCGAAGTCCTCGACCAAGCGCGCGAAGCGATCCGACGCGCCGGTTTGGAACTCGACTATTTCGAAGCACGGAACGCGGAAACGCTTGAACCGCTCAAGGCTGCGGCCGGCGAACCGATCCGGCTCCTGGCCGCGGCGCGGATTGGCACGACGCGGTTGATCGACAATATCGCTGTTTAAATCGGTGAGCCCCTACTTCGCCGCCGCCACTTTCAACGGATCCTTCACGCTCGGATAGGCCTCGAATTCCTCACTCCAAAGCTGGCCGTCTTTCTTCACGACTTTACGGATGTAGATGTTGCTGACGATGTCGCGGGTATCCGGATCGATCGAGATCGGCCCGCGTGGGCTTTCGAAAGCCATGCCCTTCATCGCCGTGATCAAGGCGTCGCCATTGCCGCCGGTCTTCTTGAGCGCCTCGTAGATCAGGTGCAGGCCGTCATAGGCGCCGAGCGAGACAAAATCCGGGCGGAAGCCATTCGCCTTCTGGATTGCCGCCACATAGCTCTGGTTGAGCGCGGAATCGTGCGCCGCCGAATAAGGCCCCGCGGTGATCATGCCGAGCATCTGATCGCCCATATTGTTGAGATCGTCATCGTCGGTGAGATCACCCGGCCCGATGATCTTGATACCCGATCGGCCCAAGCCGCGTTCGGCAAATTGCTTTGCGAAGATCGGCGCCTGCGTGCCGGGGAAATAAATAAATGCAGTATCCGGCTTGGTATCGCCGATGCGTTGCAGGAACGGCGCGAAGTCCGGATTGGCGAGCGGAATGCGGATCGATTCCACGATCTCGCCGCCAACCTGCTTGAACCGCGTCGTGAACGAGGTTTCCGCTTCGACTCCCGGCGCCCAATCGTTGACCAGCGTGACCACGCGTTTGCTGCCATTCTTGGCCGCCCATTCGGCCAGGATCCAGGACTGCGGCGGCAGGATGAAACCGGCGCGCACGAAGTACGGAGATTTTGTCGTCGTGATCGAAGCGCCCGAACTCATCACCAGAGTGGCTTTCTTCGACTCGGTCGCCAGCGGCGCAATGGCAAGCGCGGTCGGGGTGATCCCAATGCCGAGAATGTCAACTTTTTGATCGACGATCATCTCTTGAATAAGACGTCGGGCATTGTCGGCCACGCCGCCGTCGTCGCGGATGGTGATCTGAATTTGCCGCCCAGCAACGGTATCGCCGTGCTGCTGCACGTAAAGTTTCAGCGCGGCTTGCAGCTGACGGCCAACGGCGTTGAAGCCGGCGCCGGTGAGCGGGATGCTGACGCCGATTTTAAGCGGCGTCTCCGCCGCCGCGCGGCGGGCCAAAAACCCGGCCGCGGCGGTTGCCGTCATCCCCTTGAGCACAGTCCGACGCTGCATGTGATTCCCCCCACTTGTGGTCACACCCGCCCGTTCGCGGGCGTGGTCATTCCGCCGCCTCGAGATGCGGAATCTCGGGTCGCTCGCCTTCGGCCTTTCCGGTGATCGGCGGCTTCGGCAAGCGGGCCTCGCCGCTTTCCATCACGAAGCTATGCTCGAGCGAATACCACGGCGGTTTGGCGTCCGCCGCCCGCGGGCACGGCTCGTCGTGGCGAATGTAATCGCCGATCAGATGGCGCGTGACGCCGAACTGCACGTCAGTCTCGATGTGCTTGTCGTCGGGCAC
>DATAYT010000062.1:0-4627 GCA_036272395.1 Xanthobacteraceae bacterium
GGCTTGCAAGCATCGATCACGATCCGCGCGTTGCGCGGATCGTCGGCTGCATAGGCCATCGGGTCGAGCGCCGTCGACCAGCAGCCACGCAGCGTTTCCATTCCTTCGCGCGGATCGAACCGCGTGCACATCGCCCATATCACTCTGTCCGTGTCGGCGGGATCGATGTCGTCGACGACCACGACGACGAAACGGTTGGCGTAGGCGCCGGCATGACATTGCGAGGCGATAAGACCCGCTTGCTTGGCATGACCGGCATATTGCTGCTTGATCGCGACAGTGAGCCACAACCGGCTGCCGCCGGCCGGATGCGCCCAGACGCCCTTCACTTCCGGCACGCCTGCGGCTTCGAGCTGATTCCATACCGCGCCCGCACGATAGGTGCCGCGATAGAATGAATCGTCGTCGGGCGGGATTCCTGGAATCGCCCCGAGCAGGATCGGATCGTCGCGGTGCATGAATGTCTCGATCCGGATCGCCGGCTCTTTCTTGAGTCCGCCGGCGTAATAGCCGGTCCACTCGCCGAGCGGGCCCTCATCGAGCAGATCGTTCGGGTGAATGAAGCCTTCGAACGCGATTTCCGCATGCGCGGGGATCGGCAGGCCGGTGCGCGGTCCGGCGATCACCTCGACGGCTTCGCCGATCAGCCCGCCCGCGGCTTCGAATTCGTTTTTGCCATACGGAATTTCCAAGCCGGCGATCATGAACAACGCCGGATGCATGCCGCAAATCACCGCGATCGGGCACGGCTCGCCGCGCTCATGATAACGGCGGCGAATGAGATCGCCGTGCTTGCCTTTCGAGCACATGACGGTTGCGGCATTGCGCGCCTGCGCCTGAACGCGATAGGCGCCGTAATTGATCCAGCCGGTGTCGGGATCGCGCATGATGACCATGTCGCCGGTACCGATGTAATAACCGCCATCATGCTCGTGCCAGCGCGGCACCGGGATTTTGAAAATATCGATGTCGCCGCCGGTGCGGACATTTTCCATGACCGGTCCGCTCTGCACCGTGACCGGCGCAATTGTGCGCGCGTCCCTCATGTAACGCCGCCAGTACTGGATGAGCTCGTTGGGAATAGCGTCGGCATCGAGCCCGAGCGTGATATTGATCCGGCGCACCGAGGTAAGAATGTTGGCCAGGATTCGATGGCCGCGTGGAAATCCTGGAATATCGTCGAACAGTACGGCCTTGTTGCCGATGCGGCGCTGATAGATATCGACGATGCCGCCGATTTCGCGCTCGCGCTCGGCGCCTTTGATGTCCTCGATCTCGCCGGCCGCGCGCAATTGCGCGATCCAGGCGCGCAAATCCTGCTTTTCCTTTATAGGACGGCTTTTCTTGGTCGGCGATCTGACGGGCGCATCCATAGCGCGGTTATAGACCGTCGCTCATGACGTCACCAGCGTTCGAATTGCCGAGCTTTCACGCGGGCGGCTCACCCGCGCGCCTACATGTCCAGAACCAGCCGCTCGGTCTTGCAGCCGCAGCAGCAGATCATGACCCTCTCGTTTGTCGCCTGCTCTTCCTCGCTCAGCACCGAATCGTGATGCTCGGGAATGCCGGAAATCACCCGCGTCTCGCAAGCGCCGCATATGCCGAGCTCGCAGGAATAGTCGACATCGACACCGGCCTCGAACAGCACTTCGAGCACTTTCTTGCCTTCGGGAATGAAATATTCCTCGCCGGAACGCGCAAGTTCGACCCAGAACCCGCCGATATGGCCGCTCGTTGCGTCGTCCTTCGGCGTGAAATACTCGACATGAATATTGGCGCGCGGACGGCTTGCCGCGGCTGCCTCGAACGCTTTGAGCATCGGATTCGGGCCGCAGCAATAAAAGTGCGTGTTTTGCGGCGCCGTTTCGATCGCCGCCGCGAGGTCGAGAAACTTGCCATCGGCCTCGTCGTCGAAATGCAGATGCACCGCTCGCGGATCGTGTTGTTTCAGTTCGTCGAGGAACGCCATGTCCTGGCGCGACTGGCAGGCAAAATAGAGTTTCCAGGATCGGTTGAGCGCGGCGAGCTGTTGCGCCATGCACCAGATGGGCGTGATGCCAATGCCGCCGGCGATGAGCACGACGTGCTCGGCATTATCCACCAGCGGGAAATTGTTGCGCGGCGGGCTGATCTTGATCTGATCGCCGACGCGCATCTCATCGATGATGTAGCGTGAACCGCCGCGGCTGGCGGCGTCGCGCTTGATGCCGACGACATATTTGTCCGGGTTCGAATCGGGCACGACCAACGAGAATTGGCGCACCATTCCATTGGGCAGATGCAGATCGATGTGTGCGCCCGGTGCGTAAGCCGGCAGCTTGGCGCCATCGGCACGCGCGAAAGTATAGAGCTTGGTGTCGCGGGCGACGTCTTCAATGGCCGTGACACGCGCGTCAATCAGCCCCGCTTGGTGGGGCGGCAGGTGCGCGGGGCTCGCGACGGAGGGCGGGGCGGTTAAGCTGTCCATGCAGGGGATAGATAGGCGGCGAGGGCGGGTCTCTGCAACCTTCAGAAAATCATTTAGCTAACGGCAGCGGGCGCTGTACAGGCGGGACGGCCGTTTCGCTGGCGCCGCTTTGCAGGTGATCGAACACGCGCCCGATCATCACCACAACCGGGCCGGCGAGCCGCTCGGCGGCGAGGCGTTGCGGCAAATCGGCGATTGTCGCTGCGATCACGCGCTCGTCGGCGCGCGTTGCGGATATCACCGCGATCGCCGGGGTCTTTGGCGCGAGACCCGCTTTGAGTGCGGCTTCCACCAGATCAGGCAAGGTCTTGGTGGGCATGTAGACAATCGTCGTCACGGCCGGATCGGCGAGGCTTGTCCAGTCGATATCGGCCGGCAGCGCGCCGCCGCGGCCGTGACCGGTGATGTATTGCACGCGACGCGCCTCGCCGCGGCGCGTCAACGAGACCAGGAGCCGGCCGGCGGCGCCTTGCCCGGTGGTGATGCCGGGAACCACTTCGATCGGGATTCCCGCCGCGCGGCACGCGGCGATTTCCTCATCAGCGCGGCCGAAGATCATTGGATCGCCGCCTTTTAACCGCACCACTTCGCGCCCGTTCTTGGCGAGCGAAATCATCAACGCGTTGATGTCATCCTGGCGGCACGACGGCGCGTGCCCGGTTTTGCCGACCAGCATTTTCTTGGCCTCACGGCGCGCGAAATCGAGAACATCGGTTGAGACAAGATCGTCGAACAGGATCACGTCGGCTGATTGCAGCGCGCGAACCGCGCGCAGTGTCAACAATTCCGGATCGCCCGGGCCGGCGCCGACCAGCGTCACCGATCCGCCGATGCGCGGTGCCGGGGCCAGCAGCGCATCGAGCTCCGCCTCGTCCGGCGTCCGGTCCGGGGCCGCCATGGCACGGGCGGTAAACCTCTCCCAGAAGGTGCGGCGGCCGCGAAACGGCAGAGCGAGCGCACGCAAGCGCGGCCGCCATGCCAAAGCCGCCGCCGCCCAGCGCGCAAAGCCCTGCGGGATCAGCGTTTCAATCTTGGCTCGAATCGCCTGACCGAACACCGGCGAAGCGCCTTCGGTGGAAATACCGATCACCAGCGGCGAGCGATTGACGATCGCGCCGAACGAAAAGTCGCAGAACGCCGGCCGGTCGATGACATTGACCGGCACGCCGGCGTTGCGTGCCGCCGCCGCAAATTGTGCAGCGGCTTTGTCGTTCGGACAATCGGCGACCGCCATGGCGGCGCCACGAAAATCCTCCGCGGACCAATTGCGCCACTGTATAACGACAGCACCGTTCGGCGGAGCGCTCGCCAGCGCCAGCATGTCGGCGCCGGGCTCCTGCGCAAACACATCGACCCGCGCGCCGGCGGCGGACAGGAGCTCAGCTTTCCAAGTTGCGGCCGCGCTGCCGCCCGTCACGACGACGCGCTTATCCTTTAGGACGAAAAATGCCGGCAGTCGCGACAGAGGCGCGATCCGAGCGGTTGGCATGTGTTCAGGCGCACGGGGCATGACAGATCATCCAGAAATAGAATTATTTCGCCTACATAGCAATTTTGCGACCGTTCTTTGGAAGAATTAACTCTGATTCCATGGTTGTGGAGATCGTTCCTTCTATTTCTCCAGCCAAACGCCGTCGTTGCGTGTTGGCTTCATCCCGCGATTTCATTCAAAAGCCGTGCCAAAGCGGGCCGTAAAAATTGGCGGGCGCCCGGCGGGGTTCCGCCGAGCGCCCTTATTCTCACGTCAGCCGGTCTATAAGCCGGGTTCTGGACGGCATGCGAAAGGATTCGCCTGCGTGACGGCCATTCCTCTGGGACGCCGGTCGCCCGGCGCCTCAAGCAACCTACCCGGACGGCAGGATCCGGACACAATCCCGAAGTGGCACTTTCGCGCCAACCTCGCGCCGTCCCTATTCGGTCTTGCTCCCGGTGGGGTTTGCCATGCCGCCGGCGTTGCTGCCGGCGCGGTGCGCTCTTACCGCACCATTTCACCCTTACCGCAGCTAACTTATCCTGCCACGGCGGTATGTTTTCTGTGGCACTGTCCCTGGGTTCGCACCCGCCGGATGTTATCCGGCACCGTCTGTCCGCGGAGCCCGGACTTTCCTCTCCGGCAACCTTTCGGTTTTGCCGGAGCGGCCGTCCGACCGACTGACGCCC
>DATAYT010000063.1:0-19604 GCA_036272395.1 Xanthobacteraceae bacterium
GTGAGGTTCGGAAGAACCGTCTCGTCTATCTCGTTGTCGCGGAAAGCCGCCTCATAACGTCCGAGGCCAAGGCTCCGCAGCCAGACCACGATGTCCATGACTGCGATCCAAACTCACGGTGCGGCACATCATCGTCCCGCCAGGCGAAGGTGTCCAGGATTGGCCTCGGTCATTGCGCAGAAATCTGAGGTCCGGCTCATGGTCAAGAGCGAACGCGGTGCGCACGCGGCTTGCTAATACGCCACTGAAACTCCACTCGACGGCGGCAAGCCGCCATCCTGGCCCTGGAATGCGACAGTTCGTCATGCGGGTTTGCCTGCGCCGTGATTAAAGAACTGCAGCTTGCTGACGCTCCTCCAGGAGAGTCAGGATACATCGACGCGCACCCGCTCCGCTCGTCGTCGAGTAGAGGCGGTGCCAGAATAAATAAGCGAGCATGGCGGCTCCTACTGTCGGTTGATCGGGCGTTGAGGAGTCAGATCGACTGTTCCGCCGTTGCAGGATTGCAGTCAACTGAAAAGGTCGGCGCTGGAGTCAAGTGCGAGCGCCGGTACAAATTTGCAGTCAACTGAAAATGCTGTTCATGGAACAGCCGGGTGAGAAAGCGCGAGTGCGCCAACTTTGATGAAATCTTGCCGGCGCACGTAACCCTCCGAAGTGAGGCTAAGCACGACGCCAGTTCTCAAAGCCTATCAGTTTAGCGCGGCGATGTCCGACGCGACTGGGATGTCCGCTTTGTGCCAAAGGCGGACATTTAGGCGGCTCATGGGATATGATTGATAGTGCGCCTGGGAAGGCGCTCAAGCTCGCGGGGCATTACCATGGAACTTCCCCGTCGCAAATTCCTGCATCTCGCAACAGGCACCGCGGCGCTCCCAGCTTGGTTAGATGCGGCGTTGGCCCTCGATTATCCGACTCGACCCGTACATCTAATCGTAGGTTTTCCAGCCGGTTTCACGCCCGACATTATAGCGCGCCTGACTGCTCAGGCGCTCTCAGAGCGGCTCGGGAAACAAATCATTGTCGATAACCGCGCGGGTGCAGCGAGCAATATCGGTACCGAACTCGTCGTGAGAGCGCCTCCGGACGGTTATACGCTCCTTGGCGCCACGGGCGCTAATGCCATCAATGCGACGCTTTATGAAAATCTGACTTTTAACTTCATCAGCGACATCGCGCCGGTCGCAAGCATCGTCCGTGCTGCACTCGTCATGACCGTGAACTTATCTGTTCCAACTGAAACGGTTCCCCAGTTCAGTGCCTACGCCAAACAAGATCAATATGGCTTCGGGCGGGATCGGCAGTACGCCTCACGTTGCCGGCGAGCTGTTCAGTATGATCGTAGGCGTCGATTTGGTTCACGTCCCCTATCGCGCCAATCTCGTCCCCGATCTGCTCGCTGGTCAGGTGCAGCTTGTGTTTGCGCCGATACCGACGGTCATCGGGTACATCAAAGCCGGCAAGCTGCGTGCTTTGGCCGTGACCAGTACAACGCGCGTGCCGGCGCTGCCGGACACACCGATCATGACCGAGTACGTGCCAGGGTATGAAGCGAGCACGTGGTTCGGCATCGGTGCTCCGAAAGGGGTTCCCGCCGAAATAGTCGTAAAGCTCAACAAGGAAGCCAATGCGGGCCTCGCCGATCCGAAGATGATCGAGCACCTCACCGACCTTGGCAGTGATCCGATGCCAATGACTCCTGACGAGTTTGGCAAATTCATCGCCGACGAGACCGCGAAGTGGGCAAAGGTGATCCGAACGTCCAATATCAAGCCCGAGTAAAATTCGACCGCACGCTCACGACTGCATCGCGTGCCTGGTCCACCAGTTCACCGCCATGGGAAGTGTTGCGTTTGACCCGTCCTGCAAGCTGATATGATCGGCCTCGTGCACCAAGGAGAACTTGCAATGGGACGGGCTGTAACATTTTTAGACTTGCAGCCGAACAAGATTATTAGCGGCGTTCACAATGCGGCTATTACACAGGGAGAAACACGGGAGATGGCGGCCGAATACATCCGGATAGCGCCGGGACAGCAATGGATCGCCACGGCACCTCCGGAGACAGACTGCTACTTGTTCATGATCGACGGTGCATGTGCGATTTCAGTGGCCGATAGTCGGCATCGTTTCCCCACACAGGCATTCGCGGTGGTGCAAGAAGGCATTGAGTTCAGCGTCGAGAACGACAGCAGCGCACCGGCTAGCATCATCAAGGTCATCGCGCCGCCGCAGTCTAACGGCCGGGGCACACCCGGCTTTACGGGCAAACTCGCGGTCACTCAACGCGCTGCGGCACCTATGGTCAATCTGCCGGAGGAGAAAAAGAAACGTATTTATTTTGTAGATGACGGTGCGATCAGATCGCAGCGCGGTCACGCGATGATCGTGGTCTACGAAAAAGACACGGTTACCGGCCTGCATCACCATCCCAATGCGGAAAGCATGTTCATCGTACTTGAAGGCGCGTTGCAGTTTATCGTGAATGGGGAGCCGGTCGTGCTCAAGCCCGGTCAAGCCGTATATTTTGGCCTTAACGATCAGCACGGACTGCGTGTTGCCGATGGAGTGTCGAGCGCGAGCTTTCTCGAATTGCATATCCCCGCCGCCTACTCGACAGTTCGGAGCCAAGCCTAGTGCGGCGAGCGGTTCAAGGGTGAAAATTTTGCGCAACAGTAATTCGTGAGACCCTATGTCCGTTATGGGTCAAAAGCGGACATTGCTTGGCGTCCAGGCGATATCCGCTTTACCCCCGAAAGCGGACATTGGCTGAGAGCATTGGGATGTCCGCTTTGTGCCATTAGGAGACCTGAGCGGGTGCAGCAAACAGGGTCCTATTCGATCATCTTGTCGGCAACTTCCGACTGAGCGGCTTGTTCGAGACCGACGGCCCGCAATACGACTGGCTGAACCGAATTATCGCCGTCGGCACAGGCGACCGCCATCCCGACGGGCCGATCTACACATTTTCGAGGTGTTATGATTCATGCAGCGGTCGTAGCCGCAAAGACTAATAAAGACTAATTACGCATCCAGCCCAGGGAGCGTCCGATGACAACTGTCAAAGCGCAGGTTTCCGTCGTCATCTCCAAGGATGGGCCTTACGTCGTCTCGGGCGATGCGCCGCTCACCGAAGAAATCATCGGCGCCAATGCCGAGGGCGAATCCGTAAAATGGCAGCGGAGCCGGGCTTATGACGCTCCGGCCAAATACGCACTCTGCCGCTGCGGCCAGTCGGCCAAGGCGCCATTTTGCGATGGCACCCATGCGAAAGTCGGCTTTGACGGGACCGAAACCGCGTCGCGCACGCCCTTTGCCGAGCAGGCGCGGATTTTCGACGGTCCCGATCTTTCGCTGTTGGACGCGCGGCACCTGTGCGCCGACGCGCGCTTTTGCGACCCGAACGGCAAGGTCTGGACGCAGGTCGCGCGCACCGACGATCCCGACGTACGGGCGATGTTCTTGAGCCAGGTCCACAATTGCCCGGCCGGGCGGCTGCTTGCCTTCGACAAGGTTGCGGGCAAGACCATCGAATCGGATTCGCCGCTCGCGATCGGACTGATCGAGGATCCGGTGGAAGACTGCAGCGGCCCGATCTGGCTGCGCGGCGGCGTGGCGCTGACCTCGGCGGATGGTCATCAATATGAAAGACGCAACAACATGACCGTTTGCCGCTGCGGATCTTCGAAGAACAAGCCGTTCTGCGACGGCACGCATGCGTCAATAAATTTCAAGGCAAAGACAAAAACTTAGCGTGCCGCGGGAGTGTCGCCGCCCAAGTGCAAAGGGTGACCTGCAAGACTTGCGTGAGATTGCATTTCGCTTGGCTTAAACTGTTAGCCGTGGTGCGTCGTATAGCCGACCGCCTGGCACACGCTCCTCGTCGACCTCGATATGGAAGATTTCACGGCGCGGCACTTTGCTGGGGAAACCACTACCACCGCGTCGCGTAGGGTCGCCG
Organism: Xanthobacteraceae bacterium; assembly: GCA_036272395.1. Taxonomy (GTDB): domain Bacteria; phylum Pseudomonadota; class Alphaproteobacteria; order Rhizobiales; family Xanthobacteraceae; genus BOG-931. Next base: position 3,962 of record DATAYT010000063.1, read on the forward strand.
CCCCGGCAAGGCGTGGCCGCCCGGTGCAGCGATGCACCGGGCGGCTCCGCCGTTCAGATCGGAATAGATGTAGCGATCAATCAGTAATCCGTTTGCAGATGCTCGGATTGGTCGGGTCCGACAGCCAAACCTCAACTTCACGAAACGGCTTTAAAAGCGGAAGCAACGCCGCATCTGGCTTTTGGCATAACAGAACCGACCGCACTGATGCCACGCCACAAGCAAGCGCCAATCGTGCGGAAAAGAGTGCTTGACCCATCAGAGACATCTTCATGCGGCCAACTTTTGCTTGAACGATAATCACCCGTCTGCCGGTAAGCGAAGCGTAATCGCGCCACTTGCCACGACCATGAGGCTCGTCAGGCAATATGAGGCCGTCTACACGCCGAACTCCTCGATCCGCAGCTGCCTGAACCAAGGGAAATTCCGAAATGAACAACCCGTGGGTCTGCGATAGCCAAAAACCCTCGGTCATCGGCGTCTCGCGCTTGCTCATTATGATCCTCTCAGATGCGCAGAACGGTGGGCGGATTCGCGCTCATCCAAGAAATGACTGGTTGTAGATCATCGCTTGCCGCACCCGCACATCAACCTCAATCGTAAGGCGCGCATAGTCGGCCACGTGGCTTTTGTCGGTGAGTAGACGCTCGCTTTGCACGTCCAGACCGGACACCAAGGAATCGTCCTCTAGAAGGCAGTAAATTGGATCAAGCTGAGTGCTGGTCTTGTCCAGCACCTGCTCCTTATGCTGCGGCATTGTCAGCGCATCGAGCAAAGTTTTGATCCGACCATCTAAGTCTCCCCCTTGGTAGACTCTGCCCGGACCTTCCTTGCGCAGGAAAAGGATTTTCAATCCACAATGTAGCGCGAACGACTCTCTCACCAAAGGCCTGAACCACGCACCATGCTTGTTAATAGCTGCGCAAAGATCGAGGACGGTAGAATCGGCCGCCTTGACGCGTTGCTCGTTCACCAAATGGCTATGCGACGCGGGACCGGGATGTTGATGGTGCCTTTGTGCTAAGCCCGCCTGCCCAGTTGTGGGAAAAAACCGACCGTCGCGTTCTATTTCGCGTAGCGCGGGATGGCTTGCCCAAAGGTCCTTTAGCTGAGGATCGAGCGCTTTTCTAATATCCCACTTTGCTTGGTTCTTCGACTTGTTGGCGGAAGGCGGCATTGAGCCGTCATAGGTCAGCGCAAATTTCACAATACGCCTCGAAGTTCAGCCACGCGGCCCAGCCCGAAAAACACGCTCCGCTTTTGCCCCCTGCGGGCCTCGCCTGTGCGTTTTCTTAATCTTATCAGTCGCTATGGGTATTTATATAGAAAAGGAGCCGCCGTTGCCGGCGGCTCAAGGCGCGGGCGCTGCCGCCTTGATCCCTATCAATGAATCGATGGACGAACAGTGCCGTACCGCTGATCAGTGAGTGAGAGCATTGCGGACGATGATTGTTTGATTCAACTCATCCGCAATCTTCCTCGCCTCGGTCAGAGCATCGCAACGAGAGACGTTACAAACATCCTGATCGTGGGTGGACAGCACTACGACGTCGCCTTTGCGAAGCTCGTTCAGCTTGTCGAGCAGTCGGCTATCTTCTTTGCGAGCTTTCATTTGCGGTCCGTCTCGGCGGTTCGGTGGTCAAGTGGCCCGGGCGAGCTAGAGACTCGCTGGGAATATCTTCTTCCGAAATCGGGCCGAGGTGGTACCCGCTTCTATACGGCTTCCGCGGGCCTTTCCTGGAAGTAGCCTCTCCGGTAAACACTTGATGAAGGTATGGAAATTCCGGGAATTCGGCCTAAATGCCTAGATGACTTTGCTAAAAATTGCGACCGATCATGGCCAATATCGATATTTATACGGTTCGTTACTGCCCCTATTGCCGGGACGCCAAGGAGCTCCTTTCGCGCAAAGGCGTGAGCTACCATGAGATCGATGTCACTGGAAAACGGGACGTTCGCAAGGAAATGATCAAGCGCGCCAACGGCCGGAGCACCTACCCGCAGATTTTCATCGGCGCGACCCATGCCGGCGGCTGCGATGATCTTTATGCGCTGGACGAAGCAGGTAAGCTCGATTCGCTGCTTGCCGATGCGAAGGGATCATGAGCGCCGCAGAGCGTCTGAGCTTTAACGCCGCGATGATTCAGATGCGCTCGGGGCTCGATCCGGCGGCGAACCTGGCGGCCGCATTGGACCTGATCGATGAGGCCAAACAGACGGGCGCCGATTACGTCCTCACGCCGGAAATGACGAACATCCTGGCGGCAAAGCGCGAGCAATTGTTCGCGAAGATTGTCGCTGAAGAGGAGGACGCGACGCTGACGACCTTGCGCGAAGTGGCGCGCAAGCTTGCGATCTACATCCACATCGGCTCGCTGGCGATCAAAGCATCGTCGGAAAAAGCCGCCAACCGTTCGTTTTTGATCGATCGCCGCGGCGAGGTCGTCGCCCGCTACGACAAGATCCACATGTTCGACGTCGATCTTGCCGGCGGCGAAAGCTACCGCGAATCCAATACCTATCGTCCCGGCGAGCTGGCCATGGTTGCCGATCTGCCGTGGGGCCGCCTCGGCCTGACCGTGTGTTACGATTTGCGGTTTCCGGCGCTCTACCGCGCGCTGGCGGAAGCCGGCGCGTCGTTTCTGGCGATTCCGTCAGCTTTCACGCGGCAAACCGGCGAAGCGCACTGGCATGTTCTGCAGCGCGCGCGCGCCATCGAAAACGGCTGCTTCGTGTTCGCCGCGGCGCAGGGCGGCAAGCATGAAAACGGCCGCGAGACTTACGGCCATTCGCTCGTGGTCGACCCTTGGGGCCGCGTCCTGGCCGAGGGCGGCACCGAACCGGGCGTGGTCATGGCGCAAATTGACCCGTCCGAGGCCGTCGCGGCACGCAGCCGAATTCCTTCACTCCATCACGGCCGCCGTTTCGAACTCGTTGAACCGCTGGCCGAGCCGACCTATCTCCACGCAGTGCGAGAGCCGACATGATTCGTTACGCGCTCAACTGCGACCAAGGTCATAATTTCGAGAGCTGGTTTGCGAGCTCCTCCGCCTTTGACAAGCAGGCCAAGCGCGGGCTGGTGACGTGCCCGATGTGCGGCTCGGCGAAGGTGGAAAAGGCGATCATGGCTCCTAATCTGGCCGCGAGCGTCGGCCCTGGCGGGACTGCCGACCCGCGGCCGCCGACGCCGACCCCACCTGCATCACCACCGCCGCAGGCCGCACCGGCGCCGCCAAACCCACCCAAGACGCCGGTCGCCATGATGTCGTCCGCGGAGCGCGAGCTGCGGCACAAGCTCAAAGAACTGCGCGACCACATCACCAAGAATGCGCACTATGTCGGCCCCCGATTTCCGGAGGAAGCGCGCAAGATTCACTATGGCGAAGCCGAGCACCGCTCGATCTATGGCGAAGCTTCGCCGGAAGAAGCGCAGCAATTGCACGAAGAAGGCATCGAATTTCACCCGCTGCCGATCCTGCCTGACGACAAGAATTGACGCCGGATCGCCGCCGCGCGGCGCGGAAGTTATTTTTCAATAGGAAAGAATCAGTAGCGCCACGCCGGCGACCACGAGCACCATGCCGATGGCTTCGCGCGCGCTGGCGCGTTGGCCAAAGCCGTAGCGCGCCACCAGCTGCGCGAACAGAACCTCGATAAGCGCCAGCGTGCGCACACTGGCCGCGGTCGCGAGTGCGAAAGCAAGAAACCAGAACTGCGAGGCGAGCGCGCCCATAAAACCGGCGAACAACGACGGTTTCCAGGCGCGCAACAGCGCGAACATAACCGAAGGCCGCCGCAGCGACAGGTAGAGCGAAAGCGCGACCGCCTGCATGGCCAAGCCGATGACCAGCGTGAACGTCGCCGCCATAAAGTAATCCGGCAAGTTTAGACTGAGGATCGCGCCGCGAAACCCGATTGCAGCGAGCGCGAAGGCGCCGCCGGAGGCCAGGCCCAACAATGTCGGCTTCATTCCGCCGATCATGCCGCCCGGCTTTGTGGACGTGACAATCACGCCGGCGGTGGCCAGCACAATGGCCGCGGCCATCGACCACGTCACCGTATCGTGGAGAAAGATGAAGCCGAATATCGCAACCTGGATCGGTTCGGTCTTGATATAAGCGATAGTGACAACGAACGATCGCTCGCCCATCGCCGCAAGCATCAAGGCCGTCGCGGCGATCTGGGTCAATGCGCCGGCGACCACCCACGGCCAGAAGTAAAATCCAGGCCGCGGCAATGGCGCGCCGGTGACCGCCAGCAGCACCGCCAGAAAGACGAGCGCGAACGGAAACCCGAACAGAAAGCGCACCTGGGTGGCGCCGACGGTGCCGAGCCCGGCGGTCAATTCGCGCTGCATCGCATTGCGGATGGTCTGGGCGAAGGCGGCGGCGATGGTGAAAACAGCCCAGAGCCAGGGCGTCGCGGTCACGCGGGCTTCTCCGCGACGACCATGTAATTGACATCCGTGTCAGTCGACGGTTGCCAGCGGTCGGCCAAAAGATTGTAGATCACGCCGGTCTCGCCGATGATATGCAGGCCGCTTTGCTCGATGGCGATCTCAAGTTCGTTGGGGGTGACGAATTTGTCCCATTGATGCGTGCCGCGGGGCAACCAGCGCAAAATGTATTCGGCGCCGACAATCGCCAGGGCAAAACTCTTGATGGTGCGGTTGAGCGTAGCAACAAACAACAGCCCGTTCGATTTCACCAGCGCTGCAGCTGCATCGATTAACAGATTAAGGTCGGTGACGTGCTCGACCACCTCCATCGCCAGCACGATGTCGAATGTTTCACCGGCGGCGGCTAAGGCCTCGGCGCCGCTGTTGCGATAATCAATTGTCAACTGCGATTGGGCGGCGTGGCGCCGCGCCACGGCGATATTGCTTTCCGATGGATCCACGCCCACCACCGCTGCGCCAAGCCGCGCCAGGGGCTCGGCCAGGATGCCGCCGCCGCAGCCGATATCGAGGATGCGCAGCCCGGCGAGGCTGTCGAGGCGGCTTGCATCGCGGTGAAAATGGGCGGCCGCGCGGTCGCGGATATAGGCAAGCCGCACCGGATTGAACTTGTGCAGTGCCGCCATCGGGCCATGCGCATCCCACCACTCGCCTGACAGCCGCGAGAATCGTGCGACTTCGTCATCATCGACCGTGTCTGCGCGGTTTTGCCGCCGCTCCATTATTAGCTCCCAGCATTACGGGGCCACAGCCCACCATGCCCATAGATGAGGGAAAGATACGCGACCTCGACGAGTGTTGCACTCGCTCCCGACCTGAACGAGGATAGGCTTGGAACACGGTCCGCGCATCAGAAAAACCGGGAGGGAAGGATGCAACGTTTGCTTTGCGGCTTCGCTGGTTGTGCGTTGGCGCTGCTCTTGGGCGCCGCCGCCGCCGATGCCCAGGACACCGCGAAAATCGGGCTCATCATGCCGTATTCTGGGCAGTTCGCGGACACCGCGACGCAAATGGACAACGGCATCAAGCTCTATATAAAGCAAAACGGCGACAGCGCCGGAAAGGTCAAGATCGAACTCATTCGCAAGGATACCGGCGGCATCGCTCCCGATGTCGCCAAGCGGTTGGCACAAGAAGTCATCGTGCGCGACCACGCCGACCTTCTCGGCGGTTTCGTGCTCACCCCCAATGCGCTGGCCGCCGCCGACGTCTCTGCCGAAGCGAAGAAATTCATGGTGGTGATGAACGCGGCGACCTCGATCATCACCACGAAATCCCCCTACATCGCGCGCACCTCGGTGACGACGCCGCAACTCAATCACACGCTGGGGACATGGGCCGCCAAAAACGGGATCAAACGAATCTACACCATGGTCTCCGATTACGGTCCGGGCATCGACGCCGAGACCTGGTTCCAGAAAGGCTTCAAAGACGGCGGCGGCGAGATCGTCGGCTCGGTGCGCTTCCCGGTCGCCAATCCTGACTTCTCCGCCTTCGTCCAGCGCGCCAAGGATTCAAACCCCGACGCGATTTATATTTGGGTGCCCGGCGGCGCGCAGCCGGCGGCGATCGGCAAAGCGCTGGCGGAGCGCGGCATCGAGACATCGAAGACCAAGATTTTGGGACAGGACGCACTGACCGCCGAGACCGCGCTCAAAAGCATGGGCGATGCGGCACTCGGAATCATCACGGTCGCCTACTACGACTACAATCTCGACACGCCGATGAACAAAGCCTTCGTCAAAGCCTACAACGACGAATTCCATCGCAATCCCGATTTCTTTGCGGTCGGCGGCTACGATGGCATGCATCTGATCTATGCGACGCTGCAGAAGACCGGCGGCAAAACCGACGGTGACACGCTGATCGCCGCGGCCAAGGGCATGGCGTGGGATTCGCCGCGCGGCCCGATGTCGATCGATCCGCAGACCCGCGACGTCGTGCAAACCGTTCACATTTTCAAGGTCGAAAAGGTCGGCGGCGAGTTGCGCAATATCGAGAGCGACAAAGCGCCGAACGTGAAAGACCCCGGCCACATGACGCAGTGAATTTTGCGCGCCGCGGGGTCACGAATCGGCAGTAACAGCACGACGGCGGCCGCGTTCGATGTCTCCTGTCTTCGGCGTTCTGTTCGACGGCCTCGCCTACGGCACGCTGCTGTTTCTCTTGTCGGTCGGGCTGTCGGTCACGCTCGGCATGATGAACTTCGTCAACTTGGCGCATTGCAGCTTCGCCATGCTCGGCGGTTACGTCACGGTCACGCTGATGAACCGGCTCGGCTGGCCGTTCTTTGCGACGCTGCCGGCCGCCTTCGTGGCTGCCGCCGCGGCCAGCGTCGTGCTGGAGCGCGCATTTTTTCGCCGTTTTTACAATGCCAGCGACCTCGAACAGTGCCTATTGACGATCGGCATTGTATTCGTCTCGATCGCGGCGGCGGCCTATATCTACGGTACCGACCAGCAGCCGGTTCAGCTGCCGGCGTTCTTGCGCGGCTCGATTGCTTTTGCCGGCTTGAATTTCGCGGTCTATCGGCTGTTCCTCATCGGCATATCGCTGATTATCACCGTCCTGCTCATCGCCACCCTGGAAATGACACGCTTTGGCGCGCAGGTCCGCGCCGCCGTCAACAATCAGCGCATGGCGCGTGGGCTCGGTATCGATGTCGATGTCCTGTTCGCCGTCACTTTCGCGCTTGGCAGCGGACTTGCCGGACTCGGCGGTGCACTGGCCATCGACCTGGTCGGCCTCGACCCGTCCTTTGCTTTCACTTACTTGATCTACGTCTTGATCGTCGTCTCGGTTGGCGGGCTGGGTTCGATCGGCGGCTCGCTTGCCGCCGCGATGCTGCTCGGCGTCAGCGATATCGCCGGCAAATATTATGTGCCGGCCATCGGCTCGATCCTGATTTATTTGGTCATGACGGTGCTGATCATGCTGCGCCCTGCCGGGATCTTCGGGAGGCGCTAGCGTGGCTAGGGTCAAAACTCATTATTTGCGCGGCCGCGACGCTGGGCATTTCGGCCGCCGGATAGGCGCGAGAAGCGATGTGATCTATACGATCTTGAGCGACGAGCAACGACGCCAGCGGTCGAAAAGGCCCGCGTCCCTTCGGGTTGCAGCCTCGCGGAAATAATGAGTTTTGACCCTCGCACAACGATCGCCGAGCCGCGCCATTACCTGCAGGCGCAGATGCGCTGGCGCTGGGGCGAAATCGCCTTTTGGCTCGCCACCCTGCTGCCCTTCATCGTTGCGCCCGACTATCTCTTGCTGGCGAGCCAAGTCGCCATCGCCGCGCTGTTCGTGCTGTCGCTCGATCTCATCCTCGGCTTCGCCGGCATCGTGTCGCTCGGACACGCCGCTTATTTCGGCACTGGCGCCTACACCGCCGGGCTGATTTCGAAATGGGGCTGGGGCGAGCCGATCATCGGACTTGTCATTGCCGCAGTGGCGGCCGGCTTATTCGGCTATGTGACGAGCTTCATTATCGCGCGGTTTCGCCACCTGCCATTGATCATGATCACGCTCGGCATCGGCCTGTTGCTGCAGGAATCGGCGAACAGTGCGAGCTGGCTCACCGGCGGTTTCGATGGCCTGCAAGGCATCCATACCTGGCCGATTCTCGGCAGATTCCGTCTCGATCTCTACGGCTATACCGCATACGCCTACGCGCTCGCCGCGCTGTTCGCGATCTTTCTCGGCGCGCGGCGGCTCGTTCATTCGCCGTTCGGCCTGGCATTGCGCGGCATTCGGGACAACAGCCAGCGGATGCGCGCGATCGGCGCAGCGACCCATTCGCATATCCGCACGATCTATACGATCGCGGCAATGATCGCGGGCGCGGCGGGCGCCATCCTGGCGCAAACCACCGAGACCGTTTCGCTTGAAGTATTGGGCTTTCAGCGCTCGGCCGATGTGCTGGTGATGCTCATTCTCGGCGGCACCGGCCGCCTTTATGGCGGGCTTTTGGGCGCGGTCGTGTACATGGTCGCGCGCGATCAATTTTCTGGGCTTAATCCGCAATACTGGTACTTTTGGATTGGGCTTCTCTTGATCGCGGTGGTGGTGGTGGTGCCGAACGGGCTCCTTGGCGGCCTTTCGCTGCTGACGCGGCGCGCGAAGGCGGAACCGTGAGTGAGAGCGCGCTGGCGGCTCGCGGCGTCGACAAGCGATTTGGCTCACTCGTCGTCGCTGCCAATGTCAATCTGACGCTGCCGCCCGGCGCGCGTCATGCGCTGATCGGCCCGAACGGCGCCGGCAAGACCACCCTGATCAACCTGATGACCGGCATGTTGCGCCCGGATGGCGGTCAGATCCTGCTTGGCGGTGACGACGTGACGGCACTTGCTCCAGAAGAGCGCGTGCGGCGCGGTCTTGCCCGAACCTATCAAATCAATTCGCTGTTTCCGCAGCTGACTGCGCTCGAATCGGTGACGCTGGCGGTCTGCGAGCGGCGGCGGGTCGCGCAAACCTGGTGGCGCCGCTTGATCGCCTATCGCGAGGAAATCGAAGAAGCCCATCATATTCTCGGCGCACTGATGCTGGACGCCGTCTGCCACCGGCCCGCGCGCGAACTTGCCTACGGGCAACAGCGGCTTCTCGAAATCGCATTGGCGCTGGCGAGCCGGCCCAAGGTCCTGCTGCTCGACGAACCGGCCGCCGGCGTGCCTCGCGACGAAAGCAAAGAACTGTTCACCGCCATCGCCGGCCTGTCGCGCGACATTGCGGTGCTGTTCATCGAGCACGACATGGAGCTCGTGTTTCGGTTTGCCAGCAGAGTCATCGTGATGGTCGGCGGCAGCATATTAGTCGAAGGCACACCGGCCGAGATTGCATCCGATGCGCGGGTACGCGCGGTTTATCTCGGGAAAGCAACCAGAGCATGACCCCGAAAAGTGGATACCGGTTTTCGGATAAGGTCATGCGCAAAGAAAATTTGTTTCACCATGGCTGAGCCCCTGCTTGCGATCGAAGATGTGCGCGCCGGTTACGGCTCCGCCGTCGTGCTCGACAGCGTGTCGGTCGAGCTCGTGCCGCAGGGCAGCCTCGCCGTGCTCGGCCGCAACGGCGTGGGCAAGTCGACGCTGCTGCTCACGATCATGGGTTACACGCGGGTGAGCCGTGGCCGCATCCTGTGGCGTGGCGCCGATCTTACCTACGAGCGACCACACCGCCGGGCGCGCGCTGGCATCGGCTGGGTGGCGCAGGAGCGCGAGATTTTTTCGACGCTCACGGTTGAGGAAAACCTCACCGTCGCCGCACGGAATGGCTCATGGTCGCTGCCGCGTATCTATGAACTGTTTCCGCGGCTTGCCGAGCGCCGCCGCAATCTGGGCAATCAATTGTCCGGCGGCGAGCAGCAGATGCTGGCGATCGCGCGCGCGCTGATGACCAATCCGGCGCTGCTGTTGCTGGACGAGCCGTTCGAAGGCCTGGCGCCGATCGTGGTGGAAGAGCTGACGGCGGCGCTCCGGCAAATGATCGCAGAACGCGCCAACGCTTTTGTGCTGGTCGAGCAGCATGTTGAAATCGCGCTACCGCTGACGCAGAACGTGATCGTGGTGGAGCGCGGCCGCATCGTGCATCGCGGTCTGTCGGCAGAGCTTCTTGCCGATCATGCGGCGCTGGAGCGGCTGATCGGGTTGCGGCTTGCGGAGGCGTAGATTTGCCATGCGCGGGGCCACAGCTAACCGGAGCCAGCACGCTATGGTTTTATCTGCAAATGAAATTCTTCGACGACCTCGGTGTAGCGGTCGAGGTCGTCTTGCATGAATTTGGCCCCAGCGTCTTCAGCCGGTCGGCAATCTCGGGCGCGCGCAGGATTTTTGCCACCGCGGATTGCCAGCTTGGCGACAACCGGCGCGGACACGCCGGCGGAGGACTGCAATCCCAGCACCGTCGCAACGTCGAAGCCTTTATAGCCAAGCTCATCGCAGGTCGGCACCTCGGGCAGCGATTCGTCGCGCTCTAACACGCTAATGCAGAGCGCGCGCAACTTGCCGGTCTTGATCAACGAAACAACATTGGGAATTCCGGACCAGCCGGCATTGACCTCACCGGTCAACAGCGCGTTCACGAGCCCGGTGCCGCCACGATAGGGCACGTGCAGGAGAGAAATCCCGGCGGCTTTTGCGAAGATGATCATCGTCATCTGATGAATCGAGCCGGTGCCGGCAGAGCCGAAGCTCATCGCGCCGGGCTTTGATTTGGCCAGCGCCAAATTCGGCCAGCGTATTGACCGGCACATCCGGCCGAATAACCAGGATGGTCGGCAACCGCGCCAGCGCGGTGATGGGCGTGAAATCCTTGAGCGTGTAATTGGCGTCCGGATTCATCGCGATGCTGATGCCGAGCGAGCCGGAATCGTTAAGGCCCAGCGTGTAACCGTCCGGCCGCGCCGCCGCGGTCTGCTTGGCCGCGATCACGCCGCCGCCACCAGGCACGTCTTCGACCACAAACGGATTGTTGAAGATCTCGCTCAAGCGGGCGGAAAGAAGGCGCGCCAATACGTCGGGATTGCCGCCGGCGGCCGAAGCCGCGATGACGCGAACTGGATGGGTTGGATATGCGTCTTGCGCCGACGAACGCGACGCAAGCAGCGTCAAAGCCATCGCGGCCAGAGCGGAAATCCGAGTGATTGTCGATGCTATCGGTCGCACGGAAAGTCCCTACGTATCGCCCCAAATATCGCGCGCCACCTCGCAGACCAATGCGAGCTTGCGGGTTTGCGCCTCGACCGTGAGCGGATTGCCGGTATCAAGGCTGGCAAAGCCGCATTGCGGACTGACCGCGAGCCGATCCACCGCCACGAATTTGGCCGCCTCGTCGAGCCGGCGTCTGAGCGCCGCTTTATCTTCGAGCTCCGGCACTTTCGTGGAGACAAGGCCGAGCACAACGGATTTATGCTTCGGCACGAAGCGCAGTGGCGTAAAGCCGCCGGCGCGCGGCGTATCGTATTCCAGAAAATAAAACTGGATCGCCAACGCGTTGATCAGCCGCTCCGCAACCTCTTCGTAGCTGCCTTCGGCGTGCCAGTGGCCGCTGCGATTGCCGCGGCAAAGGTGCATGCCGATGTACATTTCCTTCGGCGCGGCGGCGAGCAGGAGGTTGGTCACGGCGATATATTTGTCAATCAGCGTGCTCCAGTCATCGCCGTGCGCGCCGAGCGCGCTCTGCACGTGGGGATCGCCGAATTTGGCTAAAGCGGTCTCGTCGATCTGGACATAACGACAGCCAGCCACGGCAAGCGCGTGAAGCTCGCGTGTGAAAGCGTCAATCGTATCCGACCAGAATTGATCCACATCCTGGTACGCGCTTGCCGTTACGGCGGCATCGCCGCCGCGGAAGTGCAGCGCGCAAGGCCCCGGAATCGTGATCTTCGGCCAGCGATCCGAGCGGGTTTTGAGGAAGCTCGCGTCGCAGGCATTGATGGGGTGTGTCCATTGCACGCGGCTGCCGATGATCGCGACCGGCTGTGCGCCGCGTCCGCCTTGTTCGTCCGCACCGACGGCATCGGCACCGCCAATCGTGTCGATGCGCAATTGACCGAGCGCGCCGTAGAAAAAGCTGTGGTAGGAGCGGCGGCGGAATTCGCCGTCAGTGACAAATTTGAGGCCCAATCGCTCTTGCAGCCGGATCGCATCGATAATGGCGTCATCTTCGGCGGCAGCGAGCTCGGCCGCATTGATCTCGCCCTTGGCGACGCGGGCGCGTTCGCGCAGCAATTTCGCCGGACGCAGCAGGCTGCCGATATGCTTGGCGCGAAACGGTGGCCGTGTTGCGGCCACACTTCCCGCGGCCTGCGTGCGGAGATTCACAAAACGCCCCCGATATCCGGCATCCTGACCCCCTCCGCTTTCGCCATCGCCGCCAATTCCTCCCACAGCTTTGCCGGAATCGGGATACCGGTTTTGCGGCGCGCCGCTTCGGTGCGGTTGCCGCGTTCGCCGGGTAGCAAAATTTCATCGAATCCGGCCCGGCGCGGCAGCGCCTTGACAACGGCGGCGAGCGCATCGGCGTCGGCTTGAAAATCGATCAGCGGCCGAAACGTCTCGATATCGATCACGAACATCGCGGTATTGGCGGTGTGCCGCGTGCGCTTTTGCGGACTGAGCGCCGGTGCCTGGATCGGCGCTGCCGCAAGTACGCTCGCCAGCATTTCGAACATGAACGCCAATCCCGAACCCTTGGGGCCGCCGAGCGGCAGCAGGGTCTCGGCCTGCTTAGGATCGGTCGTCGGCTCGCCTGCCGCGGTGAGTACCGTGCCTTCCGGCAGCGCCGCGCCGGTGGCACGGGCTTGCAAGATCTTCCCGTTTGAGATGGTGCTGGACGACATATCGAGCGCGATTAGACCGTTGCTGCTTGGCACCGCAATGGCAATCGGACTCGTCGCCATGCTGGCAACGCGCGCGCCGTGATAGGCCATCAAAGTGGGGCCGGCGCCCATGAGGAGCGTGGCGCAGCCGCGTCCGGCGATCCATTGCGCGTAACGGCCGATGGCGCCGGTATGCGTGGTGTGGCGAATGAGCGCGAAGCAGACCCCCGTCTGTTTGGCCCGCTCGACCGCGCGCGCGGCACCCTCCATCACCGCGACGGGACCGAAGCCGTGACCGCCGTCAATCATCAAAGTCGCGCCACGATCATGCACAAGCCGCGGCTGGGCTTTGGCGTCGATCTCGCCGGAGACCAACAGCCTCACATAGCGCGGCAGCCGCGACACGCCGTGGCCGTCGCCGCCGCGCAGATTCGCCCAGACCAGGCCCTTCGCCACGATCGCGGCGTCGTGCGCGCTGGCGCCGTGCTTGACGAGAATGTCCGCGATGAAGCGGCCGAGCTCGTCATGGCCGACCAGCTTGGCGGGCGCACTCATGCCTTGCCCCGTACCGGGAAATAGACGTCGAGCCAGTTGCGAAGCAGCGTCCAGACCCGCGCCGAATTCTCGGCGAATAGAAAATGATCGAGCCCGCTGAACAGATGCAATTCGGCGGGCTGGCCGGCGCACTTGAACATTTCGATCGACTGCTCGGTCGGGGTCACCGAATCGTTGGCGGCATGGATCAAGAGTAGCGGCCGCGGCGCGATTTTCCCGACCACCTCCTCGGCGCGAAAATCGAACATGCTCTGCGCCGTCTCGGCGGGAAACATCTCGACCGAATTCGGCGCCAGCATGCCGACCTTTTGCCGCTCCAGGTTTTCCCGTACCTGGTCGGGGATTGGCACGATGTCGTAGCGCGGCACCATCAGCGATTTGCCGGTCCGCGCCCGATAAGCGCGGCCCTCTTCCAGCATTTTGGTGAATTTGGCCCAGGCTTCCGGCGTGCGGTGCTGGCCGCGAAATTTGCGTTCGCCGTGACCCCAGCCGCCGTTCGAGATCACGGCGGCAAGGCGCGGATTGGTGCCGCCGGCGTAGACGGCGACCGCGCCGCCGAAGCTCGAACCGATCGCGCCGATGCGGTCGGGGTCGACCGCCGGATGTGTGGCGAGAAAATCGAGCGCATTGCCGAGATCCTCGACCTGTTCGAGGCAGATGACACGGCCGAATTCGCCTTCGCTTTTGCCGCAGCCGCGCATGTCGAAACGCAGCGTGACATAGCCGAATTGGTTGAGCGCACGCGTCGGCGCCAGCACATTCGAGCTTTCGCAATTGGACCCGAAGCCGTGCAATACCAGGAACGCGGCGCGGCGCTCCGACGCCTGCAGGTCATCGGGAACGCCGAGCATGCCATGCAGGCGTAAGCCTGACGACTTGAAGCTGACCACTTGTTCTTTCACGACCGTCCCATCCCCGTTAGATCCGGCGGCACTGTAACGATTTGCAGCGGCAACGGAAGAGGATGCGCGCGGCCGAAGACCGAGACTTATTCAGGGCAGCGAGGGGGCTGTGGGCAACGATCGAGCGCTGCGGCTCGGCCAGCGTTCATGTGTCAGCGGCACGGCAAGTTTTACGCTCAGCCCCTTGCGCGAATATGAATAGGCGACTTCGCCATTGAGCTGCCGCCGGATAACGAGATCAATGAGCCGCATGCCGAAGCCGAGCTTGCGCGGGCGCCGCGCCGGCGGGCCGTTTTTCTCAACCCAATCGAGATTGAGCGTCATGCCGCGCTGCGCGCGGCTCACCGACCAGCGCAGCTCGAGTTGACCCTTCGGTCGCGACAGGCTGCCGTGCTTCATGGCGTTGGCGGCAAGCTCGTGCAGGGCCGCGCTCAAATGGAAGACCGGATCGGGCTCGAGATCGAAGTTCGGGCCGTCGAACAACACCCGATCGATATAGGGTCCCAACACGACGTAGAGCAGCTCCATGATCGGGATCGATTTCCAGCCGCCCTCGGTGATCAAGCGATGAGCATTCGCCATCGCCAGGACACGCGCCTGATACTTGCTGGTGAGGTCGGGAATACCCTTCGAAGTCCGCGCGGTCTGCGAGAACAATGCCAAGAGCTGCGAAAACAGATTGCCGGTGCGATGCCGCATGTCGCGGATCATCAATTCGTGGCGCTGTTCGAGCTGGCGGCGCTGAATAGCGCCCGCCAAAAGGTTGCCGATCGCAGCCAGAAACGAAATGTCCTGCGAATCAAATCTTCTTTTCTTGGCGGTACAGACGCCGAGGATGCCATAGGCTCGGCCGTCGCGGCCGGCGATACTCACGGTCACGGCGCTCTTGCAGTTGTGATCCGTCAAATAGCTCGGCACCTCGAAACGCGCCTCGGCGTCGAAATCGTCCACGACAGTCGGAGTCGCCGAGTCAAGGGTGAACCACGCAAAACTATTCGGCGCCGTTGTGGTTAAAATTGAACCGGCCAGATCGGATTTCCAACCATGCCCGGCTCGCAGCAACAGCTCGGTATCGCCGGGCAGCAATTCCAGGATCTTGACGAAATCGATATTGAGCGTCAGCGCAATCGCGCTGACCGCGTCGTTTAAGAGCCGCTCCAGATCCGACTCCGTCAATGCCCGCTCGCCAAGCTGCGCCAGGGCTTCTTGCTGCTTGATCCTGCTCCGCAACTCAGTTTCGAGATTGGCGCGCTCGGTCACGTCGTAGCACAACCCGACGACGCGTCTGGCGGCGCCGCCCTCAACGAAAACGGCGCCGCTCGTTGCGAGCCAGCGCTCGCCGGAATTCGCGCTGAGCGCAAGGCGATATCGGGTGCTAAAGCCGCTCTGTTTTTGCACGGCTTCTTGAAGAGCAGCATT
>DATAYT010000064.1:0-15098 GCA_036272395.1 Xanthobacteraceae bacterium
CTCGAATGGCTCCCCGTCAATGCTGCCTTGGAACGAGATCGTGACGCGGTCGCCCTGCGCTGCCGGCGCATCGGCACTGTCGTTGAAGGGACGGCTCTGCTCGGCGATGGTCTGCAAGGCCTGATCGATCTCGGAATCCTCGAGCGGAGCTGTAAGCCGCTCGAGCTTGATGGCTTTGAAATCGGCCAGTGGGATCGGCGGCACGATCTCCATTTCAACCGTGTAAGCAAGGTCAGCCTTGCCGGCGATAATGCCTTCGACCGCACCTTCCTCGGGCGGCAGGACCACTTTCGGCTCGGTCGCCAATTTGAGACCGCGCTCGGTCACGATCTGCGAATTGGCTTCACGCACGGCCGCTTCGATCACCTCCGCCATGGCGGATTTGCCGTAAAGGCGCTTGAGATGCGCGACCGGCACCTTGCCGGGGCGAAAGCCCCTTAGTTGCACACGGCCTTTGATGTCATCGAGCCGGGCATTGACCTTGGCTTCGAGATCGGTCGCGGGCACGATGACGCGAAATTCGCGCTTTAACCCCGCAGCGGCAGTTTCGGTTACTTCCATCGGCACTACTCTTCACGGCCCATTTTTCGGACCAAAATATTTTGCCGTTTCCGGCATATTCGCCCAAGCTTTGGGCCGAAGTTCTGGAGAAACCGCCCGGCTGGTGCGGGCGGAGGGGCTCGAACCCCCACGACTTTCGTCACGGGATTCTAAGTCCCGCGCGTCTACCAATTCCGCCACGCCCGCAACAGGCAGGCCGGCCCGCCGGCGCGCTTATATCATTTAAGCTGCACAGGCCACCACAAAATAGGCCAGGATGCCGCCCGCCGGAGCTCAGCCAAACAAGGCACGATAGACGCCAGGCAGTTGCTCGGGCAGGTCCTCCGCGATCAGCCCAAGGCCAAACGCGCAAGCGGCCTCGCCATGGAGCCATACCGCCGCCGAGGCCGCTTCAAATGCAGGCATGCGCTGGGCCAATAGCCCGGCCGTTATTCCGGTCAATACGTCACCAGCCCCTGCGGTCGCCAAAAAGGCGGGCGCATTCGCCGCAATCGAGGCGCGGCCGTCCGGACCGGCCACGACCGTATCGGGCCCTTTGAGGAGAACCACCGCGCCGACGAGTTCTGCAGCGCGGCGCGCCCTTTCCAACTTCGATCCTACTTTAGTATCCTCGTCCAAGGCATGGAAATAACGCGAAAACTCGCCCTCGTGGGGTGTCAGGATCGTGGCCCTTTCACCCCTCTCTTTGAGGGCTGTGGCGAGCCGCTGCGGGGATTTTGCAAAGCTCGTGATCGCGTCGGCGTCGATGACCACGGTGCGTTCGCCGCTCAGCGCCGCCAAAACCAGTTCGCAAGTCGCATCGCTCACACCAAGCCCCGGGCCGATAGCAACGGCGTTTAGCCGCGGGTCGGCAAGAAAGCGCGCCAGCTCGGCAGCCCCATCGACCGGCCGCACCATGATGGCAAGATTGGCCGCGGCATTGACGGCAAGCGCCTCGCGCGGAGTTGCAATCGTCACCAGGCCGGCGCCTGCGCGCAAAGCACCTCGCGCCGCTAGCCTCGCAGCGCCGGTCGACCAAGAGGGACCCGAAACGACGACCGCGTGACCGCGATCGTATTTGTGGCCCTGCGCGCGCGGCACAGAGAATTTGGCGCGCCACAGCTCCGGAACGTTTTCAGACGTTCGTGGATGGATGCGCTCCAGCACCGTGGCCGGGATGCCGATCGGGGCAACCGAGACCTTGCCGCAATATGCCCGACCCGGCATCAGCAGATGGCCGGGCTTCTTGCGAAAAAACGTGACTGTCTGTTGGGCCTTGATTGCGGCGCCCATAACCGCGCCAGTGGCGCCATTGACGCCGCTCGGCAGATCAACGGCGACGACCGGTGCGGCTTGCGCGTTCACAGCCTCGATCATCGCCTGCGCCAAGCCGCTGACCGGGCGATCCAGGCCGGCGCCAAACAGCGCGTCGATGACGATGTCAGCGCCCGCGAGCTCGCCCGGCTTGGCCGCTGCGACGCCGCGATCCCACGCTTTTGCAGCGGTCGCAGCATCGCCTTTCAATTTGTCCGGCGCGCCGACGAGCAAGACCGTCACCGGATAGCCTCGCTCCGCCAGCAATCGCGCGGCAACAAAACCATCGCCGCCGTTATTGCCGGGACCGGCAAGCACAACGACGCGGCCGCCGGCGCTTTGACGTCCCGCAACCGCCTGTGCGACTGCCTTGCCGGCGTTTTCCATCAGCGCGCGGCCGGCTGTGCCGCCAGCGATCGTCAATCGGTCGGCTTCTGCCATCTCAGCAGTGCTAAGGAGCTCGATCATTCACGCACAATATCCGAACGGCAGAATGCGCGAAGGCGGCGCGACGGCGACTACGTTGACAAATTTATAGGCAGGCTGCCTAGTTTTTTAGCTACGCTTGCTTCCTCAAGCCGGCGGCGATCGTGCTTTCGTGACATAACCCGCTGATCACAAAATGGATTTCCGTCACGAGCGGCATTGGCACGGGACCTGCTAACCAAGGGTCGGTTCCACGACGGATTCTCTGCACGTTTGGGGGGCCGGGAGACGGGACGCGATGAAAAAAATCGAGGCGATCATCAAGCCGTTCAAGCTCGATGAAGTGAAGGAGGCGCTGCAGGAAGTCGGTCTGCAAGGAATAACGGTAACCGAAGCCAAGGGATTCGGTCGTCAGAAGGGCCACACGGAACTGTACCGTGGGGCCGAGTACGTCGTCGATTTTTTGCCGAAAGTAAAAATCGAGATTGTGCTTGGTGACGACATGGTCGAAAAAGCCATCGAGGCGATCCGGCGCGCCGCTCAAACCGGGCGGATCGGCGACGGCAAAATCTTCGTCTCGAACATCGAAGAAGCGATCCGGATCAGGACAGGGGAATCCGGACTCGACGCCATCTAAATTGCTGGTCGGACTGCTTGCGCCTGCTGGCGATCAAGTGGAATGAACCGGTACGGGGCAAAGCATCAAACAGCACCACGAAAGGGTACGCATAACATGACGACGCCGAAGAATGTCATGAAAATGATCAAGGATAACGACGTCAAATACGTCGATTTCCGATTCACCGATCCGCGCGGCAAATGGCAGCACGTCACCACCGACATCACCACGGTCGACGAAGACACATTCGCCGAAGGCATCATGTTCGACGGCTCTTCGATCGCGGGCTGGAAGGCAATTCACGAGTCCGACATGCAGCTGATGCCGGATCCGGAAAGCGCCTGTATCGATCCGTTCTTTGCCGAGACCACGCTGGTTTTGGTTTGCGACACCCTCGAACCGCTGACCGGAGAGCCCTACAACCGCGACCCGCGTTCGATCTGCAAAAAAGCGGCGGGCCTCGTTAAATCGATGGGCATCGGCGACACCGTGTTCTTTGGACCGGAAGCCGAATTCTTCATCTTCGATGACGTGAAATACTCGGCAACTCCGTACAACACCGGTTTCCGCATAGACTCCGTAGAGTTCCCAACAAATTCCGATACCGAATACGAGGGCGGCAATCTCGGCCACCACATCGGCTTCAAGAAAGGTTACTTCCCGGTGCCGCCGCTCGACACAGCGCAAGACATGCGCTCGGAAATGCTCGCAGCCATGGCGCGGATGGGCGTCAAGGTGGAGAAGCACCATCACGAAGTCGGCTCGGCGCAGCACGAGCTCGGGATGAAGTTTGCGCCGATGGTGCGCATGGCCGACCAGATGCAGATCTACAAATACTGCATCCAGCAGGTGGCCCAGGTCTACGGCAAGACCGCGACTTTCATGCCGAAGCCGATCTATGGCGACAACGGTTCCGGCATGCACTGCCATCAATCGATCTGGAAAGGCGACAAGCCGCTCTTCGCTGGCAACAAATACGCTGATCTTTCGGAGACGGCGTTGCAATACATCGCCGGCATCTTGAAGCATGCGCGTACGATCAATGCGTTTACCAATCCAACGACGAACTCCTACAAGCGGCTTGTTCCTGGATTTGAGGCCCCAGTGCTGCTGGCCTATTCGGTTCGTAACCGATCAGCCGGCTGCCGCATTCCGCTAGCCTCGTCGGCCAAGGGCAAGCGCGTCGAGGTGCGTTACCCCGACCCGCTGTGCAATCCGTATCTCGGTTTTGCCGCGATGCTGATGGCCGGCCTCGACGGCATCAAGAACAAGCTCAACCCCGGCGAGCCGACCGACAAGGATCTCTACGATCTGCCGCCGAGAGAGCTGAAGAAGATTCCGACGGTGTGCGGCAGCCTGCGCGAGGCGCTCGGCAATCTCGACAAGGACCGCGACTTCCTAAAGGCGGGCGGCGTGTTCGATGACGACTTCATCGACAGCTACATTGAGCTGAAGATGGCCGAGATCATTCGCTTCGAACACACCCCGCATCCGGTCGAGTTTGAAATGTACTACTCAGCGTAGCGCGTGATCCTCCCGGCATTGCCGTAGCGATGCAAACTTAAGGGCGCCGATGGCGCCCTTTTTCTTTGCCCGAAGCGACCACGTTATGCCTTCGGGTAGATGCGCTATGCCTTCGGACAGGCAAGTCGCTTGAATTTTTCTCCAGTCGGTGCTGCGCCAGCGCGCTTCCCCTGGCGGCTCGCGGCACCTAAATTGAGGGGCGACCGAGAAGGAGTTCACCAAGGAGTTCGCCATGCCGCAAGCCGCAGCCCAAAGCGCCGAGCTCGAGCGAGCGCCTGACCAGATCGAGGCGACGCTCAATTACATCGTAGATGATGGCAGCAAGGTCTTCACCATCGTCGCCGGCCCCGGCGGCAGCGACACGCGCTCCGGCGGTAAGCCCGATCCGCGCCGGGTCACGATTCACAATGGTCGCCCGCACACGAAGGATTTTGTGCTTGAGCGCCATGGCTTTCGCTTCGTCCGCCACGACACCAAAATAAAGGAATTCTACGACGAGGATGAAATCCGCCGCGTCTACTACCCGGAGATGGAGGCGCTGATCAAAGCGGAGAGCGGCGCCAAGCGCGTGGTCGTGTTCGACCACACGCTGCGCACCGCCGATGATGAATTGCGCGAGTCGAAGAAAATCCGCGAGGTCGTCCGCCGCGTGCACAACGACTATACGGAATGGTCGGCGCCGCAGCGGGTGCGCGATATCCTCCCCGACGAAGCCGAACAATTATTGCAGCGGCGTTTCGCCATTATCCAGGTGTGGCGGCCGATCCGCCATCCGGTCGAGACCTATCCGCTGGCCATGGCGGACGCGCAAACGCTGTCGCCGCAGGACATGATTGTCTCGGAGCGTCGCGCGCCCGGACGCATCGGCCAGACCTATGCGATCAAGTACAACCCGGCGCACAAATGGTACTGGTTCCCGCGCATGCGGCGCGAGGAGGCGTACGTATTCAAAGTGTTCGATTCGCTGAAAGACGGCCGCGCGCGCTGGACCGCGCATACCGCGTTCGAAGATCCGACCACGCCACCGCACGCACGGCCGCGGGAAAGCATCGAAATTCGCACGATGGCGTTTTTCTAGGTCTGACCCGTTAAAACCGGCGCGATTACCGCTTCGAGAACTGGAAGCTGCGGCGCGCTTTGGCGCGGCCGTATTTCTTACGCTCGACCACGCGCGGATCGCGGGTGAGAAAGCCGCCGCGCTTGAGCACGGCGCGCAATTCCGGCTCGTAGCGCATCAGCGCCTTGGAAAGGCCGTGGCGCACGGCGCCGGCCTGACCTGACAGGCCGCCGCCGGACACGGTGCACACGACGTCGTATTGTCCCTGGCGATTTGAGGCGACGAGCGGCTGCGCAATCATCATGCGCAGGACCGGCCGCGCAAAATAAGTCTCCACCGGGCGCTCGTTGACGACGATCTTGCCGGCGCCCATTTTGATCCAGACTCGCGCCACCGCATCCTTGCGCTTGCCGGTCGCGTAAGCGCGGCCCTGCTTGTCGAGCTTCTGAACATATTTGGGCGGCTGCGGCGCGGCCGCGGGTTTCAGCGACGACAGTTCTTCGAGCGTCTGGATCGTCTCGGCCATTTAGGCAGTCCTCTTATTCTTGCGGTTCATCGCGCCGATATCGAGTTTTTCCGGCTGCTGGGCATCGTGCGGGTGCTCGGCGTTCGGATAGACCCGCAGATTGCCGAGCTGACGACGACCGAGCGGGCCGCGCGGGAGCATGCGCTCGACCGCCTTCTCAACGATCCGCTCGGGAAACCGGCCGGTTAGAATGGCCTTGGCCGAGCGCTCCTTGATGCCGCCGATAAATCCGGTGTGCTTATGATAGATTTTCTGCTGCACCTTGCGCCCGGTGAGCACAACTTTGGATGCGTTGATCACGATGACGTTGTCGCCGCAGTCGACGTGCGGCGTGAACGTTGGCTTGTGCTTGCCGCGCAGCCGCAGCGCCACGAGCGAAGCGAGCCTGCCGACCACCAGACCGTCCGCGTCGATCATCACCCACTTCTTCTCGATCTCGGCGGGCTTCGCCGAATAGCTTGTCATGGCTACATTTCCATTATTTCGTGGTGAGCTTCGCCGGCGCGCGCTGCTTTTAAGCCGAGCCCCTTCCCGTAGTCAACAGCTCAGGCGAATATCGCTTAGTACCAATGACTTCCCCTTACGGTATTATTTTACCGCAGGGATCGAATAAGTGGATGTGACGTGAGCGACCACGTCTTCGCCGCCGTGTGCGCGAATGATCACCTCGCCCACGGCAAGTTGTTTTCCGAGCTTGAGCAAGCGCGCCTCGGCAATGAGGTCGCCTGGAGGAGGTTTTCTGAGAAAATTGATGCTCAAATTGGTGGTCACCGCGAGCGGCACCCAGCCGATCGCCGACAAGACGGCGAGATACATGGCAAAGTCGCCAAGCGCCATCATCGTAGCGCCGGACAGCGTGCCGCCCGGCCGCAAGCCGCGCTTGTCGTAACGCTGGCGCAAGCGGCAGCCGCCGCGCCAGAGCTCCTCGATCTCAAAATCGCCGACGGCATGGCCGGCATCCGGGAATTCAATGCGAAGCCGCTCAAGGAGCTCCTTGCGCGTCAAGGCCGGGGTGGCCATTTCACTGGCACGCGTGTGACTCGTGCCCGTCGGCTTTGGGTCAATCCGTGTCATACCGGCCATCGTATCGAGCTTGGCACATGCATGCCTCCCGGTATTTCGATACAATGACGCTAACCGATTGCAAAATAAGCAAGGGTAATTCTCGGCCCCATGAGCTTGTTGCATGAGCTTGTTGGCCACATGAGCTTGTCAGTCCCATGAGCGCCCAAACCGCGACCGCCGCGTCCACGCCCTCGCCGCTCGTTCTGCTTCGCGAGGATCGCGGCGGAATCGCCATTCTGACACTGAACCGGCCGGAAGCCCGCAATAGTCTATCCAAAGCGCTCTTGGAGACGCTGGGGGAAGCACTTTCAGTAATTGCTCGCGACCGCACCGTGCGCGTCGTGGTGCTCGCGGCAAATGGCCCAGCCTTTTCCGCCGGACACGATCTGAAGGAGCTCAATGCGCATCGTTCTGGGGCGGACCGCGGCCGCGCCTATTTCAAGCACATCATGGGCCTGTGCAGCCGCGTGATGCAGCAAATCGTGACGCTGCCGCAGCCTGTGATCGCGTCCGTGCAGGCAACGGCGACCGCGGCCGGCTGCCAGCTTGTCGCCAGTTGCGACCTCGCTGTCGCTTCGCAAGCCGCGAAATTCGCGACGCCAGGAGTCAATATCGGCCTGTTCTGCTCGACGCCGATGGTGGCCCTGTCGCGCAACGTCTCACGCAAACATGCCATGCAGATGTTGCTCACCGGCGACTTGATATCGGCGGACGAGGCCGCCCGCATTGGTCTGGTCAATGAGGTCGTACCCGCCGGCCAGGAACGCGCGGCCGCGATCAAGCTCGCGGAAAAAATCGCCGCCAAATCGACGGCGATCGTCAAGATCGGCAAGCAAGCATTCTACTGGCAGGCGGAAATGTCGCTCGGCGACGCCTACGACTATGCCTCGCAGGTGATGGTCGAGAACATGCTGGCGCGCGATGCCGAGGAAGGCATCAGCGCCTTCATCGAAAAGCGCGACCCGAAATGGCAGGATCGCTGAACAGCATCTCCTTCGAGCACAGATAATGAATCACGACGCTTATCCCGACAGTTATATTCGCGGCATCCTCAACACCGTGAAAACGATCGCCATGGTCGGTGCTTCGGAGAAGGAAAATCGGCCGAGCTACTTCGCGTTCAAATATCTTTTGGAACACGGCTATCGCATGATCCCGGTCAATCCCGGGCACGCTGGCGAGACAATGCTCGGACAGAAAATTTACGCGCGGCTGAGCGACATCCCTGAACCGATCGATATGGTCGACATATTCCGCGCTTCGCAATATGCGCTGCCGATCGTTCAAGAAGCGCTGTCGCTCAATCCGCGGCCGCAAGTGATCTGGATGCAGCTCGGCATTCGCAATGACGAAGCGGCCGCACTCGCCGAAGCCAATGGCATGAAGGTCGTCATGAACCGCTGCCCCAAGATCGAGTATGGCCGGCTGTCTTCGGAGATCGCGTGGATTGGCGTCAACACGCGCACGCTGAGCTCGAAAAAAGCGCCGATCAGCGGGCTGCAGCGCATGTCGCTCAACCGAACCAGCGCTCCCGGCGGCGCTACCGCCGCGGCCAATCGCGCTTCACGCCAAGACGGCAGCCAATGACCCGTTGACGAGCGCGAAAGCGATGGTGAGCTCCATACCCGCTGCCTGTTCGCGCAATCCGTTGCCGCTTTAATGAGAATGGTGCCTTGGGCGCCTCGTTAACGGGCGGGATTCCGGCGAGATCGGGTACGGACTGGGTGAACAATTTCCGCCAAGCCCGCTGACGTCGTCCAGGCATTGTTGCAATGTCGCAAACCCGCAATTTCTGAAACCTGCCGTCCCGAGATCGTAATAGGCGCACCACGGGTAGTTTTGCGCCGCCTCGGCGGGCTTACCAATGCAGCTGCTAGCCGCGAAAATTCCAAGGATAAGTAGCGCAAACCTCATTGGGACCACCTCGCCGGATGCTGCCTGCCATGCGTGTGCGCCGGTTGTGCGCAAAGCGGCGCCCGGCAAGAATGGGGCGCGCTGGGGAGGAGTCTTTTCCATGGACGACCATCGCCACGCTACTGCTGCCGTTCTTGATCAAACCGAGGAAGAAAAATTCCTCACTTTCACTCCATCCGACGAGGACCTGGAAAGAGCCGCTGACGGCACGCCCTGGGCACAGACAAATACCTGCGTTCGGACGATCTGCTTTTCAGAGCAATCTGTCAGGAAGGCTGTGGTTTCGCAGCCGATTAACCGATAGGGCCGATACCGGGTTTCGCTCCTTCTCGTTTCCCCCGGAAAGTGCTTGATATTGCAAAATGCTAGTGCTTAGCAGGCCGGTCCTATAATCCCGGTCCATTTGGTTCCCCTTGCCGATTTTCCAATCAGAATCGGGCGCAAAGGAAGACATGATGAGCGAACGCATTCCGGGTTTTGCCACGCTTGCGGTTCATGCTGGCGCGCAGCCCGATCCCACGACCGGCGCCCGGGCCACACCGATCTATCAGACCACCTCTTACGTATTTGAGAGCGTCGATCACGCCGCGTCGCTGTTCGGTCTGCAGACATTCGGCAACATCTATACGCGCATCGGCAATCCCACCACGGCGGTGCTGGAAGAGCGCGTCGCCGCGCTGGAAGGCGGCACTGCAGGCGTGGCAACAGCGACCGGCCACTCCGCGCAAGTTTTGATCTTTCATTGCCTGTTGCAGCCGGGCGATGAATTCGTCGCGTCCAAGAAGCTTTACGGCGGCTCAATCAATCAATTCAACCACGCCTTCAAAAACTTCAATTGGAATGTCGTCTGGGCCGATCCGGACGATATCTCCTCTTTTGAGCGAGCGATCAGTCCAAAAACCAAAGCGATCTTCACCGAGTCGATCGCCAACCCTGGCGGCGTCATCACCGACATGGGGGCGGTGGCGCAGATCGCGCGCCGCGCCGGCGTGCCTTACATCGTCGATAACACGCTGGCGACGCCCTATCTGTGCAAACCGATCGACCATGGCGCCGACATCGTCGTGCATTCGCTGACCAAATTTCTCGGCGGCCACGGCAATTCCATGGGCGGCATGATCGTCGACGGCGGTACGTTCAACTGGTCGCGGGAACGGCGCTATCCGATGCTGAGCGAGCCGCGGCCCGAATATCACGGCGTGGTCATGCACGAAACCTTCGGCAATTTCGGTTTCGCGATGGCGTGCCGCATGCTCGCCTTGCGCGACATCGGCTCGTCGATTTCGCCGTTTAACGCCTTCCTCATCCTCACCGGGATCGAGACGCTGCCGCTGCGCATGCAAAAGCACTGCGAGAACACGCAAGCGGTCGCCGAATGGATCGCGGCGCATCCAAAAGTGGCGTGGGTCAGCTATCCGGGATTGCCGGGCGACCGCTATCACAACCTCGCCAAGAAATATTGTCCGCTCGGCGCCGGCGCGGTATTCACCTTCGGGCTCAAGGGCGGCTACGACGCCGGCGTCAATCTGGTCACCAACGTGAAATTGTTTTCGCACCTTGCCAACATCGGCGATACCCGCTCGCTGATTATCCACCCGGCCTCGACAACGCATCGCCAGCTCACCGACGCGCAAAAAATCCAGGCCGGAGCCGGACCAGACGTCGTGAGACTATCGATCGGCATCGAAGACAAGGACGACATCATTGCCGATCTCGAGCAGGCGCTCGAAGCAGCCTAAGCGAAAAGCTTGGTTGCTCTATTCGCGCCTGAATACGCTGAACAGAAACCGCTGAACGCCGCCGGTTGGAGTCGTGTGATCGTGGCGGCGCGTTCCAATCAACGCGAGTGTGCGCCCAAGGGCGGCGGATAACAGCGTTGCGTCGTAGCGCATGACGGGCAAGCCGCTACACCGCTCGGGGCCATCGATGGCGAAAGTTGCGATGATGGCATGGCCGCCCGGCCGGATCGCCCGCATCAGGCGATCAAGATAGGCGGCGCGGTCGGTCGCCTCGGTGAGGAAATGAAACGCGGCGCGATCGTGCCACAGATCGTACTGCCGGGACGGCTCCCATTCGGTCACATCGGTGACGATCCATTTGACCAGCGCCGCGCGGTCGGCGAGCCGCGACCTCGTAATCGCGACGGCTTCATCAGACAGATCAAGCACCGTGAGGGCGCGATGGCCCTCATTGACCAAGACATCCACGAGGCGAGAGGCTCCGCCGCCGATATCGATAATCGCTGAATCCGGTTTTACGCCGACGCCATGGATCAGCTCCAAGGAGAGAACGGGTTTCTCCTGAAACCAGCTGACTTGCTTTTCACCTTTTTCCTTATAGGCCTTCTGCCAATGGGCCTGCCGGTTGAATTCGCTCATTCATCCCCTCATGGCGCCAGTTGCCGAGACCTTTGACGGGATCGCATGTGCCGCGTGAATGACCACGAAGGTCAACGTGATCATCGCGGTCGCCTGGTGCAAAAGCGCGAGCGGTAGCGCGGCCACCGACAGCAGCGTCCAAATGCCGAGCGCTACTTGCACAATAACCGCCGCGGCGACCAGAGCGGCGCTTGTGAAGATGGTATCGCGCTTGACCAGTTTGGCCACATTGAACAGCTGCAGAAGCGCCAACAGTCCGATCACATAGCCGAGCATGCGGTGATCGAACTGCGCGGTGAGCGGATTTTCAAAAAAATTCCGCCACGCCGGCACGTCGAAGAATAGACGCGCGGATTGCGGAACCAGTCCGCCATCGATCAACGGCCAGGTGTTATAGGCATGCCCGGCGCGCAAACCGGCGACCAAAGCGCCGAGATAGATCTGAACGAGTAGAAGTACCACGAGCCCCATGGCGCCGGCGCGAATAGTCACCGGTGGGACGGATTTGGTTATTTCCGGGAAAGGCGAATCCGTCCGCTCGTCCTGCCACCTTATGCCGGTCCAGACCACGGCGACATAAATCAGACAGGCCAGGACGAGATGCGTCGCCAAGCGGTATTGAGACACTTCGACGTGATCGGCGAGACCGGAAGCCACCATCCACCACCCGATCGCGCCCTGCAGCGCGCCAAGCGCCAGAATCGCCCATAGGCCGGCGCGGCGGTTGCGCGGAATCCAGCCGCGCCACAGAAACCAGACGAACGGCACAAAGAAAATCACACCAATGACGCGGCCGATGAGCCGGTGCACCCACTCCCACCAGTAGATCGTCTTAAAATCGGCAAGGCTCATTCCAGCGTTCAGCTGCCGGTACTGCGGAATCGCCTGATACTTCTGAAATTCCGTCTGCCACTGCGCTTCGCTGAGCGGCGGCAGCGTGCCGGTGACCGGCTGCCATTCGGTAATCGAGAGCCCCGATTCCGTCAGCCGCGTCGCGCCGCCGACCACGACCATGGCGAAGATGAGCGCGGCGACAACGTAAAGCCACAGCCGGATCGCGCGGCCATGGTCCAAATCGTCACGATACAGAGCTTGAATAGCCGTCATCATGTTCTTGTCGCGGGCGCGCGGACCATATAGTGCTGCGCCCTGCCCTCGCAACAATGGAATATGTTCGCGGCCATGCCTGTGCGGTTTCGAAAGCTTATCGGCGCGGTCGCGCTTTTTGTGCTTGTGATCGTCTGGGCGCTTATCGCCATGACCGCCGCGCAGTTTCCGGTCATCCGCGACAGCACCGTGTTATCAATCCTGTATTATGTGATCGTCGGATTGGGTTGGATATTGCCTGCAATGCCATTGATCAGCTGGATGTCCAGACCCACGATCCGGCAATGAAGATTGCAAAAGCTTGATCCAAATTCCATAGACGGTGTCCGCCTTACGCCGCGTCGACGCGCCGAAATCCATTCCACATCGCGGTAGCGGCGCCTGATAGCAGCACGCGCAGATAGCGCATGCGCTGATAATTGCCGTCCACGACGATCCGCGGCAGCGCTGTCATGCATTGGCTATGCGCGGCGAACAGAACGCCTGGGCGCGCCGTTACCGCCGTCTTGAAACCAAGTTGCGCGGCGAGTTCAAACTCGCGCGCCGCCGCGGCGGTGCGATCGCCATAAGGATAGGATAAATGCGCCGGCCTCACGCCGAGAGCCGCTTCGATCACCGATCGGCTCAAATCCATTTCAGAGCGCGCCGCCTCCTTCGGCAGCCGCAGAAGAATCGGATGATTGACCGTATGCGCGCCGATGGTGACGAGCGGATCAGCCGCGAGTTGCGCAAGCTCGCTCCAGTCCATACACAGTTCGGCGCAAAACGCGGCAATGTCGACCTGATAAAATGCCGCGAGCCTGCGAACGATGTCGCGCATTTCATTTTCCGTGGAGCGGTCGCGCAGCCACCAATAAAGCCCGTGATACAGCGATCGCTTTTCCGCCAAGGTGTAGCAGTCGAATTTGCGATCGCGTCCGTCGATAGCCAGGCCGATGCGATTGTTGCGCGCGATCACCGCCTCAAGCGCCAGCCACCACAAATCTCCGAGGCGATCCGGAAAACTGGTCGGCACGTAGATCGCAAATGGCACGCCTGCATCCTTAAGCACGGGATAGGCGAAGCGTAGCGTGTCGCGATATGCATCGTCGAAGGTCAGGCAGATAAAGCGTTTCGCGAAATCACCTTCGACCATGCGGCGGTGCATCTCGTCGAGGGCGATGAATTCCAATCCCGAGCGCCGTAAGCCTCGCACCAGCCGCGCGAGAAACCGCGGCGTCACTTCGAGCAAGCGGTTCGGCTGGAAACGGTCCGGCCGCGGCGGCCGGACGTGATGCAGTGCGAGGATTGCTCCAACCCCGCCGACGAAGGGCCGGGACACAATATGGGCCCCGGAGAAATACAAACACTCCATCCCGCCGCGGATGATAGTCTGCCTGATAGTCACGGATCGTCCTTCGCGAGCCGACCATTATAGCGCGAAATCCAATACCAATTGCCGGGCAACGATGGCCAATTCCGCTCGCTTTGCCGTGAATTATCACTTGATGGCGTCGCGTCAATGCATACACAACCGGCAAGCGCGTCGACTGCCTATCCAAGCAATCCGCAGCGGACGGCAAGCGCCACCAGCCACACCAGCCCGGCAAGACTCAAACTGCAGAACACGGCAGCGGAGCCAAAATCCTTAATGCGCCTGATTTCGCTGTGCTGCTCGGGCGTCACATGATCGGCGAGCTTTTCGATCCCGGTGTTGAGGAATTCTACGGCGAGCACGATGAGCAATGTGCCGATCATGGCCGCGTACCAGGCGCCGCCCGGAGCAATAACCAAGCCCAACACCAACCCGATGACGACCAGAACCCCTTCATCGCGCAGCGCCGGCTCGGTCTTAAAGCCGTCGACCAGTCCGCGGATCGAATTTTGCGTAGCGCTGTAAAGACGTTTCACGATTGATCTACGACTGGGAAAGCGACAACCGACTCAACGTCGACTTTACGTTGCGGCAGTGCCGATGGCGAGCGGATGTTGCGAGCAAAATGACCAATCACTATAGTCGCCACGGTCTCGGAGCGTAGCGCAGCCCGGTTAGCGCACCAGTCTGGGGGACTGGGGGTCGCGAGTTCAAATCTCGCCGCTCCGACCAATAAGACAGAGGGAGCTGCGAATGTCCAAACCAGTGATGGCGGCCATTGCCGCACTGACTATTTCAGGCGGTGCGGCCTTCGCGCAGGCAGCCTTGGCGCAGGAGGTGAAGGTCGGCGTTGTGCTGCCCTATACCGGAATCGGCGCCGAATTTGCCCGCCAAATGGACCGCGGCATGGAGCTTTATCTGAAATTGAATCCCGATCAGGTAAAGCCGTATACCATCACCTTCATCAAGCGCGACTCCAAGGCGCCCAGCGGCGCCGACGCCAAAATCGCGGTTCAGGAACTCCTGACCCAGGACAAAGTCGATGCGCTGGCGGGCTGGGTCTATTCGCCCGACGCGATTGCTTCCGCCCCGCTCGTGACCGCGGGCAAGAAGCTTGCGGTCATTATGAATGCCGGCACCGCGTTCATCACCAACCTCGCGCCAGATTATGTCCGTACCTCATTCACCATGTGGCACGCCGGTTACGCCTTGGGCGTGGCGGCGGCGAAGACGCTCAATGCCAAAACGGCGGTCGTCGCCTATTCCGATTTTCC
>DATAYT010000065.1:0-18414 GCA_036272395.1 Xanthobacteraceae bacterium
TGTCTGTCTTGTGCAACGCAATTAGCAGAAGGCCGTGGAGTATTTGCAAATTGTTCTTGAGCCTGTGATTCAGCTCATCCAACAGTTGTTCGCGCAAGTCGTGGATCTGCGTACTCCGGCCCTGAAAATCTTGAAGTGCACTCCGCGCTTTGGTCAATCGGGCGCGCGACCGCCTCTCCTCAAAAGTATTCATTGGGTAACTCAATTAACCCCGGTGCTCGGACTTGATCCAAATACCGATCCCGGACTTGCCGGCGAGACGGGGGCCTCGGGTGAGTGAGGCACAGTGTACGGGCTCGATGGATTGAAGACCGGTGGTGGCATTGAGGGACTGCGATTCAGCAATGGCGACGACGTGGCGGGGAAAGGATTTCTACCTTGGGCATGCGGGGTGACACCGGCGCCCTGCGCATGCGCGTGTTCGATCGCTATGAATGTGCCGGCGAGGGCCACGGATGTAACTAGGAAAAGCATCGCTGGCGCCTTCCACTCAAATCTTCTCGTATGCATGGTGCTCTCCCCGGAGTCCGATCTAAATGAGTTCTGCTGTGGGCTCAGTTGCAGACCCAGACCTGACGCCACTGCCAGCCGGCGGTGGTGTGAACATGTCGATACTGGAAGCACGCGCTGTCGCCGGCGTAATCGCCCAGGCCGTAATCGTAGTCGTCATAGTAGTCGTCATAGCCGGGGACGACGACGAAGCGATTGCGGAAGTGGTGATCTCTATCGTGATCTCTGTCGTGATCTCTGTCGTAGAGGCCACCGCCCATGTGGGTGCCATGAAGGTTGTACACACCACGGTTGCCGAGGTACGCGTCTCCGTGTCCTCCCGGACGGTCGCCACCTATGCGGCCGCCGACCGATCCGACGCCGATATGTCCAGCAGCGAATCCACCGCCACCACCGATGTGGCCCCCTCCGAATCCGCCGCCGCCTCCAAGACCGTTGCCACCCACGTGTCCACCGCCAAATCCACTACCAACGTGGCCCCCTCCGAATCCGCCGCCACCTCCAAGGCCGCCACCACCGCCGTGTCCGGCGGCGAGCGCGTTCGTCGCCACCGCCGTACTGAGCGTGATGGCGGCAAGGAGGATCATCGACTTGCGCGCGACAGACTTCTGCTCGAGGTTTTGAAGGAGGTGCATGACATTTCCCTTTTGAACGAGCATGTCCCGAAGCTATTTACGAGGGCTCAAATAAAAATCGTATTTCCATTGCATTCGCTATTGAATGGAATTCAGGAATGGAAAGCAGCGCTTCGGACAAGCCGTTCGTTCTTGACGGATCTGAGCTAGCTTCCTGCGTTCGCGGAGGCTGGAATGAGTCAGAAATGGGCGTGATGTCGCAGGTGATGAGGTCTGCGTTTACCCCGTAAGCAGAAGCTTGCATGTCGGGTAAGGGTCAAAGGTGGACTTAGCGGCCCCAATTTGTGATGTCGGTTTTGTCCTCGAAAGCGGATATGGATGCGTGTTTACAAGACCATATCCGTACCGCGAAATCCTTTAGCCAACAGATAAAGCTCCGCCGAATCGGCACGGCTCGCCGGCGGCTTGACATGTTTGACGCTTGCAAAATCGCGCTTGAGTTCGGCAAGGAGCGTCGCCTCGGCGCCGCCTTGCAGGACCTTGCACAGAAAGGCGCCGCCCGGCGCGAGCACCTGACGTGCGAAGTCGGCGGCGGCCTCGGCGAGCGCCATGATGCGCAAATGGTCGGTCTGACGGTGGCCAGTGGCATTCGCTGCCATATCCGAGAGCACAACGTCTGCCTTTGCTTCGACTTTTGCTTGTCCCTTTCCTTCCCCATTTCCCCCGAGCAGCGCTTCAAGGCGTGCCGGCGCCGATCGATCGAGAAAATCGAGCTGCAAAAACTCGACGCCAGGAATGGTTTTCATCTCCAGAATGTCGAGCGCGACGACGCGGCCACCGGCGCCCACGCGGCGGGCGGCGATCTCGCTCCAGCCGCCGGGCGCGGCGCCGAGATCGACGACGCAAGCGCCGGGTTTGAGCAATTTGTAGCGGTCGTCGATTTCGGCGAGCTTGAACGCCGCCCGCGAGCGGAAACCCTCACGTTTGGCGCGCGCCACATAAGGATCGCTGATCTGACGCGTGAGCCAGGCCCGCGACGACGCGGTCCGCCGTTTTTGGTCCTTGAGCCGCGCCATGATCGATTACAGCTCGATCCGATTAACTTTGATCATGGTGCGTCGCTAAATATTCGTTTGCGCATGATCTTGTCCGATAACCGGTTCCCACTTTTCGGGATCATGCGCGTTTTACGCTTCGCCCCAGACGCCGTCCTCGCGCATCATCTCGACCAGCATGCCTTCGCGCAGCCCGCGATCGGCAACGCGCAGCCGCCGGCACGGGAAGGCGCGGCGGATGGCATCGAGAATGGCGCAGCCGGCAAGCACGAGATCGGCCCGCTCGGCGCCGATGCAAGGGTTGGCGGCGCGCTCTTCGAAACTCATCGCCATGAGCTCGCCCACCACGCGCGAAATTTCATCGTCGGTCAGCCAGCAACCGTCGACGCGCCGGCGATCGTACCGCGCCAGGCGCAGGAAGACGCCGGCGATTGTGGTAACGGTGCCGGAGGTGCCGAGCATGTGGAAAGTGCCGAGACCGCTGCCATGTTCGACGGCAAAGCGATCGACCAGGATCGCCACCTCCTCAACCATGGCTTGATAGATTTCGCGGGAGACGGCTTTTCCGCCATAGCGCTCGGCCAGCGTGACGACGCCGACCGGCAGCGAAGCCCAGCCGACAATGTCAGGGGTCGGCGGCCCGCTTCGTCCCGGAGACGAGCGATTGAGCCGCACCAATTCTGACGATCCGCCGCCGATATCGAACAGAATGATGCCGCTCGCCGCCGGATCGAACAGCTCGGTGCAACCGGTCGCCGCCAGTCTCGCTTCGGTGGCGGAATCGATGATTTCAAGTTCGAGACCGGCTTCTTTCGCAACGCGCGCGCGAAACTCCTCGCCGTTTTCCGCGGCGCGGCAAGCCGCCGTAGCGATCAGCCGGGCCCGGCCCACACCGCGGGCGCGCATTTTCTGGCGGCAGACAAAAAGCGCTTCGACGGCGCGCATGATTGCCGCCTCGCTGATGCGCCCGGAGGCCGCGACACCTTCGCCGAGACGGATAATGCGAGAGAATGCATCGACGACACGAAAGCCGTCGGGGGTCGGACGCGCCACCAGCAAGCGGCAATTATTGGTGCCAAGGTCGAGCGCCGCATAAGTCGCGGCGTCGTGTGAAGCGACCGGCGCTCGCCAATGCTCGCGCGGCTCGCGACGAATGCCGTATGGCGTTCTTCGACCCCAGCGAGGCCGGCCCTTGGCCCCATTGGCGCCGAGGCCGCCGCGCGGGGCCTCGTCGTTCATTCGAATGCCTTCCTGCCGCGCCGGAACCACGATCAAACGGGCTCGACGGCAACGGTCCTATTGTTCCAAAACCTAAATCGACAGAAATGTAACAGGGGTGGAATACAGGGCAATACCGTGCTTGGTGCGCCTATGAGCTATGTTTGGCGCCCGGTTGCCGGGGTCGGCTAAGTTCTTTATCTCAAACGGGCCCAAGACCTTATCCAAGACCTTCCGGATCTGATCGTCATGAATCTCCATGGAATCCCCAACCGGGCCGAGCACGCGGCCGAGGACCGCCTGGCAACCGAAAAGTTCGCCGTCGGACAATCCGTGCCGCGGCTGGAAGATCCGATGCTGGTGCGCGGCCAGGGACGCTACACCGACGACGTCAGTCTCCCGGGACAGGCCTATGGCGTCATGGTTCGCAGCCGCAACGCGCACGGCATCATTCGCGGCATCGACACCAAGGCGGCTTCGCAGATGCCAGGCGTGCTCGCGATCTATACCGGCGCTGATCTGAAAGATTACGGTCCGCTGAAATGTCTCGTGGGTCTGAACAATCGCGATGGCTCGCCGCTGAAAAAACCGCGGCGCGACGCGCTGCCGACGGATCGCGTGCGTTACGTCGGCGATCCCGTTGCCTGCGTGATTGCGCAGACGCTGGCGCAGGCCAAAGACGCGGCTGAAGCGGTCGTGGTCGACATCGAAACTTTGCCGGCGGTGATTTCCGCGCAGGAAGCCGCGCGCGATGGCGCGCCGCAGCTCTATGACGATGTGCCAAACAATGTCGCGCTCGATTATCACTACGGCGATGCCGAGGCGGTCAAAGCCGCATTCGCACGCGCCGCGCGTGTGACGCAGCTTAATCTTGCGAACAGCCGGCTCGCGGTGAACTGTATCGAGCCGCGCGTTGCGGTCGCTTCATATGAAGGCGGCCGGTTCACGCTTTACGTTCCGTCGCAGGGCGTATTCGGGATGCGCTCGCATCTCGCCGAAGCGCTCGGCGTCGATGCCAAGAACATGCATGTGCTGACCGGCCAAGTCGGCGGCTCGTTCGGCATGAAGGCCGCGGTGTTTCCGGAATACATTTGTCTCCTTCACGCCGCACGCGCGCTCGGCCGGCCGGTGAAATGGACCGACGAGCGCTCTGGCAGCTTCGTATCGGATGGCCATGGCCGCGCCAACGAAGTGGTCGGCGAACTGGCGCTCGATGCCGAAGGCAATTTCCTTGCGCTGCGCCTGACGAACTTCGCCAATATGGGCGCTTATCTCAGTCCGTTCGGCCCGCTGTTCGGCACGCTCAATTGCGTAAAGAACGTCCAGGGCATGTACCGGACGCCGCTGATGGAAGTCTCGACCAAATGCGTGCTCACCAACACGACGCAGGTGACGGCCTATCGCGGCGCCGGGCGGCCTGAGGGCAACTATTATATGGAGCGGCTGATCGACGCCGCCGCCGCCGAAATGGGAATCGATCGCGTCGCGCTGCGGCGGCGTAATCAAATTCGCCCGCAGGAATTGCCGCGTCAGGTCGCCTCCTCTTCCAATTACGACAGCGGCGATTTCATCGCGCTGACAAAACAGGCGCTCGAACTCGCCGACAGCAAAGGCTTCCCGCGGCGCAAGCGCGAGAGCCGCAAGCGCGGCAAGCTGCGTGGATTAGGCGTGACCAATTATCTCGAAGTGACGGCGCCGCCAGTGAAGGAACTAGCCGGCATCACTTTCAATGCCGATGGCACCGTGACACTTACCACCGGCACGCTCGATTTCGGCATGGGCCACGCCACGCCGTTTGCGCAAGTGCTCAGTGATCAGCTCGGCGTTCCGGTCGAGAAAGTGAAGCTCGTCCAGGGCGATAGCGACAAAATCCAGCCGGTTGGCGGCGGCTCCGGCGGCTCGAAGTCGCTGATGCATAGCGGCACCGCGATCGTTCAAGGCGCGGCGAAGGTCGTCGAAAGCGGCAAGCAGCTCGCGGCGCATGTGCTCGAAGCCGGGCCCGCGGATATTGCCTTTGAACGCGGACGCTTTGTCATTGTCGGAACCGATCGCGCCATTTCCATCATGGAGCTTGCGCAAAAACTGCACAGCGGGCTCAAGCCGCCCGCCGACATTCCGCAATCGCTCGATGTGGTGCACATCAGCGACGGACCGGGCGCATCCACCTATCCAAACGGCTGCCACGTCGCCGAAGTCGAGGTCGATCCGCAGACTGGCTTTGTCGAACTCGTCAAATATTCCTGCGTCAATGATTTCGGCACCTTGGTCAATCCGATGATTGTCGAAGGTCAGCTGCATGGCGGCGTCGTGCAAGGCATCGGCCAGGCCTATATGGAGCAAGCGGTCTATGACGAAGAAGGTCAGTTATTGACCGGTTCGTTCATGGATTATGCCATGCCGCGCGCCGCCGATGTTCCATCCTTCGCCGTGGCGGATCATGGCGTGCCGACCAAGACCAACCCGCTGGGCGTCAAAGGTGTGGGCGAAGCCGGCTGCGCCGGCGGTCTGCCCTGCGCGATGAATGCGGTGCTCGACGCGCTGGCCGACCAGGGCGTACGCCACATCGACATGCCATTGACTCCGTTCCGGATCTGGCAAGCGCTGCAGACGGTAAAGTCGTCCCGTCCGCAATGACGCAATTCACGTCAGTCCGCACGACGCCGTCGGCCGACTCGCGGCTGATAGCCAGCGTCTGCGCCGCGCATATGATGAGTCACTATTATCTGCTGATGCTGGCGCCGCTCTTGGCTTTCATCCGCGCCGATTTCAATGTTAGCTACACCGAACTTGCGCTGGCGCTTACAGTATTCAATGTGGTTTCCGGCGTGCTGCAGACACCGGTCGGTTTTTTGGTCGATCGGATCGGCGCGCGCCTTGTCCTGATTGTCGGCCTGGCGCTGAGCAGCGTGGCCTTCGCGATCGCCGGCCTGGTCAATTCATATTGGGTCTTCATCGCCATGTACGGGGTTGCCGGGCTCGGCAACGCAGTTTATCACCCCTCGGACTATTCGCTGCTTTCGCATCACTCTCCGCCCGAGCGATTGGGTCAGATTTTTGCTTTCCACACGTTTGCCGGCATGCTCGGCTCCGCCATCGCGCCGGTGACGCTCCTGGCAATGCAGAGTTACTTTGGCTGGCGCGGCGCCTATCTCGGCGCAGCGATGTTTGGGCTTATCGTTCTTGCGGTACTGCTCGCGCAACCGGAGCCCATTGCCGAGCAGCGCCGCGCCCACAGAAGCGGCAAAGGCGCTTCGTCGGCCGTGGTAGGCTGGCAGTTTCTGCTCTCGCCCCCGATCCTGCTCAACCTCGCGTTTTTCGTTTTGACTTCGCTGATGGGCAACGGGCTCAACACATATCTCGTAGTCGCGCTCGGCGCGCTGCACAGCACGCCCACTGCAATCGCCAATATCGCGCTCACGAGTCTGCTCGCCATGAACGCCATCGGCGTCCTCGCCGGTGGCGCGCTGGCGGGCCGCATCCGCCAGCATGCTCTGATCGCCGCTACGGGCCTCGCCGTTGCCGGCGTAGTGACCGCGCTGATCGGCTTATTTAATCTTCCATCGGCCGCCCTTATTGGCTTGACCGGATTAAGCGGCTTTTCCGTCGGCCTAACCTATCCGTCGCGCGACATGCTGGTGCGCGCGGTCACCCCGCCCGGCGCTTTCGGCACGGTATTCGGCTTCGTCTCGACCGGATTCAATATTGGCGCGAGCATTGCACCGATCGTCTATGGCATGCTGATGGATCACGGGCAGCCACGTGCAATTTTCTTTTTGTCTGCTGCAGTCAGCCTGGTTTGCGTCTCGACCGTGACGTTTGGATTTTCACGCCGCCAGGCGGTATGAATTTCGGTTCGCGCCGATGCGCTTGCCAGCAATTTGCAAGCGCGAGACAATGCGGTGAGACAGTGCGGCGAGACAATGTTATCGATGGCGCGATAGTCGCCTGAGAAGTGTCTGGGGATCCCTTATGAAGCTTTGCCGCTACGATGATGACCGGCTCGGGATTGTGCGCGGCGACATCGTGCACGATGTGACAACGGCGCAAACCGAAATCCGAAACGCCGCGCCCTACGCAATGAAGGGCGATGCCGTGGTCGCGGCGCTGCCACAGTGGCGCGAGCGACTCGAGCGGCTTGCCGACAAAACGCCAGGCAAAGCTTTGGCGCAGGTGAAACTCCTGGCGCCGGTAGCACGGCCCACGAAGTTGTCCTGCGCGCCGACCAATTATCAGGCCCACATTAACGAAATGACGGTCGCCGCGGCGCAGCCCGGCTCGCAAGTGGTCACGACGCAATCGGTCAAGATCGGCGAAGCGGGCATGTTTCTCAAAGCAAATTCGGCGCTGATCGGCCCGGCCGAAGGCATTGCCACTCGCTTTCCCGAACGCCGCAACGATCACGAGGCTGAGATCGTGATGGTGATTGGAAAAGCCGGAAGCGACATTCCGCGCGCACGCGCCCTCGACTATGTTGCCGGCTATTGTCTCGGCCTCGATATGACGGTGCGCGGCCGCGAGGACCGCAGTTTTCGCAAGTCCGTCGACGGCTACGCCGTGCTCGGCCCGTGGATGGTCACCGCGGATGAGATTGCCGATCCCGACGCGCTACCGCTGTCGCTCACGGTCAACGGCGAGACGCGGCAAGACAGCAATACCAACATGCTGATCTACGACTGCCGGCGTCTGATCGAATTTGCCTCGTCGTTCTACACGCTTTACCCGGGCGATCTGATCTATACCGGAACGCCGGAAGGCGTTGGCCCGGTCAAGCCCGGCGACATTATTGTTTGCCGCTCGAGCCCGGTACTGGGCGAACTGAAAGTCGCGGTGCGCGCGCATGACGCGGGCGGAGTGCGGGATACTGTTCGCGTAGGCGCGAAAGCCTAGTCGCAGAGGTTGGCAATGCTGCAAGTCAAACGCGCCGGCCATTCGACCCTGACCACGCCGGACATCGGACGAATGGTCGATTATTTCACTCGCATCGTGGGCTTGAGCCTGGTGGCGCGCGACAAGGACCGCGCCATCCTCGCCACCAAATCGGGGCTGGAGGCAATCGCGCTCGAACGCGGCGACACCGGCGACGCACCGCGCCTGTCTTTCCAGATCGCCCCCGACAGCGACCTTGACGCGATCGCTGCACGGCTCACGCAAGCGGGACTTAAGAGCGAGCGGCGCCATGACATAACGCCCGGTATTCGCGAAGCGCTGGCGTTCAAGGATCCCAAAGGCACCACGCTCGAAATCTTTCCCGAATGCGCCTTTGCCGCGGACGATGACACCTTCACCGGCGTAATGCCGCTCAAACTCGGCCACATCGCCTATACCTGCCCCGACGTCGCCGGCTTGGTGAAGTTCTATTGCGATCTCTTAGGCTTCCGCGTTTCCGACTGGCGCAGTGACTTCTTCGCATTTTTGCGTTGTAGCCGCGACCATCACACCGTGAATTTTCTCCGTGACGCGAAGACCGCGATCCATCATATCGCGTTTGAAGTGCGCGACTGGTCCGATATCAAGCGCGCCAGCGATCTGTTGGCCAAGAACAAGATCACGCTGACCTGGGGACCGCTTCGCCACATCATCGGGCACAATATCGCGATCTATCACCGGAGCCCCGACGGGGTCGTCATCGAATTTTTCTGCGAAATGGATCAGATGCACGACGAAGAGCTCGGCTTTTTCGAGCCGCGGCCCTGGCATCAGGACCGGCCACAGCGTCCGAAGGTCTGGGACGACGATACGCCCTCCAACTGGTGGGGACCGATGTCGCACAGCCCAAACCGCGCCCATACCGCGGAAGCGGCGCTGCACGCGCCCGCTAAGAAATAAGCGGCTACAAAGCTCCCATCACCGCGCCGTAAAATTAGCCCGCGGCGCGGCTCCGAGCCATCGATCGCGCTGCTGCAGGAAGCCGTCGATACGGAACGAATAGCCGACGCCGAAAATATAATTCGGCGCGTTGCGATCCAGCCCGACGCCGACGTGAAAGTCGATCTGGTGATGATCGTCGATGCGATAACCCCCGCCGGAATTGATCAGCTGGCTGTTGCGGCCGACGCTCGGAAAGTCGCCCACATATTCCACGAACAGAAATGATCGTTCGGCGAATTCCTTTTCGATGACCAGGGTCGATTGATAGGTAAACTTCGAGTCTGAGGCCGGCATGAAAAAATTTGTTTCCATGCCGTTGAGCTCCCAGCCATCGCCGAGCGCGATCGACCAGGGGATCTGCAGGTAGGGTTGCACGCCCGGCCCCGCGATACCGTTTGCGCCGCTCGGCAGCGCGGCGCCCGCCGTGATCGATAAATCGAATTTGCCGGGCAGCGGGCTAATCTGCCACTTCACTGCCGGAACCACATCGCCGAACCCGGACGGACCGCTGCCATGTAACGTGGCGACATAGTTCGGCAGGTCGACCAGGACCTCCAGGCATGGCGCGATGCCTAATCGCCATCTGCTGTTGGTGCCGCTCAATATGTCAGCGCCATGGTCGCGGCTGGTATCGACGCCGTTCTCATTTTGCAGACTGCCGGCCGGCACCACGATGGCCGAATTGGTCACGTCGGGCCGGTCGGTTTCGATGTGACTATCTGGCTGCGGGCATTCCACCGCCGCGGCGGAGCCGATACCGGCCAGGGAACCGGCAACGAGCGCCGCAAGTCTGAGCGCTCGTATCGGCGGTGTTGGCGTGGCGTCAACTCGTTTCATCGGATCAGCAACGAGGCGTCATTGGGTGGCGGTGCAGCCGGGACGTGCGACCGCAAATTCCGGATCGATTGCCGGCGTTTTGCCGAGCGGCGATTCATTTTCAAGAGATTGTACCAGCCCGGCTGTGAGCTGTACTGCAGCATGATCGCCACAGGGAGAAATTTATTCCCGTAAGGTACGCCGATCTTTGCATCGGTTTCAACCAAATGGGCGATTGCCGGGTGCGCGGGAATAAGCCGCCTCATCCCGAATATTTTCCTTGAAACGCCCGGCCGACCTCCATTCCGGCGGTCGATAAGGGGAAAGCCATGATCACGCTTATGGCCATGAAAAAACGGCTTCTGCACGCGCTGGTCGCAACCGGCGCCTGCTGTGCAATCGCCCTTTCTTCAATCGATTCCGAAGCGCACGCGCAGGAACCCAGCAGGAGCTGCAACTTCGAATGCCTGCTAAGGCAGATCGATACGCTCGATAAAAAAGTGGATGCGCTGGAACGCACAGTGGATGCTTTGACAATTGAGGCCAACAAATCGATCAAAGCCGGGCAGAAGATTATCCTTCATACCGATCCCGGCCTTTCCGGCGGCGGCTGTCTCACCTATGTCGGCCCGAGCGGTGATCTCGGCGGATTTGTTTCGTGGAACGTAAACGCTCGCACGGCACTTCCTGGATTATCAAGTAGATACTACGGCGCGAGCCGACGAACGGTGCGGCACGACTGCGTCTCTCGGACGTGTCGCGCTGCAGCAGTGCGGGCGCTCATCGAGATTGATCCCTTGCCTCTGCGATGGCGTTGAGTTTCTCGCAATAAGCCGCGATCGCGTGATCCTCGATGCCAAGGATCGAGCCTGCCCTGACGAGCTGAATTAGGCCACGGATCATTTGCCAGCCGCGCTCCAGCAAATTCGGCTCGAATCGATAGGGCGACGGCGTCATGTGATCAGGCATGTAACGCGGATCACCTGAATGGCGATAAACCAGAGGCAACGGAACTTGCGGAACAATATCCGCGTAATTCATCACCCGAGAGCTCGGCACCTTCACCCATAGATCGAAATAGAAATTGCCGACGCGCGGTGAGCCAAAGGTGTAACAAGCCGCTATCTGATCGCTGCCGAGCACCGCTCCGGCAATTTGAGCGAGCGCGCCGCCCAATGAATGCCCCGTGATGTAGATGGGCACCGCGCCCTTGGTGGCCTCCTTTACAACATCCAGCTTCTCTTTGATTCCCAGCGTTCCCTCGTTGAGCCTGACGAATGCTTGATAGAATCCTTTGTGGACCCGCAGTTGCCGGTCCGTGTTCTCCGGATGGACAAGCGCGACCTGAAAGTCGGTATCCCAATTCCTGGTCGAGGACGTGCCTCGAAACGCCAATACGATGAGGTCCGTTCCTTCCGCGATATAGGCCCAACCATCGGTCATGCCGTTGTGAAACGAAGTCAATTTGTCAAATCCGAATGCTGAAAGCTCCTGCGGAACCTGCAATACACCTTTGGCCTCTATTCGCGTGTCGTAAGCGAATGCCGCCAGATAGGCCATCAAAGCGGCGGTCCGATCGGAATAGGCAGCGCGCAGAGTCGGGAGGTCGGAGGGTTTCCATGGCGTCGGAGCAACTGATTTTTCAGACATGTATAAAGCCCCTGCACAAAGCTCCGCTTCGATCGCGTGTCGTTTGTTCTGGCAGCATGTAAAATAGCGTCGGAAATCGTCCAACTCCGAGCAACTTGCAGAATGCGTTTTTTTGCAAAGCGCGCCTGTGCCTGTTGTCACAGTCCGCGGCGAAGCGCCTCGCTGGATGCTGCGGACAACCTGCCGGGGCCGCCGGCTTCGAGCTAGCGTCCGTATGCTTTCGCGGCGTGGCCGACCAGCTTGGACCAATCCATATCAAGCGCTGCATAGACCGCGCCGGTCTCGGGCCGACCGTTGTCTTTGAGGATTTCGACCATGAGAGTCGCATAGTCTGACAGGATGACACCGGC
Source organism: Xanthobacteraceae bacterium (assembly GCA_036272395.1). Taxonomy (GTDB): domain Bacteria; phylum Pseudomonadota; class Alphaproteobacteria; order Rhizobiales; family Xanthobacteraceae; genus BOG-931. The sequence goes on from DATAYT010000065.1 coordinate 12,043, forward strand.
CTGCATCATCCGCAGCAACCCCACCTGATGTTTGGTCTCGCTGAACGTGCCGCAGGCATCGACGGCGACATAGGCGTCGAGCCCCTGGCCGACGGCGGTGATCGCCGGGAATGCGGCGCAGACTTCGAGCGAGAGACCGGCAAAAATAATTTTTTGCGGCCGGTGGCTTTGATTGCCTGTGCGACATGCGGATCGTCGTAGGCGTTCACCGTGGGGCGATCGATGATTTGCACGCCGGGCAGAGCCTCGACCAGCTCGGGAATTGTCGGTCCCCACATACTGTCCCGGACCGTCGTGGTCACGACAATCGGCAATTTTAGCGCCTTCGCGGCCTTCGCCAGCGCAACGACATTGTGAGTAAGCTCTGCGATCGAGTAATCACGCACTCCGGTCATGAGTCCGACCTGATGATCGACCAGAACGAGAGCTGCGTTCTCCGAAGTGAGTGGTATATACGGACGGATGTGATCCGGCATGATTGTCCTCCCGATAGTTGGTGGCGCTGTATAATTCCGGCATGAACGAACGCTTCTTTACTGAATTGTCGGCATGGCTGACGCAAGCTGGCCTGGCCGGCACTGCTGAGAGCGATATTGTGTCCGGCTTCTGCGAGCGTTGCGTTACGGCCGGACTGCCGCTTACTCGCACCGTGGTGTTTATCGACACGCTGCATCCAGTCCACGAAGGCCGGTTGTTCCGGTGGGGATATGACCCCATGCAAGCTCCTCCTGTACTCGAATATGGCCGCACCAGCCCAGACGGGCTCGCCGCCAGCGGCTTTGATCCCAAAGATGTTCAGGCGGCCGCACGTTGGCGCAACAGCCCATTCTACCGAATGCTGGAAACCGGCGATTCGCTGTTGCGCCGCCGTCTGAACGCTGCCACCAAAGACGAGTTCGCGTGGTTATCAGACCTATACGCAGAGGGCGTTACCGACTATGTCGCCATCATCAGCCGCTTTGCCGCCGACGGCATTGTTGGCGAGATGGATGGCGTCTATTCGTCATGGGCAACGAAGGCGTCAGGTGGGTTCAGCGACGACCAGATCGCAGCGCTTGAGCGGCTGGTGCCCTATCTCGCGCTCGCGATCAAATCGGTGGCGCTCACGCGCATGACCGGAGCGCTGATGCAAACTTACCTCGGCCGCGACGCCGGTCAGCGCGTGCTGAGCGGAGGGATTCTCCGCGGCGTCGCGGAAAAAATCGATGCCGTCGTTTGGTTCAGTGATTTGCGCGGCTTCACGCGTATTACCGACACTGCGCCGGAGCAGGTAATCCCATTACTGAACGACTATTCGGACGTCGTCGTCTCGGCGATCCACGAGCATGGCGGCGATGTACTCAAACTGATCGGTGATGGCACCCTCGCCATTTTCACCGCGAAAGACAGAACGCATGCCTGCACTGCGGCATTGTCCGCGGCGATCTCGGCGCGCGACGGCATCATCGCCTTGAACAAACGACGGGCGGCGGGCGGTGAACCCACAACCGACATGTATCTCGGTTTGCATGTCGGGGAGGTTTTTTACGGCAATGTCGGTAGCCGCGAACGGCTCGACTTCACCGTGATTGGCCCCGCGGTGAACGAGGTAAGCCGCATTGCGGCGATGTGCCGTTCAGTTGATCAGCCGGTTCTGATGTCCTCGGCTTTTGCCAATGTCGACGCCATTAAACAGCGCCTCGTTTCGGTTGGGCGATACGCGTTGCGCGGCGTCTCTCACCCTCAGGAGCTATTCACGTTCGATCCAGAACATTAAATCCTCAGCGTCCACTTCAAACCACGCCGCCGTGTCAACGTGACGATTATTTGGTCGGGCCATTCCTGTTAGCGATGAACACGTCTTGGCGCGGAAACCTTGCAAATAAATCCGGGCGTTGCCCGAAAGTGGGGCGATAATGTTGCTCACGTCATGATAGCGAACCGCCAAACACTGCTGCCACAACCAGGAAAATAAGGCTAAGCAATCTGATCCGCTGCGACACGACAATCTTCTACGACATCACGCGTTCCAGCGCTGTGCGCAAATTCTCTGCGCTCTTGCGCAAACCGTCTCGCTCCTCCGCCGAAAGCTCGGGCGGCAAAATTGCCGTCACGCCGCTGCGACCAACAACACTCGGCAAAGAGAGTGTGACGCCGAATTCTCGCTGAAAGCTGCCGATCGGGATCGCGCTGCCCTCGTCGCGCAGCACCATTTCGGCAATGCGGGCCGATACGATACCGATACCTACTGGCTCGCATCATGGCCTTCGATGATGGTGATGTTCGCGTAACGAACATCGCTCTCGACCTTTGCGCGCAGGTCCGCCAGGCTTTCGGCGCGCTCCTGCAACAGCCTCGCTCAGGGCGCACCGGCAATACGCGCCGAGGACCACAGGAATACCTGCGATGTGCCATGGTCGCCAATGACCTGCGCCTCGACATCGACTGGATCAACGCCAAAGTGCGCGCCGAGCTGAATGCGAAACCGTAAACTGTCGAGAAAGGTGCCGGTCGAGAGCACACGATCATGGCCGGCGATCTTTCGCGCGACGTCGGCAAGAGGATCCGGCGGATCAGTGACGGCGACAAGCACTGCTTGTGGAGCAGTGCTCACGATTTTTGGAACTATATCGCGATAGATCGCAGCGTTCTTTTCCAAAAGTCTCAACCGACCCTGGGCATCGCTGCGGTCGGTGGCGCCGCCGGTCTTTTCATTGACGCCGGACGTGATCAGCACCACGCCGGCACCGTTTAATGCGTCGTAATCGCCATCGGAAATGGCGATCCGCGGACCGAGCGGGATCCCATAACGCAGATCGGTCGCAACCGCTTTCGCGACCTTTCGCGTTCGGTTGACGAGAACGACCTCGCGAGCGCTGCCACGCGTCACGGCCGCAAGCGCGATGGCGTTCCCGACGTTCCCGGTGCCAATGATGCCGAGCTTCATTGCAGCGCTCCAATGCTAATCCACCGATGTCAGTGACCGTTCAGATGCGAGATCATTCGAAATTGAGGAGGCTTTATGCTCATTGAAGGCCGTAGCTATCTTTCAGCGCAGTCAAGGCCTCGGTGCATGCGGCTGCGTTATCAGCCGTGTCGGCTTTCTTGGCGCGTTCAAGCGTTGCCTGGGCGAGCGTGTTGGCCGACATTTCGGCATCTTGAACGGTCTGCGGTGTCGGTTGGCGGCCAAGCTGAGCTCCCACAGTCTGGGCGCCGGTTGCCCCGAGCTCGGAATTGGCGCCGGCCGCAACGATCCGTTGCTCGACTTGTGCTATTTGCGCGGTACAGGGCCCCGCATAGGCAGAAAAGGTCGTGCCGGTCACTGCGACAAACGCCATTGCCGGCAGTATATTTCGAAATCGCAGCATCTTTGCCTCCTTCAGAAAACGCAGCCGAGTATCCTGACCTCGCCCTGCGGCGCCCTCGCACTCGCCAAAGTGCGGATGCCGCATTGATAAGATGATCGCGACAAATCGAACGGCCAATTAAATTTCAAAGCGCGTTGACTAAATTCGATTTTAACTTCCAACTTCGACCGATAACCTAAACGAATTTGTATTTGAATCGCGAAAATAGAGCGCAGGAACAATTGCGTTCTACCGCAGGTAGGAACTCATAACCTCGCTTTTGCACCAACACGTCCAGCCCACTCCCGCACACATCGGGCAAGATCGATCAAATCATGGTGGAGCTGCTCGAACGCGAAGCTAAGCGCGAATAGGCGCTCCACTTCACTGTTGGAAAGAGCGCGCGTCAGGCCCTCGTTGCGAAGGGAGTTAATCGCGAGGCCATAAGCATTCAGCGACGTCTCCGCCGGCTGGAGTGAGGGGGGATCGGAGCGCCTTATAAGCGCGGCTGCGCTGCCGCCCAGAAATTCACTTACATCTTGTCCCACGCGGCTGAGCAGCGGATTCAGCCGTTGCTCGATCTCACTCGGAAACGGCGTTACTGCCCGCCCGATAATAACAAAATCATGTCGAAGCCGCAGCAAGGTTCGCGAAAGCGGCGCTGGATCCGGCTCGGACCCGACAGCGACCAAGCGCTCGCGTTTCGCCTCCGCCGCGATCTCCTGAAAACCGATGACTGATCGACCCAGGTCATCTTGTAACAGACGTATTTTGTTTGCATCGAGCCGTTGCGTGAAACCCGCCAATAATTCGGGGAAGCCTTGGGCCATACGCTGCAAAATTTGCGCGCCCGTCTCCACTCCCAGGCCATGAGCTCTTTGCGAGAATACAAGCAGCGAAACGACTATCGCGATTGCACCGCCAAGCGCAACCTCGAGAAATCGAGTAAACGCCGACTCGACCGGACCTTCGCCAAGCTGTCCGGAAAGTAGCAGTACCAGCACGGCTGAAAACGGTGCAACGCGAAAGTTCGGGTTAATCGCTGCCGCGAACGCTAACGGAGCGATTGTGAGGGCCAGAACGCCACCCTGCGCAATGGCGCCTGCATGAGGAACAAGCACGCCGATCGCGCCAGCGTAAACGGCTCCGCCGAGAGTCCCAATAATATATTCAATCGTCGCTCGAAGTGACCCGCCAACGCTCATTTGAGTCACGACGACAGCCGTAAGGACCACCCACAGTCCATGCAGCGGCAAGGCCAAACTCTGGGCGACTAGCAGAGCCACCAAGCCAGCAGCCGTCATACGCAGAGAGAAGCGCAACTGGAATCTGTAAGCGCTGACCGCTTCGCGAAGAGGTTTCCAAAAGGTCAACTTATCCATGCCGCGGTCCAGCGATAGCGTCGTCCGTTCCATCGCGCCGGCGCACAAATGAGTGTGAGCGCTTCGCCACTGCGACGCGTTCACCTCAGTCGCTGGCACCGGCTTCACGCGACGGCCTTGGCCGGCTGGGTGCTCCCGCGCCATTGACGCAGCAAGTCCTGCAATCGGTCAAGATAGATGTAAACGACGGGCGTCGTGAACAGCGTCAGTAGCTGTGAGAGAATCAAGCCGCCCACGATCGTGTAGCCAAGCGGCTGGCGGATCTCCGATCCGGCTCCCGTGCCGAGCATCAGCGGCACACCGCCAAGCAGTGCCGCCATTGTGGTCATCAGAATGGGACGGAACCGAAGGAGACAAGCCTGATAGATCGATTTCTCCGATGAGAGGCCTTGGGTACGCTCCACCTCGAGCGCGAAGTCGACCAGCATGATGCCATTCTTCTTGACGATGCCGATGAGTAGAATAATGCCGATCATGGCGATCACGCTGAGATCGACATGCACAGCCATCAGCAACAGCAGGGCACCGATACCCGCCGACGGCAACGTCGACAGGATCGTGATCGGATGGACGATGCTCTCGTAAAGAACGCCGAGGATAATGTAGATGACCACCAGTGCGGCTGCGATCAGGATCACCTCGCCGGACAGCGCCGACAGGAAGGCGCTGGCATTGCCCTGGAATGAGGTGGCGAGCGATGCCGGCTTGCCGCTTTCCTGCTCGATGCGGTGAATGGCGGCGACGGCATCGCCGAGCGCCGTGCCGGGCGCCAGATTGAACGAGATCGTTGTCGACGGAAACAGGCCTTGATGGTTGACCACGATCGGCGCCGCCGTGATCGAGCTGTTGGTCAAAGCGCTAAGCGGCACCTCCTGTCCCGCCGAAGAACTCACATAAATATTATTAAGCGAGTCCGGACTGGTTTGGAAACGCGGATCGACCTCAAGCACCACGTGATACTGATTGAGTGCGGTAAACATCGTCGAGACGATGCGCTGGCCGAAAGCGTCGTCGAGAGTATTGTCAACAGTCGCAGGCAGAATGCCGAAGCTCGATGCCACCTCGCGGTTCACTGTCGTATTCAAACGCGGCCCGGCGTTCTCCTGGTCGGTGGTGACGCCGGTAATTCCAGGAACGCCTTTGAGCTTGTCGAGAAAATAGGCCGACCAATGATTGAGCTCGTTCGAATCCGCATCGGACAAAGTATATTGATATTGAGTCTTTGATAGTCGGCCGCCAACGGTAATGTCCTGCGCGGCCTGCATATAGAGCGTGATGCCGGGTACCGCGGCGAGCTCGGTTTGCAACCGCCTGATTATCTGATCGGCATTGCCGTGACGTTGATCACGCGGTTTCAGGGCAATGAATACGCGTCCCTGGTTCAGCGTTGTTGTGCCGCCACCCGCGCCGATTGAAGCGCCAACGGAATCGACGGCCGGATCCTTCAACACGGTATTGATGATGGCTCCTTCGCGCTGGACCATGGCAGTATAGGAGATGTCCTGCGCCGCCTCGGCAATGCCGATGATCAAGCCGGTGTCCTGCTGCGGAAAAAAGCCCTTCGGAATAACGTAATAGAGGTAGCCGGTAACGGCGATCGTCCCGAGCATGATCATCAGTGTGACCAGGCGGTAGCGAAGGGCGATTTTGAGGCCGTGCTCATA
>DATAYT010000066.1:0-5822 GCA_036272395.1 Xanthobacteraceae bacterium
GCCGTCGGCCGTGACCAGACCTGCGGCAATTGCTGCTTGCGCGCGGGCGCGGCTCTCGAACAGGCCGCGCGCGACTAAGAGACGGTCCGCACGCTCGCGGTTGATCATGACTCTCCGTCATGTCCGATCTTGTGTCGGACATCCTCATATATAGGACGGAGTTATGCGACTTAAACAGTATGGCCGGGCTATGAGCCCGGCCAAGATACTTCAGAAAGACACGCCAGAGATATTAGGCGAGCTTCACCACTTCGCCGTGCATGTTCTGGCCGAGCGCTTCGAACGCCTTGGCGACGATGCCTTTGGCGTCGAGACCGGCCTGGGCGTACATGGCGTTCGGCGAGTCCTGATCGATGAAGATATCCGGCAGGACCATCGAGCGGACCTTCAGACCGCGATCGAGCACGCCGTGCTCGGCGAGCGTCTGCAGCACATAGGCGCCGAAGCCGCCGACCGAGCCTTCTTCGACGGTGAGCAGCACTTCGTGCTCGCGGGCGAGCCGCAGCAGCATCTCGACGTCGAGCGGCTTGGCAAAGCGAGCGTCAGCGACAGTGGTCGAGAGGCCATAGGTCGCGAGCTCATCGGCGGCTTTGAGGCATTCGCCGAGGCGGGCGCCGAACGAGAACAGCGCCACTTTGGAGCCTTCGCGCAGAATACGGCCCTTGCCGATCTCCAGTGGCTTACCTTCTTCCGGCATCGGCACGCCGAGGCCTTCGCCACGCGGATAGCGGATAGCGGAGGGGCGATCGTCGATCGCCGCCGCGGTCGACACCATGTGGACGAGTTCGGCTTCGTCGGCCGCCGCCATCACCACGAAATTGGGCAGGCAGCCGAGATAAGCGACGTCGAACGAGCCGGCATGGGTCGGGCCGTCGGCGCCGACCAGGCCGGCGCGGTCGAGCGCGAAGCGCACCGGCAGCTTCTGGATGGCGACATCGTGCACGACCTGATCGTAGGCGCGTTGCAGGAAGGTCGAATAAATCGTCGCGAACGGCTTGAAGCCCTCGGTAGCGAGACCCGCGGCGAACGTCACTCCGTGCTGTTCTGCGATGCCGACGTCGAACGTTCGGTTCGGAAATTCCTTTTGAAACAGATCAAGCCCCGTGCCTGAAGGCATGGCCGCGGTTATGGCGACGATCTTTTCGTCCTTGCGCGCTTCCTTGATCAGGCTTTCGGCATAGACCTTGGTATATTGCGGCGCCGCGGTCTTTGATTTTTGCTGGGCGCCGGTGGCAACGTCGAACTTCACGACACCGTGGTATTTGTCCGCAGATTTTTCCGCCGGCTCATAACCTTTGCCTTTCTGCGTCACGACATGAACGAGTATCGGTCCGTTCTTCATGTCGCGGACGTTCTTCAGAACGGGCAGCAGGTGATCGATATTGTGACCGTCGATCGGTCCGACATAGAAAAAGCCAAGCTCGTCGAAGAGTGTACCGCCAGTGACTAGGCCGCGAGCATATTCCTCCACCGCCAAGGCGCGCTGTTGCAGCATCTTGGTCGGCAACCGCTTGGCGATCTGATGGAAAGTCTTGCGCAGCCGATGGTAGCCGCGGCCTGAAACGCGGCGGGCGAGATAGGCAGAGAGCGCGCCGACCGGCGGCGCGATAGACATGTCGTTGTCATTGAGCACGACGATGAGTCGCGAATTCATGGCCCCGGCATTATTCATCGCCTCGTAAGCCATGCCTGCCGACATTGCGCCGTCGCCGATGACGGCAATGACGTTGTTCTGTTTGTTCTGCAGATCGCGCGCGACCGCCATGCCGAGGCTGGCGGAAATCGAGGTCGAGGAATGCGCTGCCCCGAAGGGATCGTATTGGCTTTCGGCGCGTTTGGTGAAGCCGGACAAGCCGCCGCCTTGCCGGAGCGTGCGAATGCGGTCACGGCGCTCGGTGAGAATTTTGTGCGGATAGGCTTGATGCCCGACGTCCCAGACCAGCCGGTCGGTCGGCGTATTGAACACATAGTGCAATGCTACGGTCAGTTCGATGACGCCAAGGCCGGCGCCAAGATGACCGCCGGTCACGGCGACCGCATCGATCGTGTCCCGGCGCAACTCGTCGGCAAGCTGCCGCAACTGACTGGGTTCGAGCTGCCGTAGGTCTTGGGGGGTCTTAATTTGGTCGAGCAATGGGGTCTTTGACGAAACCGTCACGCTACGCTCCTTCTTCAGACCAATATATTTTGAGGCCGTTTATCGGGACTTGGCCGTTATGGGGACTTGGCGGAAGCCGTATGATCGCAAACAGATTTTAGCCTCCTACACCATTCCACGTCGGGAACGCAATTAAAACGCTCTGTTTGGTGCCGGTGCTGCCCAAGGAACCGCTAGGCTTTCCAGAGGCTTATATCTAAAGTCGTCGTTATCGGTAACTCAGAAGTAGATTTTTGGTTCGACGGCCGTTCGTGCAAAGCTATGTAGCGATGACAGTTTTGCCAGGGTACGCGTGCTTTTTCGCAGAGGCATTTTGGCACCGTAACAGCCCCGCACAGCGCAAATTGAGGTACCGTGGCCCTCGAATTGTACCGCAAGAAACGGAAATTCGGCGTCACCGCTGAGCCACGTGGCCGCGAAGGCCGGCGCGGCGGCAATCGTTACGTGATCCAGAAACACGCGGCGCGGCGGCTGCATTACGATCTACGGCTCGAACTCGACGGTGTGATGAAAAGCTGGGCGGTCACCCGCGGGCCCAGCCTCGACCCCGGCGAAAAACGGCTAGCCGTGCACGTCGAGGATCACCCGATTGAATACAATTCCTTCGAGGGCACCATTCCGCAGGGCGAGTACGGCGGCGGCACGGTCATGATCTGGGATCGTGGGCGATGGATTCCCGAAGGCGACCCGCACAAGGCCTATGCCAAGGGGCACCTCGATTTCGAGCTTGAAGGCAAAAAGCTCCACGGCCGCTGGCACTTGGTGCGAATGCGCGGCCGCGATCGTGACCGCCACGAGAATTGGCTCTTGATCAAGGGGAGGGACGACGAGGCGCGCAGCGGGAGCGGGGGCGACATTTTGGAAGAAGAGCCGCTCTCGGTCGCGTCCGGTCGTTCGATGGATGAGATCGCCTCCGGTAAAGGCAAAAAGCGAATCTGGCACAGTAATCGCAGCGCCAACCGGAGGGCCAATCGAAGTACGGCGGATGCGAGACTGCAGACCCAGCGCGAATTTCGCGCCGAGCTTCAAGCGCAGTCGAAATCACGCCTGAAAACAAGTGGTGCGCAGACAGTTTCGGCCAAGCCCGCCGGCAAGAGAAAATCGACCGCAAAGGCGGCAATGCCTGTTGCGGCGCGACGCAGCGCCGATCCGGCGCGCTCGAACCGGCGCCGCGGCGGACTTCCTGATTTTATCCCTCCCAGCCTCGCCACGCTCCACAGTGTTCCTCCGGGCGGAGCCGAATGGATTCACGAGATCAAGTTCGACGGCTACCGCATCGAAGCGCGGCTCGATCACGGCAAGGTGCGCTTGCTGACGCGAAAGCAGCTGGATTGGACGCATCGGTTCCAGCGCATCGCCAAAGCGGTCGCCGCCTTACCCGCGGATACGGCGTTGCTTGACGGCGAATTGGTCGTCGAGAACGAAAACGGTATTTCCAGTTTTTCGCTCTTACAAACCGACTTGAAAGACGGCCGCGAGAATCGATTCGTCTACTGGATTTTTGATCTGTTGCATATGGACGGCCGGGATTTCACCAACGAGCCGTTGACGGTGCGCAAGGCAGCGCTGCGCCGCCTTTTGAAAAATCAGCCTCGAAACGGTCCGCTTCGCTACACGGAAGACTTCGAGGAACGTGGATCGGCGATTTTCAAGCATGCATGCGAGCTGGGCCTTGAGGGCATTGTTTCGAAGTTGCGCGACGCGCCCTATCGCCCCGGACGTTCGGAAAATTTAGTCAAAGCCAAATGTCACAATGCGCAGGAATTCGTCGTCGCCGGGTTCACGCCGTCAACGGCAATGCCGAACGCAGTCGGTGCACTCACGGTAGCCTTCCACGAGGGCGGTAAGCTTCGCTATGCGGGCCGGCTAGGGACCGGGTACACGCATCAGACCGCACGGGATTTGTGGCGGCGTCTGAGCGCGCTGCGCATCGATCGCCCTTCGCTCGTTTTGCCGAAGGACGAACGGCGCAAGGACGTAATCTGGGTCAGGCCAGAAGTTGTCGTCGAGGCCGAGTTTCGCGGCGTCACGCATGACGGCCTATTGCGCCAGGCCGCGTTCAAAGGCTTGCGGGAGGATAAGCCTGCGGCCGAAGTGGTGCGCGAAACGCCCGCCGAGCAGGCCATGCCGGCCAACCAGCGGGTGATGCGCAAATCTGCCGACCGAAAGCCGGTTCAACGCAAAGCGACGCAGTCACGGCCGTCGGCGCCAGTGCGTTCGAGCAGCAGCCGGCATGTCAAGGTCGCCGACGTTCAGTTGACGCATCCGGATCGCGTGTATTGGGCCGATGTTGGCGTCACCAAAGAAGATCTGGCAGCCTATTACGTCGATGTCTGGAAATTAATGGCGCCACACCTGGTCGATCGGCCGCTCGCCATCGTACGCTGTCCGGACGGCATTGCCGGCGAATGTTTCTTTCAGAAGCATATCGCTTCCAATATCAAAGAGTCTCCGCTTCGCCATGTCGTCGGGTCCAAAGAGCACGACGTGATCGCGGTGGAGAAACTGAGTGACCTCGTCGGGCTGGCGCAATTCGGCGCCTTGGAAATTCATGTCCGCGGCTCACGATTGGGCCGCCTGGAACTCTGCGATCGGATCGTGTTCGATCTCGATCCCGACGAAAGCGTCGGCTGGAAGGAGATTGTCGCGGCCGCGCAGGAGATAAGGGACCGGCTCAAGGCACTGAAGCTGAAAAGCTTCGCCAAGTTGTCAGGCGGCAAGGGCATCCATGTCGTTATTCCGGTCACAGACGCCGATTGGGATACGACGAAAAGGTTCACAGCGCGGATCGCCGCGGCAATGACAGCGGATTCGCCGCAACGTTATCTTGCGAAAATGACCAAGTCATTGCGCAAGGGGAAAATCTTCATCGATTATTTTCGCAATTCCCGAGAGGCGACTTCGGTCGCCGTCTATTCGACGCGCGCGCGCGCTGGTGCGCCGATCTCGATGCCGCTTTCATGGGAGGCGCTCACACGCACCGCCGCCGGCAACCAGTTCACCGTGCTCAATTGGAAAAAACAGCTCAAAGCCGATCCATGGGCAGAGATCGGCAGGGTCCGTCAGAAATTACCGCGATAGCTCTGAACCGGGCGACGCCGTTTAGCCTTCTCCGAGCATCCGCCGCCGCAGCGGTTTCACAAACAAGGCAAGCCCGACCACCACGAAATTCATCAGTGCGGTGACTACAAACACCATGTGCCAGCTCCCGGTCGACGACTTGACCACGTTTGCGATCGGAACGAGGAACGCCGAAGTTCCTTTCGCCGTGTAAAGCAGGCTCAAGTTCACCGTTGCGAATTTCGGGCCGAACGTATCGGCGCACGTGGAAGGAAATAGGCTGAAGATCTCCCCCCAGGTCAGGAATATAAGGGCGGCGAAAAGCACAAGGCCCACGGTTCCGTTCCAAGTATTCCCAAGAGCCAGTACGCACGACCGCGCCTTGGACAATTCCGAACCAGAGGAAGGCTGCGTTGTAACCGTAATTGTCGATCACGTAACGGATGGGAATCACGGTCAATGCTGCGCCGGCACCGTACCCTGCTGCGGTTAGGCCAACCGCGAGACCGCGGCGATCGGGAAACCATTTCACCGCGTTGCCGACGCACGTGGCATAAACCGCGCCACCGCCAGCGCCCGACACAATCGCGCCAAGATAAAGCAT
>DATAYT010000067.1:0-16023 GCA_036272395.1 Xanthobacteraceae bacterium
CTAGCTGTGAGTTTTCATTAGGTTGTCCATTCGGTCCTGACCGAAGACGCTGAGGTTGCTGAAGCTTCAGTGATTCGGGGGGACCGAATGGACATCCATAAGAATGCCCGTCTAACACCACGTAGTCGAGCCGAGTTGGTACGGCGGATATTGATTGAGAGACAGACCCCGAAGGCCGCGGCCACGGCCTTCGGGGTCTGCGTTAAAACAGTGCGTAAGTGGGTCGAACGCTTCCTGGCGGAGGGCGAAGCTGGCCTGATGGATCGCTCGTCGCGGCCGCATCGACTGCGACAGCCGACGCTCCAGGCCGTTGTCGAGGAGATCGAGCGCCTGCGCCGGCAGCGCTGGACGGGCAAGCAGATCGCTGCGGCGTCCGCCGTCTCGCCAGCCACCGTCAGCCGCGTTTTGCGCCGGCTAGGACTGAACAAGCTGAGTGCCTTGGAGCCGGCTGAACCGGTCCGGCGCTACGAACGCGAGAAGGCGGGCGAGCTCATCCACATCGATATCAAGAAGCTCGGTCGGATTGGCTCCGTCGGGCACCGCATCACCGGACGACATCCTGGCGTGGTCAACCGTCACCACGGCATCGGTTGGGAGTTCGTCCACGTTTGCATCGACGATGCTTCGCGCGTCGCTTTCGTGCAGGTCATGGCCAACCAGCGCAAGGAGAGTGCTGTCGCCTTCCTCGAAGCTGCCGTTGCTTATTTCGCCGAGCTTGGCATTCGCATCGAACGTGTGATGACGGACAACGGCTCGTGCTATCGGTCAACGCCTTTCCGAGCAGCCTGCAAGCGCCTCGGTCTTCGCCAAATCTTCACAAGGCCCTACACACCCCGGACCAACGGTAAGGCTGAGCGCTTCATCCAAACAGCGCTTCGTGAATGGGCTTACGCCCGTGCCTATCAGAGCTCGGATCAACGATCCGCCGAGTTGTTCAACTGGCTCCATCGCTACAATTGGCATCGTCCACATGGCGGCCTGAAGGCCAACACGCCCATCAGTCGCCTCGGTCTATCCGAGGACAACCTGTTGAGGCTCCACAGCTAGCTCGCGCGCCGCGCCGGCCGTCCGGCCATCCACATTTTTTCGAGATTGTAGAAATCTCGCACTTCCGGCCGAAAGACGTGGACAATCACGTCACCGGCGTCGATCAGCACCCAATCACAATGCGGCATGCCTTCGACCCGGGCGCGAACGCCGACCTTGTGCAAATCTTCGACCACGCGGTCGGCTACCGATCCGACATGGCGATGCGATCGGCCGGAAGACACGACCATGTAGTCGCCGATCGAAGATTTGTCTTTGAGATTGATGGTGAGGGTGTCCTCGGCCTTCATGTCGTCGAGGCGGTGGAGGACCAATCGGAGGATCTCCTCGGCGTCAAGACGCATTCTGGAGACCGTTTCGGGCGCGCGACGTTCGGCCCGTGAGAGTTCGACTGGTGACAGGGTTGGTGATCCTTTCGCTCCGGGTTCCTTATCCGACTTTCCGTATCTTACGGCAGCTTACCGCATTCCTGTGACGCTAAATCGGCACCCGCGTTGCGTAATCGCGTCAGCCCCGCGAATCCCTTACTCGCTAAAGATAGTCACGCGGCCTTAACAGTTTCAACCCGCTTTCCTTTAAACAACTGTCATTTATGGCGCCGCAGGGAGCGCGCCGCGCGCAATGCCGTCGACGACAGCGGCGACTTGAGCCCATGGAGATAGATCCAGGCCGGCGGGCGACGCTGGGGCAGGGTTCTGGCCGCCGATTCGGGGACCCGCGCCCAGGCCAGGGCTTGGCCGGCGGCGCCGGCCGTCGAGTAAAGGCTCGGCCCCAGGCGGTCGATCACCGCGATCGGCACCAAGCGGGCAATGTCGCGCCAACGCTGCCAGCGATGAAAGCTTCGGAGATTGTCGGCCCCCATGATCCAGACAAAGTGCACGCCGGGGCAACGCCGGATCAAATAGCTGATGATGGCGAACGTATAGGTAATGCCGAGATCGGCTTCGAGATCGGTCACATCAATGCGGGCGTGGCGGGCGAGTTTGCGCGCGGCGGCAAGCCGCTCGGCGAGCGGCGCCAGACCGCTTGTGTCTTTCAGCGGATTGCCGGGGGTGACGAGCCACCAGACACGATCAAGCCCGATCCGCCGCATTGCCAAGAGGCAAGCGGCGCGATGCGCGGCGTGCGGCGGATCGAAGGTGCCGCCAAACAATCCAATGCGCATGCCGCGGGCATGGGGAGGCAAAACTGGGCGGCCGCGCCGGTCGAACCGGGTGGCGACCGGGCGCAAGGGGAGCGACTCACCACTCATGATTTTGGAGCGAGGCCCCCTCCCACCCGTCGCCAGCGGCCGCGCCAGCAATCAATTACGGCCGCGTCTGTCCGTTGCCGCGGATGCGATATTTGAAGCTGGTCAACTGTTCGACCCCGACCGGTCCGCGGGCGTGGAGCCGTCCGGTGGCAATGCCGATCTCGGCGCCGAAGCCGAACTCACCGCCGTCGGCGAACTGCGTCGACGCATTGTGCAGCACGATGGCCGAGTCGACTTCGCGCAGGAATTTTTCCGCCGCCTTGCGGTCTTCGGTCACGATCGCGTCGGTATGATGCGAACCGTAGCGTTCGATATGCGCGATCGCAGCATCGACGCCGTCGACAACGCCGGCGGTGAGAATGGCGTCCAGATATTCGGTGCTCCAGTCTTGCTCGGTCGCCGGCTTGACGCGCCGGTCTACCGCCGACACCGTGGCGTCGCCGCGGATCTCGCAGCCGGCCTCGAGCAGCATCGTGATCAGCGGCTTGAGCAGCTTGTCGGCGCCGGCGCGGTCGACCAACAGCGTCTCGGCGGCGCTGCAAACGCCGGTGCGGCGCATTTTGGCGTTGAGCACGATCGACTTGGCCATGGCAAGCTTGGCTTTACCATCGACATAGACATGGCAAACGCCTTCGAGGTGGGCGAAGACCGGCACGCGCGCCTCGGTCTGCACGCGGCCGACCAGATTTTTCCCGCCGCGCGGCACGAGCACGTCAATGGCGCCGTCGAGCCCGGCGAGCATCATGCCCACGGCCTCGCGTTCGCGGGTCGGAACCAGCGCGATCGACGATGCCGGCAATCCGGCTTCGGTCAGGCCTTCGACCATGGCGGCATGAATGGCGCGGCAGGAGCGGAAGCTTTCGGAACCGCCGCGCAGGATCGCGGCATTGCCCGCTTTGAGGCAGAGCGCGCCGGCATCCGCGGTGACATTCGGCCGGCTCTCATAGATAACGCCAACGACGCCGAGGGGAACCCGAATCCGCTCGATGCGCATACCGTTGGGGCGGCGCCAGGACGCCATCGCCGCTCCGACCGGGTCCTTGAGCTTGCGGATGACCTCGATGCCGTCCGCCATGGCCGCGACCCGGCCGCGATCGAGCTCCAAGCGGTCGAGAAAGGCCGGCGTCGCACCGGCGGCCTTGGCCGCATCCCGATCCTCGGCATTGGCCGCCAAGATGGTGGGAGAGGCGGCACGGATGGCCTTGGCCATTGCGGCCAGCGCCCGGTTCTTTTGCGGTGCAGGCGCGAGCGCCAGCGTCCGGGCGGCGGCCCGGGCCTCACGGCCGACCTGCCGCATTGTCGCCGCGAGCGGGGCTTTGACCGGCGCATTCATGGCCTTGATCCGACTTGCATTCGCGGCGTTTGTAACATGTCCAGCCAAGCCGAGCGAGGCGGCCCGCCGTTCGAGATACGCACAGCAATCCACAACATTCGTGTGCCCGTCATCGAATTTTTGGAACCTCCACGAAATAAGGGAAGTTGCAGCGTGGAGTACTCATTTGGAGAGGGGACCTATGCCTTTATCGGTACGTCACAAGCTTAGCCGTTTGCCGAAGCGTTTTCCGGTCGGAACCACCTTCGTGGTCGAAGGCCGGGCCGTCGCGACGGATGGCGAAAATAATGAAAATTTGCGAGTATTTTCCCGATTTGTCGTGCTGCCAGGCGGCCGCCGCATCGACCTTGGCGGCGATGCAGCGGCGCTGACCAGCAGCCGGCGGCCCCGCAGCCGGAACCGGCAAGCCGCCGCGTCCCGGGCCTCCGGCGGGGCAAAAAAAATAGTTAGCGAACGGGGAACAACCCTTCGGCAACATCGTTGATGGACAGACGCCGGGCGAAGCCCCCCAGCCCCTCACCCTCAATCACCCGGCGTCGAACCCCGGTCGCATTAGCGGTCGGGGTTCATCTTTTGGGGAATAGCTACATGGCACCTGCGCAAGGTCCTTGACCGCGGGTGTTGGGTTACTCACTGCACCGGCGCGCTGCATTCATTCCCGGCCGACCACCAGATCGTCGCGATGGACCATCTCGGCTCGGCCGGAAAAGCCAAGGATTGCGTCGATTTCGCCGGAAGACCGGCCGCGGATCTTCTGTGCGTCCTCGGCATCATAGGCGCACAGCCCGCGCCCGATCTCGATCCCGTCCGGACCGCGGATGATCACGGCGTCGCCGCGAGCAAAGCCGCCTTCGATCCGCACCACCCCGACCGGCAGGAGGCTGTTGCCGCGGCGCAGCGCCGCAACCGCGCCGGCATCGATGGTGAGCGTCCCCTTCGGCTCGAGCGAACCGGCGATCCACTTTTTGCGCGCCGTGACCGGATTGCCAGCGGTGAGAAACCAGCTGCAGCGCGCACCGCCTTCGATCGCGCGCAGCGGATGATCGAGATGACCCGAGGCGATGACCATGTGGGTGCCTGCGGCGGTCGCGATCTTTCCCGCTTCGATTTTGGTTTGCATGCCGCCGCGCGATAATCCCGATCCCGCGGCGCCGGCCATGGCTTCGATCTCGGGCGTGATCCGTTCGACCCGCGGCACAAGCCGTGCGGTGGCGCCGGTGCCGGGCGGAGCGTCGTAGAGGCCATCGACGTCAGAGAGCAGCACCAGAAGATCGGCGCTCACCATCGTGGCGACGCGCGCAGCGAGCCGATCATTGTCGCCGTAGCGGATTTCATTGGTCGCAACCGTGTCGTTTTCGTTGATGACCGGGACCGCGCGCCATTGCAGCAAGCGATCGATCGTCGAGCGAGCATTGAGATAGCGGCGCCGTTCCTCGGTGTCGCCGGGCGTCACCAGGACCTGGCCGGCAGTGATGCCGTGCCGTGACAGCGCTTCGGCCCAGGTCCGCGCCAGCGCGATCTGACCCACCGCCGCGGCGCCCTGGCTATCCTCAAGCGCAAGCTCGCCTGCAGTGAGCTTGAGCACCGCGCGGCCAAGTGCGATGGCCCCGGACGACACCACCAGAATGTCGCGTTTGCCGGCGTGCAGCGCGGCGATGTCGGTGGCCAGCGACGCCAGCCATTTTTCGTTGACCCGGCCGCCCTTGGCGTCGACCAGGAGCGACGAGCCGATCTTGACGACGATCCGGCGGAAATCGCCGAGCCGGGGCGTCTTGGTCGCGGGTTTCTTGGCGGGCTTCATGGCGGGTTTTTACCGCATGACCCGCGAAAGTGGATACCGCTTTCGCGTTTTGCTTAAGGCCGGCGGATGCCTGAGAACCTACAGCTCGGCCTCGTGCTGCAGCAGCGCTTTGTTCTCCAGGCAATAATAACCGGACAGGCGGCTGACCAGCTTGCGTCGCTTCCAGTCGTTAAGGATGCGGCTGACATTTTCGCGGGCAATGCCGGCCATGGCGGCAAGATCGCTCTGGCCGATCTTCTGGCGGATCACGATGCGGCCGGCGCCGACATCCTGGCCGAAATCCTGCGCCAGTTCGAGCAGCGTGCAGGCGACGCGGCCGCGCAACGGCAAAAAGCTCCCGGCCGCCACCGTCGCGTCGGTTTCGCGCAACCGCGCCGCGATCAATGTCAGCAGCGACTTGTAGACTTCGGGATGTCTGTTGGCGAATTCCTCGAACGCGGCGCGGCTGAGAAAACTCAATTGCGCCGCGCGCACCGCGACCACGGATGCCGAGCGCGGCAATCCGTCGATCAGCGACAGTTCGCCGACGATGGCGCCAGTACCAAGAAAGGCGAGGATGCGCTCGGTGCCAGCCCGCGACATCATCGTGACCTTGAGCAGTCCATCCTCGACGCGATAGCAGCCGTCGCCGGCGTCGCCGGAGAGGAACAAGACCTCGTCGGCTTTAAGCCGGACCGGCGTCGTGTTGGTGAACAGGTTTGCCGAGAGATGCTCGGGCAATCCCGACAGCAGACTTGGATTGTTGCGAGGCAGAGCCATGGCGCGTCTCGCGGCTCATTTCTGGCCGGGATCCCATCCCGTTCGCTAACGCAAAGCATGCGGCAGATTTGCGGAAAGGAAAAGCCCGCCCGGACGGTTAGTCCGGAGCGGGCGAGGTTGAACCCGTGGCAGGGTTCTTGGGGTGTATGGGGGACGTGCATCACCCCTTGGACTTCACGCGGGTCATTGGAGGTTTGGGACGGGGGAGGCCCGCAGACATCGAACCGAATTCACATCACCGTTTGGCGCCACTGTTTTGTTGTTGTCGAAAGTTAATCTAGCGCGGCGCGCAAACCGCGAAGTGACCGAAGTCACAGAACGGCGCTTTTCCGTAATGAATTGATATATAAGGATTAATTACCCACAGCGGCGGCTTTCGCCCGGCGCAGCGCGGCTCAGCGCTTGGGCGCGCGGACTTCGACGCCGGCGCGGGCTTCGATCGGTTGCACGATCTGGGTGATGTCCTTGTCGGGACCGAGCTCGTCGCAGGTGAGTTTCAAAAGCGCGGCGACCGCTTCGATCACCTGGATCGGAATGCCGAGCGCCTTGGCCTCGGCAATAAAAAGATTCACGTCCTTTAGCATCAGGCCTACGGTGAAGCCCTGATTGAACGTGCGCGGCAAAACGACGTCGGGGAATTTCTGCTCGGTCGCGGTGCTGCGGCCCGAGCTCGCATTGATCACGTCAAGCATGATGCGCGGATCGAGGCCCGCCTTCACGCCCATGACCATCGATTCCGAGGTTGCCGCCGTCGCCGCCGCGGACAGCACATTGTTGCAGAGCTTCATGGTCTGGCCGGCGCCTGGCCGCTCGCCGATGTAGAAGAATTTGCCGATCACCTTGAGCGCGGGCTCGACCGCCTCGACATCCTCGCGCGGACCGGACGCCATCACCGCGACCGTGCCTTTTTCGGCGCCGCGCACGCCGCCGGAAACCGGCGCATCGATCTGGACGATGTTGCGCGCGGCAAGCGCCTTGAAGATGCGCTGCGCCATCACCGCGCCGGTAGTGGACAGGTCGACGAAGCGCTTCACGCGCTTGCCTTCGATCACGCCGTCAGGCCCGGTCGCGACCTTGAGAACGATGTCGGGCGTCGGCAGGCTCACCATCACCGTTTCGACCATGTCGGCGACTTCTTTCGGCGAGCGCGCCGCGACGGCGCCACGCGCGGCGAGATTGCCGATCGCTTCCTGGCGCGTGTCATAGACCACGACCTTATGCCCGGCCTCCACGAGCCGTCGCGCCATGTGGGCGCCCATATTGCCGAGACCGATAAAGCCGATGTCCATCACACATTCTCCCCTCGATGTTCGTCATCCTGAGGTGGCCGCCAACGGGTCCGACCCGAAGCGGCCGGGCCCGATGACAAGCTCCGCGGCCCTCGAAGGATGCTGCTCAATCGTGTCGGTAGCCACCCTTCGAGGCTCGCTGCGCTTGCACATCAGGGTGACGCATTACACATTGCTCGCGCTTTCAGCAGCAACAGAGAATTCCGCGCGCACTTTGTCGGTGTGCTCGCCAACCGCCGGCACCGCTCGGTAGCGGCGCGTGCCGGCATCATGCCGCGGCGGCGCCGGATAGGACACCGGTCCGCTCGGCGTGCCGACGGTAATGCGGCGCAGATGCGGATGACGCGAGAGGTCCGCGGGCGTGTTGACGCGGGCAAAGGCGATGTCGGCGGCGGCGAGCTTTAGCTCGAGCTGCGCCGCATCGAGCATGCCAAACGCCTTGGCCACTCTGCCGTCGGTTTGCGCGCGGCGTTTGACGCGCTCGACATTGGTGGCGAAATCACGATCGGCGGCGAGCGC
The DNA here is from genome assembly GCA_036272395.1 of Xanthobacteraceae bacterium. Taxonomy (GTDB): domain Bacteria; phylum Pseudomonadota; class Alphaproteobacteria; order Rhizobiales; family Xanthobacteraceae; genus BOG-931. The sequence goes on from DATAYT010000067.1 coordinate 8,001, forward strand.
GGCATCGCCGAGGACTTTTTCGGCGAGCACGCGCCATTCGCGGTCATTCTGGATCGAGATGAGAATGCCGACGCCGTCGCGGCTGCGAAACGCGCCATAGGGCGAGATCGACGTATGCGCCAGGCCGATCCGGCGCGGCGGCGCGCCCGCTTCCTGTTGCAACAGCGGCACCGTCATCCAATCCGCCATCGCGTCGAACATCGAAATTGACAGCGCCGCGCCTTGCCCGCCGCGTTGGCGCGCGATTAGCGCTTCCAAAATCGCCTCATAGGCGTTCATCCCGGCCGCGATGTCGACCACCGACACGCCGACCCGCGATGGCTCGCTCGTTCCAGTGACCGAAGCAAGCCCGGATTCGGCCTGGATCAGCATGTCATAGGATTTGCGCGCCGCCAGCGGGCCGGTCTCGCCGAAGCCCGAAATCGAGCAACAAATCAGCCGCGGATGTTGGCGCCGCAGGCGCGCGATTTCGAAACCGAGCTTAGCGATCGCGCCGGGTTTCAAATTCTGCACGAACACGTCGGCGCGGGCGATCATCGCTGCAAGCAGCGCCTTGTCGGCGGGCTGGCCAAGATCGAGCGCAACCGATTGCTTGCCGCGGTTGAGCCAGACGAAATAGCTGCACTCGCCGTGCACGAGATCGTCGTAGCCGCGCGCGAAGTCGCCTTCCGGCCGTTCGATCTTGATCACCCGCGCGCCGGCATCGGCGAGGCGGCACGTGCACATCGGCGCCGCGACCGCCTGCTCGAGCGAAACGACAAGGAGGCCGGAGAGGGGGAGAGTCATTCGTTTCTCCGGCGCCCCCAAGGCGTCATCGCCGGGCTTGTCCCGGCGATCCCGATCATTGAGCTATGGCCGCGCAATTTCATCATACAGGTCGCGCCACGTAGCGTTCTCTTTGGCGATAAGCCGTGTTTTATAAACTCTCGGCCAATGTTTGATATTCTTCTCGCGTTGGATTGCTTGATATGCCGTCTCATAAATTTCGAAATATACGAGACGGTCAATCCAGTGGCGGTTTGTGTGGCACCAACCAGTTTATTTTTGTGCTCGTAGACTCGGCGAACGAGATTGTTTGTGACGCCGACATACAGAGCGCCACCTGGACGACTTGCGAGAAATGTAGACGTAGGACTGCTTCACGCGCGGAGTTTCGCGAATCGAGATGGCCGGGACAAGCCCGGCCATGACGGCCTCATCGCGTGACCTCTCCCCGCACGCGGGGAGAGGAAACGATTAGGCCTCTGCATGCCCAGTGCGTACATTAATACGACCTTGGCAGGCCGAGCACATGCTCGGCGATATACGATAGCACGAGATTGGTCGAGATCGGCGCCACGGTGTAGAGCCGCGTTTCGCGGAATTTGCGTTCGATGTCGAATTCTTCGGCAAAGCCGAAGCCACCGTGGGTCTGCACGCACATGTCAGCCGCGGCCCAGGAGGCTTCGGCGGCAAGATGCTTCGCCATATTCGCTTCGGCGCCGCAATCGCGCCCGGCTTCGTAGAGCGCAGCCGCCTCGCGCACCATCAGCTCGGCGGCGCGCATGCCGATATAAGCGCGCGCGATCGGGAACTGGATGCCCTGGTTCTGTCCGATCGGCCGGCCGAACACGACGCGCTCGCCGGCATAGGCGGTCGCCTTGGCGATGAACCATTTGGCGTCGCCGGTGCATTCGGCGGCGATCAGGATGCGCTCGGCATTCATGCCCGAGAGAATGTAACGGAAGCCTTCGCCTTCGCGGCCGATCACGGCCTCGGCCGGGACGCGCAGGTTTTCGAAAAAAACCTCCGTCGTCGCGTGATTCATCATGGTGCGGATCGGCCGGATCGTCAGGCCATGGCCTTTTGCTTTCCGCATGTCGACCAGAAAGACCGTGAGCCCCGCGGTGCGCGACGCATTTTGTTCGCGCGGGGCGGTGCGGGCCAGGAGCAGCATCAGATCGGAATGCTCGGCGCGCGAGGTCCAGATTTTCTGACCGTTGACGATGTAAGTGTCGCCGTCGCGCACCGCGGCGGTGCGCAGACTGAGCGTGTCGGTGCCGGACGTCGGCTCGGTGACGCCGAACGCCTGCAGGCGAAGCTCGCCGCGCGCAATCCCCGGCAGGTAGCGCTTTTTCTGTTCGATGCTGCCGTGGCGAAGCAGCGTGCCCATCGTGTACATCTGGGCGTGGCAGGCGGCGCCATTGCAGCCGGACGCCTGAATCTCTTCCATGATCGCGGCCGCCGCGGTCATCGTCAGCCCGCTGCCGCCGAATTCTTCGGGAATAAGCGCGGCGAGGAAACCGGCCCTGGTCAGCGCAGCGACGAATTCTTCCGGGTAGGCGCGCTCGCGATCGAGGCGCCGCCAATATTCGCCGGGGAAATCCGCGCACAAGGCGCGCACCGATTCACGGATCGGGGCAAGATCGTCGCGGGCGGAGTCTTTGATCGCGTTTTCCGTCATCGCACTTAACAATCACAACCTAACATTACGCGCGCAGCTCGGCCCGGCCGTTATTGATCGCAATCGCGTCGCGTTCGACGACGCGCGCGCGAAAGCTCACGATTTTACCGTCGCGCCACATTTCGGTGCGCAGCGTCTCGCCCGGAAACACCGGCGCCGAGAAACGGCAGGCGAAGGCGACGAGCTTTCCCGGATCATAGCCGCAAAAGCTGCGCAGCACCGCATGGCCGGCGACGCCAAAATTGCCGAGGCCATGCATGATCGGCCGCGGATAGCCGGCCTGCTTCGCCACCGCCGGATCGATGTGCAGCGGATTGAGGTCGCCGCTCAAGCGGTAGATCAGCGCCGCTTCGGGGCGCGTGGCGAGATCGCAAACTGCATCCGGCGCGCGCGAAGGAATCGGATGCGGCTCGGGCGCCTGGCGCGGCGGCCCGCCGAAGCCGCCGTCGCCGCGGCAGAATGTGGTCTGCGTCACGGTCGCGACCGCCTCGCCGGTCGCCTTGTCCGTCACCTTGCGTTCACTCAGCACCAGCGCGCCTTTGCCCGGACCTTTATCGATGACTTCGATAATGCGCATCCGGCCGACCAAAGTTCCTTTCGCCGCCAGCGGTCGATGCAGCGTGATGCCCTGTTCGCCGTTGACGATCCTGACCCAATCGATGCCGGTGTCGCGCTCGCGCGCCCAAAAGCCGGGATGGCCAAGGACGGTGCCCATGGTCGGCAGCACTTTCAGATTCTTTTCGTACACGAAGGCGAGCTCGTCTTCGTTCATCGGATCGTGGCCGAGCCCGATGCCGAGCGCGTAGAGAATGCAATCCTTCGGGCCGTAGCTTTGCTCGGCCGGCGGCACTTCGAGCGCCATCAGTTTGTCGTAGACGATGGCCATCACACCGGATCCCAGGAGAACACGTCGCCCGAACGCTCCAGCGGCGTGAACGACGGCGCGAACGCGCCCTTGAGCTGCGCGTCGAGCTTTTCCGGTGTCCAGCCGTCGGAGCGATGGATCGTCCGGATCGGCCGGTTCTGGTTGAACAAATAAATCTCGTTGTTGCGCACCGAAAAAATTTGCCCGGTGACGCCTTCGGCGCGATCGGAGGCAAGATAGACCGTCAGCGGCGCGATTTTCTCCGGCGTCATTTCCCGAATGCGGGCGACGCGCTCCTTTTCCTGTTCGGTTTCAGCTGGAATGGAATCGATCATGCGCGTCCAGGCGAACGGCGCGATGCAGTTGGAGCGGACATTGAACCGCGCCATATCCAGTGCGATGCCGCGCGACAGTCCGACAATGCCCATCTTGGCCGCCATGTAATTGGCCTGGCCGAAATTGCCGACGAGCCCGGACGTTGAGGTCATGTGCACGAAGCTGCCGGAATTCTGCTCGCGAAAATGCGTCGCACAGGCGCGGCTCATGGCGAAACTGCCATGCAGATGTACATTGATGACGTCGGACCAGTCCGACCAGCTCATGCGATGAAAAATTCGGTCGCGCAGGATGCCGGCATTGTTGACGAGGATGTCGACGCGGCCGAAGGCATCGAGCGCCGCGGCGACGATTTTCTCGGCATTGCCCGGATCGCTGATCGAGGCCGTCGAAGCGATCGCCTCGCCGCCGGCCTTCTTGATCTCGTTGACGACCATCTGGGCCGGGCCGGAATCGGTGCCGGCGCCGTCGAGGCTGGCGCCAATGTCGCAAACCACGACGCGCGCGCCCTCCTGCGCCAATAACAGCGCGATGCCGCGGCCGATTCCGCGGCCCGCGCCGGTGACAATCGCGACTTTCCCCGCAACGATGTTCGGCATTTGCAATGAGCCCCCTTTTCAATCGTTACCCCCGTGCTTGACACGGGGGTTCATGCAGCCATGCCGTCCAATGGATTGCCGGGTCAAGCCCGGCAATAATGATGTCAATAACGTTAGCCCCAAACCTCGCGGGCGACCTCGCCGATCATGCGCAGCTTCGCCCATTGCTCGTCTTCGGCGAGAATATTGCCTTCCTCGGTCGAGGCGAAGCCGCATTGGGGTGACAGACACAGTTGATCGAGATTGGCGAAACTGGCGGCTTCCTCGATGCGCCGTTTGATCGCGTCTTTGCCCTCCAGCGCGCCGGTCTTGGTGGTGACGAGGCCGAGCACCGCGGCGCGGCCCTTCTGCAGGCGGGCCAGCGGTTCGAAGCCGCCGGCGCGCGCGGTATCGTATTCCATGAAATAGCCGTGCACCTTGATGCGGTCGAACAGCACCTCCTGCATTGCGTCGTAGCCGCCGGCGCCCATGAACGTCGATTTGTAGTTGCCACGGCACAGATGCATGGTCACCGTCATGTCCGGCGGAATGTCGGAAATCGCGACATTGATGAGATCGCCGTAGATGGCGCCGAGCGCCTGCGGATCGTCGCCGCGATCCTTCATCTGCTGGCGGTATTTCGGATCGCACAACATGGCGATGAAGACTTCGTCGAGCTGCAGGTAGCGGCAGCCGGCATCGGCGAAGGCGCGCAGCGCCTTGCGATAAGCCTCGCCGAGGTCGGCAAAGAACGTGTCGAGCTTCGGGTAGACGGATTTATCGATCGGGGTCGCGACCGGCCGGCCGTAGAGCGCCGACGGCGCCGGAATCGTCATTTTCGGCGTACGGCTGGTATTGGCTTTGACGAATTTGAAATGCTCGATCATCGGATGGCCGGAGAAGCCGAGCTTGCCGGTGACCTTCACGCCTTCATTGCGCGTCGTCACCGCGGCAAAGGCGATGCCGGTATCCATGACGTGGCGCTCGACGCCGTCGAGGCCCCACAGGAAATCGAGATGCCACCACGAGCGGCGAAACTCGCCGTCGGTGATCGACTGCAATCCGGCCGCCTCCTGCTTTTTGATGACGTCCTTGATCTCGCGATCCTCGACCGCCTTGAGTTCGGCGGCGCCGATCTCGCCTTTGGCGCGCTCCTCGCGCGCGGTTTTCAGCAGCGCCGGCCGCAACAGGCTGCCGACATGATCGGCGCGAAACGGCGGCTTGGTTCGTTGCGTCATGGTTTCCTCCTTTCGCGCGTCATGGCCGGGCTTGTCCCGGCCATCCCGCCAATATTTGCACCGCTCTGCCCGCACAAGCGAGATCACCGGGACACGGCGCTCACGCGCCGGCCCGGTGACGACGAAAGCCCACTGACCCTCATCCCGACCCTCTCCCCGCATTGCGGGGGAAGGATAATTCACCCCCACACCTCTTTGGCGATCTCCACGATCATGCGCAGCTTCGCCCATTGTTGGTCCTCGGCCAGAACATTGCCCTCCTCGGTCGAGGCGAAGCCGCATTGCGGGGAGAGGCATAGCTGGCCGATATCGACGAACTTCGCCGCTTCGTCGATCCGGCGCTTGATCGCGTCTTTGTTCTCGAGCGTGCCGGTCTTGGACGTGACCAGCCCGAGCACCACCGTCTTGCCCTTCGGCACAAAGCGCAACGGTTCGAAGCCACCGGCGCGCGCGCTGTCATATTCCATGAAGTAGCCGCGCACCTTGACGGTGTTGAACAAGAGCTCCGCGACCGGTTCGTAGCCGCCGCTGGCGACGAAATTGGAGCGAAAATTGCCGCGGCACAGATGCATGGTGATCGTCACGTCGGTTGGAACATCCGCAATCGCGGCATTGATCATGCCGGCGTAAGTCGCCGGCAAGCGCGCCGGATCTTCGCCGCGATCGGCGATGAAATTGCGCAACGACGTATCGCAGAGGTAAGCGAGATTGACTTCGTCAAGCTGCAGATAACGGCAGCCGGCATCGACGAAGGCGCCCACCACCTTGCGGTAGGATTGGCCGAGATCGCGATAGAAATCCTCCATTGCCGGATAGAGCTTCGCCGGCACCGCATCGCGGCCGTAGCGGAAATGCAGTGACGACGGCGACGGAATGGTCATTTTCGGCGTGCGCTTGGTGTGCGCACGCAGAAACTTGAAATGCTCGATCATGGGATGCGGCTTGTAGCCGCCAAGCTTGCCGGTCAAGCGAAGAAGCACCGCGCGCGGCTGCGGGCAGCTCGTTTGAAACTTGATCTTGCGCTCGCCGGCATAGGACTCGACGCTGTCCAGCTGTTCGAGGAAGTCGATATTCCACGACACGCGGCGGTATTCGCCGTCGCTGACCGATTGCAGCCCGGCCGCTTCCTGCTTCGCGATCACGCCGGCGACTTCGCGGTCTTCGATCGCCTTGAACGCTTCGGCGTCGATTTCGTTGCGCGCGCGCCGCTCCCGGGCCGCTTTGAGCGCCGGCGTGCGCAGGAGACTGCCGACATGGTCGGCGCGAAAAGGTGGGGTGTTGCGTTGGGTCATGCCACCATCCTGGCCGCCTAAGCGAGACCACCGGGACGCGGCGCTGCCGCGCCGGCCCGGTGATGACGAAGGCCCCGATGCCCCCTCACCCCAACCCTCTCCCCGCACGCGGGGAAAGGGAGATCATCCCCACACCTCCGCGGCGAGCTCGACGATCATCCGCAATTTGGCCCACTGTTCTTCTTCCGCGAGGATGTTGCCTTCCTCGGTCGAGGCGAAGCCGCATTGCGGCGATAAACACAGCTGATCCAGCGCGACATATTTTGTCGCTTCGTCGATGCGCCGCTTGATCTCGTCTTTGCTCTCCAGCGTGCCGGTCTTCGACGTAACCAGCCCGAGCACGAGCTGCTTTTTGCCTTTGGGAAAAAACCGCAGCGGCTCGAACCCGCCGGCGCGGTCGCTGTCATATTCGAGAAAATAGCCGTCGAAGCTGGTGTGGCCGAGCAACCGCTCGGCGACGAAGTCATAGCCGCCCGAGGCGATGAAGGTCGAACGGAAATTGCCGCGGCAGGAATGCATGGTGATCGCCATGTCAGCGGGCTTGGCTTGCAACGCGGCATTGGTGAGCCGCGCATAGCGCGCCGGCAGACTGTCGGGATCGTCGCCGCGTTTTTTTGATTGCGCGCGTTCGTTCGGATCGCACAGCATCGACCAGGCGGTGTCGTCGAGCTGCAAATAGCGGCAGCCGGCGTCATAGAAGGCGCGGATCGCGGCGCGGTAGGCGTTGGCGAGATCGTCGAAGAAGGCATCGAGGTCGGGGTAGACCTGTTGCGAGATCGCGGCGCGGCCCTGGCGAAAATGCAATGTGCTCGGCGCTGGGATCGTCATTTTCGGCGTCAGGCGCGTATGCGCTTGCAAGAATTTAAAATGATCCAGCATCGGATGGCCGGCAAAGCCGAGCTTGCCGTCGATCTTGATCGTCTCCGCCTTGGTCTGCACGCCGTGAAATTGGATGCCGTGATCGGCGGTGTAAAACGTCACGCCGGCAAGTCCGCGGAAAAAATCGAAATGCCACCATGCGCGGCGAAACTCGCCGTCGGTGGCGAGCCTGAGCCCGATCTGCTCCTGCTTGCCGACTGCTTTTTCGATCTCGCGATCTTCGATTGCGCGCAGCGCCGCGGCGGTGATCTCGTTGCGTGCGCGTTGCTCGCGCGCCGCCTTGATCGCGGGCGGCCGCAGCAGGCTGCCGACATGATCGGCGCGAAACGGCGGGCTGGTGCGCTGGGTCATGGGCTCTTCTTTTTTCCTCCGCCTGAAAGGAGGAGGTCGCG
>DATAYT010000068.1:0-4784 GCA_036272395.1 Xanthobacteraceae bacterium
TGCCGACCTCGCGCTGCGATTTGTTGCGTTCGTCGATCGCCGCGGCAAGCTGCGCCTCAAGCTGGGCGATTTCCGCGCGGAAGCGGTCGACCGCCGTGTTCGAGCGGCTACCGGTGGCCGTCAGTTCGCTGCGCAGATCGGCTTCGGCCCTGCGTGAGGCCTCAAGTTCGCTGCGCATGCGATCGACCTGGTAGTCGCGTTCCGCCAGCATGCGTCCTTGCTCGCCGAGCCGCGTTTCCAGCTCCTGGACGCGCCGGTTGAGGGCTTCCGCTTCGGTTTGCTGCACGAATAATTGCCGCTCCAGGTCGTTGGTTCGGGTGCCAAGGTCACCGAGCTTGGCGCGCGCTTCGGCCAAGTCATTCGCGGCCGCTTCGGCATCGGCCCGCTCGCGCGAAAGGCGGTGCTGGGTGTCCGCTACCGCGCGTTCGTAGTCGGCAACGCTGACTTTGTGGGCTTCAACCTGGGCATGCAATGCGGAGATCTCCGTCCGCTGGCTGTCGGCAACGAGCGATCGCTCGCCGAGCTCGCCCAATAGTTTCGTCAGTTCGGATTCCTTGTCGGCAAGCTGGCGTTCGGCCTCGCGCAGCGCGCTGGATTTGATCTGAAATTCTTCCTCGGTCCCGCGCAACTGATCACGCAGCGTCTTGTCGCGCGTTTCCACCGCGAAGATTGTCGCGGTCTTTTCGCCCAGCTCCTTCTTGAGCTGATTGATGGCGTCGGTCTTTTTGCCGAGCTCGGCAAGCTGACTCGTCGTTTTCGCTTTCAACTTGTCGACGCTCATTTCGAGACGTCGGGTCGTCATGGCGAATTCGGCGCGGAGCTGATCCTTGTCGGCGCGGATTTCAGCGATGGACAGCGGCGTTGAAGCCTCGAGCCGCTTCATCGTCAGCCGGACGGCCCGATTGTGGACGAGAGGAACGAACAACAGACCGAGCAAGGCCGCGACCAAGAACCCGACCCCGAAATACATGACCGATTCGATCATGACGCTATGCCTTGAGCCCCTTTGGGCTTCACAAATTGGCAATAACCATGCCATGCGGATGCGAATTGCACCACCCGGAGCAGATTTTAACCTAAACCGAGTTTGTCCGCCGCGCCACCTTTTCAACCGGTTGCGGCGCAGGGCGTATGAAATCGCGACGCTAGAAGGGATTCCACGTCGGTCGATCGGTGAATTTGAGGTAGCCTAGATTGGCCCCGAGGCGGAGGCCGACGCCGGAGCGGATCGGGACGACGGTGACGTTGTTGGCTACCAGCGCGGTCATGCCGAAGCCACCGATGAAATAGGCGGAGCCGTTGATGCCGCCGAAGCGCTCAAAAATCGCATCGGTGCGGGGCAGGTTGTAGACAAGCATCATCGTGCGCGCGCCGTCCGCGCCGGCGTCGAAGCCAATGCTCGGTCCTTGCCAGAACACGCGCAAGTCACCGGCATTCTTCGTGTAAAGGGTGCCGTCGCCATAGCGCAGACCGCCGACAAAGGCGCCGCTCGCTTCTTCGCCCAGAATATAGCCATTTGGCAGTCCCCACTGGCTGACCGCCTTTTCCACGATCATGGCAAGCCCGCGGGACACACCGCCAAAGAACCGATGGCCGGCGTCGATCAATTCGTTTGACGAAAACTGATTGACTGGCTGCGGCGGGGCAGGGGCAACGGCGGGGGGCGGCTGCGGCGGGATCGTCTGCGCCAATGCGGTCCCGATGAGAGCTGCGGCGGCGAGCGCCGTCGAGACGCCAACCGACAGCACGACCAGAGCTGCGCGAGGTCCTCGAGTGAAATCCATGGCGAAGTTCCTTGGAGCTTGATCCCTAAAGCTTGAACCTGAGGCTTGATCCCTTTGGCCCGGTCCCTCGGGCTTCGTCCTTTGATCCCTTAGGGCTCGGGCACGGGCGGAATCGAAAGCGACATCGTCACGAATCAGCGCAGCCTTGGCGGGAACTATGACGGTAGCGCGGCGAAAACGAAAGGATTTGCGGAAGCCGGCTTAAGCGGGCCGGTGCGGCCAACGACGGTCCCATTTGCGCGCATAAAACCAGCGGCCGATCACAGCATTAGATCACCCTTGGCGCGGATCGCCGCGGGCAATGAAGTCGGGGATCAAGCGCTTGGGCGTGCCATAGACCAGTGGCGAACCATCGGCCGCCCTGACGTTTCCGCCCGCGGCCAGCACAAGGGCGTGCCCCGCCGCAACGTCCCAATCATGCGTCGGCGCCAAGCGCGGATAGAGGTCAGCGGTTCCCTCGGCGATCCGGCAAAATTTGATCGATGAGCCAGAGGTTTCGGCCGATGCCTGCGCCACACCGGCAAGGTAGGCCTTGGTGTCTGCATCGAGATGCGAGCGGCTGATCATGATGACCGGGTGTGCCGAACGCGGCCGGGTTCGGATCGCAGTCCGCCCGCTTTGGTCGGCGAGCCTGACGCGCTCGGCGCCGCGGCCGACGATCCCGCGCCACGCCAGATCCGCGGCAGGCGCCGCGATAATGCCCATGAGCGGTGTTGCGAGATTGATCAGTGCGATATTGACGGTGAATTCGTCACGCCCGGCAATGAATTCTCGGGTCCCATCCAGCGGATCGACCAGAAAATAAGTTGCGTCTCGAGTCCCGGCATGCGTCTGCCCCGACCGTTCTTCCGACACGATCGGAATACCGGGCGCAAGCCGTTTGAGATCCTGCAAAATGACGGCTTCCGCGGCTTGATCCGCCGCCGTTACCGGAGAACCGTCGGCTTTGTGATGCAACGAAGTTGCGCCGCGTTGCCGAATGGCTGCGGCCGCGCGGGCGGCGATCGCCGTCATCCCCTCGATGAGGGCTTCGCATGCGGTAGTGTCGAAGACAGCCACGGCGGGTTCCTTGGCTTTTTCCTTGGGATTTTGCACCGCACGAACGGCGTGGCGGGGGTTGCAGGCGAGGCGGTTTAGCACGCTCTTTGCGAGGGCACGATTGCCGAATCGCATGCGCTATGACACCCACGGCAGGATTGCCGCTGCCCCGAGGTCTCCATGTCAGATCGCATGACCGCTCCCCCGACCATAGGCGCCCTCGACCTTGCCGCGCTCCTTTGCTCGCGTCTGTGCCATGACCTGATCAGCCCGGTCGGCGCGATCATCAATGGCTTAGAAGTAATGGAGGAGGATAAGGATGAAGAGACGAAGACCTTTGCGCTCGACCTGATTAAAAAGAGCGCCGGCCAAGCCTCTGCCAAGCTTCAATTTTGCCGTTTGGCGTTCGGTGCGTCCGGGTCCGCTGGCGCGCAAATCGAGCTTGGCGACGCGGAGAAAGCCGCCCGCGGACTTCTCGAGGACGGTAAGGCGACGCTGGTCTGGAATTTACCGCGGGCGCTCGTCGCCAAGAACCGGGTCAAACTTCTCCTTAACATGCTTCTGGTCGCGAGCGGGGCTATCCCGCGCGGCGGCACGTTGACCGCCGATCCGATGGGCGAGGGCTATCGGGTCACCGCGCGCGGGCTCAACGCCCGTTTAGCGCCCGCCACCGCCGATCTCCTGGCGGGCACTCCGGCCGAGCCGGTCAATGCCCATGCTATCCAGCCCCTTTACACCGGCATATTGGCTCGCGAGTGCGGCTTTGGGATCTCGGCCAGGCTTGAAAATGATGCAGTCGTCGTAACCGCCTGTTGACGAAAACCGGGACCTTTTTCCAGGCCCGACTCCCCCTATTCGGCAACCGAAATTAAACGCTTTGGCAACAGACTCCCGCGTCCTTTGAGGGGCGTTCGTGGACGCAAGGGATTTTAAAGGCCGTCAGACCTCCGTGGTTGGCGGCACGAGGCGTTCATGGATGAGTTGTTGCGTGAATTTCTGACCGAGACCGCGGAAAGCCTCGATCACGTCGACGCGCAACTGGTGCGCTTTGAGCGAGAGCCGAATAACGGCCAGGCTCTTACCAACATTTTCAGCCTTGTTCATACCATCAAAGGAACGTGCGGCTTTCTTGGACTGCCCCGGCTCGAGGCGCTCACGCACGCCGCCGAAACGCTGATGGGCAAATTTCGGGACGGCATGGCCGTTACCGGGGAAGCAGTATCCCTCATAATCGCCGCCATTGATCGCATCAAAATAATCCTCGATGGGCTGGAGAAGCTGCAGCACGAACCTCCCGGCGACGACGCAGACCTGATCGGCCAAATCAATCGGGCGGCCGCCTGCGCGCAGGCATCAAATCCTGCATGGCAGAATGATGGGCCAGCCGCTGGCGAGCGGTCTTCCGACGAAGTCGGTCATGAACGCGGAGACGGGGCCGCTCCGCGCAACTTCGCTGAATCGGGCGAAGAAGCTGGCAGTGTTGCGAGCCAGTCGATCCGGGTGAACATCGACACGCTCGACCAGCTCATGACCATGGTTTCCGAACTGGTACTTACGCGCAATCAGCTGCTCGAAGTTCTCCGCCGGCACGACAATTCGGAGTTCAACGTGCCGCTGCAGCGCTTGTCGAGCGTCACGACCCAGGTCCAGCAGGAAGTGATGAAGACGCGCATGCAACCGATCGGGAATGCGTGGCAAAAGTTGCCACGCATCGTGCGTGACCTGTCGGCGGATCTCCGCAAAGACATTGGATTGGAGATGGTCGGAGCCGATACCGAATTGGATCGTCAAGTCCTCGATTTGGTCAAAGACCCGCTCACCCATCTGGTGCGCAACTGCGCGGATCACGGCATCGAGAATCCGGACGAGCGAAGCGCCGCGGGCAAGCTGCGACGAGGCACCATACGGTTGACCGCTTCTCGCCAAGGCGGTTACGTCGTGATCGAGATCGCGGACGACGGC
>DATAYT010000069.1:0-14003 GCA_036272395.1 Xanthobacteraceae bacterium
TTTTCCTGAAGGCTACCGGCATCTGGCTTATTTGCAGACCAAGATCGGCTACAAGGTGAAAACCGACATGGCCGGCCTCGAAGGGCCGGAACTGGACGCGCTCTATGCGCAAGGCGCGCGCTGGCTCAAAGGCGAGGCGCTTTAAATTGTTTTTCCTCTTCCGTGAAACGGGGGGGAGTTTTTTAACGATGCATACGCTCATCGTCATCGCCGTCGTGCTCGCGCTTGGCGCGCTTCTCACCGCGATCGGTTCGTGGCTGATCGGGCGCGCGCATCCGCCGCGCGGACGCTTTGTCAAAGTGCGGCACATACGTCAGCACGTGGTCGAGCTCGGAACGGCGGCCGATGCGCCGCCAATCGTTCTCATTCACGGCGCTGGCGTCAATCTCGAAGACATGCGGCTCGATTTGGGCGAGCGGCTGGCCGCGCGTCATCGCGTCATTTTGATCGATCGGCCCGGCATGGGCTGGAGCAGACGCAAAGGCCGAGATGGCAGCGCGCCACAATTCCAGGCGGCGATCCTGCGCGAGCTCTTGGATCAGCTTGGAATCGCGCAGGCGATTATCGTCGGTCACTCCTGGGGCGGCGCGCTGGCCACAAGCTTCGCGCTCGACTATCCCGATCGCACCGCGGGGCTCATCCTGCTTGCGTCGCCCTTTTATCCACACGCCCACCCGACGACATCGGTCTATGCGCTATTTGCAATGCCGATTGTGGGATGGATTTACGCGCGCACCTTGGCCCTGCCGCTCAGCCTGCCGTTCGTCGGCCTGGCGCTGGGATCGGCCTTTCTGCCGCAACTGCCGCCGCGCAATTACCGCAAGCGCTCCGCAGCGCTGCTTTTGCTGCGCCCCTCGACCTTTCTCGCCAATGCGCGCGACATGGCCGATCTCAAGCGCAACCTCGAACCGCAGCCCGTGCGCTACGGGGGACTTTCCATCCCGACCCTTGTGATGAGCGGCGCTTCGGACTTCGTGGTCCTACCGGCACTCCATGCCGCGCCCTTTGCCGCGGCCGCGCCGCGTGCGAAACTCGTGATCCTTCCCGGCATCGGCCATATGCTGCATCACGCCGCGGCCGAACGGGTGCTTGCGGAGATCGAAGAACTTGCGACAATGACATCCACCGCGTCGGCGATCGGGTCCCCGAAAGTTCAAGCGTCTGAAAAATAAAAGTCCGGATCGGCCGATGCCGTATATTCAAGCCCGCAACGTCAGGCTGACCTTTTGCCCGCCCAATCGCGCGGCAGTGACCGCGCTCGACGCCTTCGATATGGATGTCGAGGAGGGCGAGTTCTTGTCGGTCGTGGGTCCGTCCGGCTGCGGTAAGAGCACATTCCTCAACGTGCTGCTCGGTCTCATCAAGCCGGATTCCGGCGAGCTGCTCATGCGCGGCCGAAGGATCACCGGGCCGGGCAGCGAGCGCGCCATGGTGTTTCAGGAGTTTGGACTGCTGCCGTGGCGCACCGTCCAGCACAATATCGAGCTTGGGCTCGAATTAAAGCGGACAGCGGCGGCCAAACGGCGCCTCATTGCCGAGCGACTCGTATCGCTCGTCGGGCTTGGCGGCTTTGAAAATCACTATCCGCACGAATTATCGGGCGGCATGAAGCAGCGTGTCGGCTTGGCGCGGGCACTGGCGACCGATCCCGACGTGCTCTTGATGGACGAGCCGTTCGCGGCGCTTGATGCGCAAACCCGCGACCTGATGCAGGTCGAGCTCCTGCGCATCTGGCGCGAGGCGCGTAAGACCGTGCTGTTCGTCACCCATCAGATCGACGAAGCGATCTACTTGTCCGATCGCGTCCTGGTCATGAGCAAACGTCCGGGCCGGACCAAGAAAATCTTCGACATCAAGCTGCCGCGTCCGCGTGAATACGAGATGCGGGTCACGCCGCAATTCAACGATCTCAAGCTGGAAATCTGGAATACATTGAAGGACGAAATCGTGATCTGAACGATGGCAATAGAATCTCCGGCCACAGGCGTAACTTTCATGCAACGGCATCGCAACGCGATGCTCGGCGCGCTCGCTGTCGCGCTGTTCTTCGCCGCCTGGCAGGCGATATTTCTCGTCGTTCCGCTCAACCCGCTGTTTTTCACCACGCCGCGCTTGATTGCCGAAGGCTTCGCCGACTTGGTCGAAAGCGGAGATTTGTTCCGCGATCTCGCCGTCAGCTCCATTCCGTTCGGTCTTGGGCTGTTAGCCGCGGTGATCGTCGGCGTGCCGCTCGGCATCCTGATGGGCTGGCGGGTACGGGTCGGCTATGCGCTCGATCCGCTGATGACGGTGTTTTACGCGAGCCCGCTGGTTGCGCTCGCTCCGTTAGTGGTGATTTTTTTGGGCGTCGGCGTCTCGGGAAAGACGATCATCGTCTTTACGCTTGCTGTGTTCCCGTTCATTTTCAACGCCGCTTCCGGCGTGCGCGCCGTCGACCGGCTCTTGATCAATGTCGTGCGCTCGCTCGGCGGGCGCGAGCGCGACATCTACCTGAAAATCCTCTTTCCCAGCGTGCTGCCCTATATCGTCGCGGGCGCACGCATCGCCGTCGGCCGTGCGCTGATCGCCGTTTTGGTCGGCGAGTTCTTCGCCGCGTCCGAAGGAATCGGCTATGCCATTTCGCGGTTTGGCGACCTCTTCGCCATCGACCGCATGTTCGCCTGCATTCTCACCGTCATGGCCATCGCCGTGGCGCTGACCGAAGGCATCCGCTGGGCCGAGCGCGCCGCGTTTCCGTGGCGCGTGAGTCAATAGAGCATGATCCCGAAAAGTGGATACCGGTTTTCGGAAAAGATCATGCTCAAACAAAAACTTGAAGCGAAATGTCGATTCAACCTAATTTCATTTCGCTTTAAGCGGAACGACAGGGTCGATAGCGATGACCGAAGCTCACCCGCTCTCTAATTCTCACCCGCTTGCGGGGGAGGAAAGGGTGCGGGCCGCCCGTTTCATAACGCCGGCGCTGCGCCAGCGCATCGAATCGACCGCGCTTGGCACCGCAACGATCGCGATTCTGCTCGTGGTTTGGGAGTTGCTGCCGCATGTCCTGCCGATCCAACAGGGCACCAGGCTGTTCTTCACGGTGCCCAGCCGGATCTTCGCGACGCTGTGGCAGATGTTCGCGACCGGCACGATCTGGGCGCCGCTTGGAGTAAGCGCCACCGCATTCGCAATCGGTCTTGCCTTGGCGATTGCCGCCGGTCTGCCGCTCGGCATTCTGCTCGGCCGATCGGCGACGCTGAACGCGATGTTCGATCCATTCGTCACTGCGTTCAATGCGACGCCGCGGCTTGTTTTTCTGCCGCTCTTGATGCTGTGGCTGGGCATCGGGCTGTGGTCGAAAGTCGCCGTCGTCTTTCTCGGCGCACTGTTCCCGCTCCTGATCAATACGCATGAAGGCGTGCGCAACGCCGATAAGCTCTTGATCAATGTCGTTCGCTCGTTCGGCGCCAATGGCTGGGATGTCGCGCGTCTCGTCGTCATCCCGAATGCGCTGCCATTCATAGTCGTCGGGCTGCGGCTCGCGATCGGCCGCGCCATACTCGGGGTGGTGGTGGCTGAGTTTTTCGGCGCACAGGAAGGGCTCGGCGTGGTGATGGTACGCGCCGCGAGCAGCTTTGACGTCAATGTCGTATTTTCCGGGCTGATCGTATTTGCGGCACTGTCGCTCTTGATGACGGATCTGGTGAAGATAATCGAGGACCGGATGAGCCGCTGGCGCCCGCAACGCGCCGACAGCGAATGAGCTAGGTCGGATTATAGTGCAGAGGATGCGGGCGTAATCTCGTCATTGCGAGCGAAGCGAAGCAATCCAGAAATCATGAACTGGATTGCTTCGTCGCTGGGCTCCTCGCAATGACGATTCGACAAGAGCCACTTGGCTGCCTTTGCCTCAATTCGATTTTGCTGGCGGCGCGATATTGGCCGGCACGTAATTCATTTCCTTCAGCGTCGATTCGAGGAGAGAGCGGGCCAAAAACTGCTCTGGATCGGGCAGCGGCTTGTCGGCCGGCCACTGCCGCGCGGCAATCATGGTGAGCCGGCGCGATTCCAGGATTTCCTGGAATAGATCCGGCGGTATCTCGGCGCCGAACGAATCGTGGAGCTGATCCCATATCAGGCCCGCTTCCTCGTCCGATTTGATGCTGCCGATATGATGCTGCATCACCTTGATCGAGCCTTCTTTGTTGGTGCGGAAATACATCACCGCTTTGGCGATGGCCCGGATTACCTTTTTCGCCGTGTCGGGATGCTGCTCGATCAGGCTCTGCATGCACCAGACCGTGCCGCCTGCGCGCGGGATATAGTCGCCGGTACGCAGCAAGATTTTCAGTCCGGCTGCCGCGCCCACCACGGCGTGCGGGATAGAAAGCAAGGCGCCCTGAATATCGTTGTTGACCATGGCGGCGATGCGCTCGGGTTGGCCTTGGAACGAGATCACTTTGTAATCCCGCCCCGCATCCATCTGGAAGAAACGATGCAGCACGGCCTGCGCTTCGTCATAATCGGCGCCGCCGGGTCGGCCAAATCCCAGCGTCTTGCCCTTGAGGTCTTCCGGTTTGCCGATGTCCTGCCGCGTGGTCAGCGCCCATTGCGATTTGAGCGATTCGCCGACGATGTACATAATTTTGGCGCCGCTCAGCGCCGCTTGCGCGCCGCCCGACGGTATCGGCGCGCAATCGAGATTTCCGGAAATCACCGCTGACACGATCGAGCTCGGCTGCAATTCGACCAGCGTCGCATCGAGCCCCTCGGCTTTAAAAAAATCTTCATCCAGCGCCACATAGGTCGGAATGTGGAATCCGTCGCCGCCGACGACTTTCCCCATCGTCAACTTGGTCTGGGCGCTAGCGGTTTTCGCCGGCGCCATGGTCAGAGCGATGGCGGCAGCGGTAACGAATACGAGGCCTGGCACCCGCATGAGATTCTCCCAATTACAGTAAGGCTGGACGAGTTCGGGAACGCGAAGCAGAGAGCTTAGCACAAGATCGGATTTAGTTGCCCAACACCAAAGATGAAGACCAAAGACCGCGCCCGAATAAGGCGGCAGCTGCGCTACAAGCTTCTCATCCATGCCCTTGCTTATAGCTACAGCACTGCGACAATGCCGCCGCCAATGACGTTGCCAATGAGTTTGTTATGAGCTGCTGCGATGAAACGACCGCCCGCGTGCCGAGCACCGATTTCTCCCGGCGCTCGTTGCTCAAGGGCGTAAGCCTCGGCGCAAGCGTGATCCCCGCAGCCGCAAGCGGCGCTGCACAAGCGCAGACCCGGCAAATCACGCTCGCTTACTGCAGCCAGCTCTTGTGTGGGGTGCCATACGAAGTCGCGCGCACCGACGGCCATTTCAAAAACCACGGCCTCGATGTGCAACTCGTTTACACCCGCGGAGGCAATGCGGCGATGCAAGCGCTGATCGGCGGCGCCGTTGACTACGCGGCCACCGCTTTGGATGTGGCGCTACAGGCTTATGTCAATGTCCGCGCCAATATCCGCCGCTTTGCGGTCACCGGGCGCTTGCCACTGTTCGCCGTGGTCACCGCGCCCAAAGCTGCAAGCCAAATCCAGTCGATCAAGGATCTGGAAGGAAAAACCGTCGGAGTGTCGGCGCTCGGCAATGCCGATCATTCGTTGACGATATATCTTCTCAAAGAAGCGGGCGCCGATTCTACGAAGGTGCAATTCGCCACCATGGGCGTGAATCTTTTCGAAGCGTTGCGTCAAGGCCAGATCGATGCCGGCGTCGTCCAGGAGCCCGCGCTGACATTGCTGCGGCGCGCCGGCGCGCGCGTCCTCGTGAACGCGATGGATCTCGACGACGCCAAGCGCTACCTCGGCGGCGCCTACGAGTTCATGGGCGTGGCGGTGCGCGGCAAGGAGGTCGAGCAGCGTCGGCCGGAAATGGTGGCGCTCACGGCCGCGCTTGCGGATTCGCTCAAGGCGTTGCGAGCGATGAGCGGAGAACAACTGACCGCGGCACTGCCGAAAGAGATGACCACGGGGCTTGATCTCAAAGAGTTCGGCGATATTCTCGAGCAGCACCGCGACGCTTTGTATCCCGAAACCGTGAAGATCGACGCCGACGCTGGCAAGCGCGTCGCGCAAAGCCTCATCGCCGGCGGACTTATCAAGCCGGGCGCGAATATCGCCGGGCTATACGATACCTCAATTGCCGGAGGCTGACGCTGCGCGCTCGTGATCTGACGATCTCGTACGGCGGGGAACCGGTCCTCCAGCGAGCAAGCCTCGCCATCGAAGACGGCCAGTTCGTCAGCCTGGTCGGACCGTCCGGCTCGGGCAAATCGAGTCTGTTGCGCGCCGTGATCGGCTTGCAGCAGCCGCTTTCAGGTACGGCCGAGACCGGCCTGCCGCGTTCGCAAGTCGGGATCCTGTTTCAGGACGATGCGCTGTTGCCTTGGAAGACGGCGCGCGACAATGTCGCGCTCGGCCTTATTTTGAATGGCGTCGACGGCAGGACCGCAGGCGCAGAGGCCGAGGCCTGGCTGGCGCGACTCGATCTTGCCGGATTTGGGGATCGCTTTCCGCGCCACTTGAGCGGCGGGCAACGCAAGCGCGTCGCGCTCGCGCAAGTCTTGGCGTTAAAACCCAAACTGATCCTCATGGATGAGCCGTTCGCCTCGCTCGATGCGATCGTGCGCGCGCGTGTGGTCAAGGACCTCGTTGCGCTGGTCGAGCGCGAGAAGATCAGCGTGCTTCTGGTCACGCACGATCTTGAAGAGGCGCTCAGCTTGTCGGATGAGATTTATCTGCTCTCGCAGGGACCGCGCGCGCACATCACGCAGCACTACACGGTGCCGATCCCGCGCCCGCGCGATCCGGTTCGCTCGCGCATGCATCCCGCCTTCGCGCCGCTTTATGAAAAGATTTGGGCCGATCTGTCGCGCGAAGTGGACTCGCGGGCGGAGGCGGCATGATGCCCGGCGCGGCGCGCTATAGCTGGGTCCGCCAGGTTGTGGCCTTGCTGATACTGCTCGCGCTGTGGGAGGCGGCAGGACGCGCCGGCATGCTCAATCCGCTTTATCTGCCGAGCCCGAGCCAGATCGGCGCCGCGCTTGTTGACCTTTTCTCCGACGGCCGTATCTGGCCGCATCTTGAGGCCACGTTCACGGCCGCACTCGGCGGTCTCGTGCTCGGGATTGCGGTCGGCGCCGTTCTTGGCGTCGCCGCGGCGCTGGTGCGGTTGATCGCCGAATTGCTCGAGCCAGTGATGACGCTGCTTAACGCCGTGCCGCGCGTAATCCTGGCGCCGCTCTTCGTGATCTGGCTCGGCATCGGGATCGCTTCCAAAATCGCGCTGTCCTTCATTCTGGTCGCGGTGCTGATCTTTTTCACCGTCTTCACCGGCATCAGGCAGGTGGACCGCAGGATGGTCGAGCGCGTGATCACGCTTGGCGGCGATCGTTGGGCGTTGGTGCGCCACGTTTATCTCCCGTCGGTCACCGCCTGGATCTTGAGCAATCTGAAGATCGCGGTCGGCTTTGCGTTCACCGGCGCGCTGGTGGGCGAATTCGTGGCGGCGACGCACGGCCTCGGCTATCTCTTGTCCTTTGCACAAAGCACCTATAACGCCGCGCTGATGTTTGCCCTGATCGTGCTTATCCTGGCCGTGGTGCTGCTCATTTTCGGTATTGCCGGCCGGCTCGAGAAATATTTGCTGCGCTGGCAGTAAGCGCAGTCGCTTTCTCCCAATTGATAGAACAAATATGGGCGCTACGACATTTTGTCGCTGCGCCAATCCCCGTGTGTCCATGCGGACACAGATTCGTTACCGGCACAGAAAAATCGCAATTTGGGTTCCCGTTTGGTTTGCTGATTTTCAGGCCAGTTTGCGCGTCGGGGGAGAATCGCTGTGGCTCAAGCCGTTGAGCGCCATCCAGCTCCGCTGGCTTCGTCAAATGAAAGCCTGCAGCCAGATTCGCAAGCGAGCGATCCGCTCGACCGCTTGGCCGACCTCAGCACCCGGATACGGCCTTATTCTCTTGACGCCCTGGCAATCGCTTTCGTGTGCTTAGGTGCAGCGACTGTTCTGCGTCTGATCGGCAGTCTGTCCAATTCAGATTTTCTTTTTGCGACCTACTTTCCGGCGATATTGGCAGCCGGCTTGCTTGCTGGAATTCCGGCCGCCGTCGGCGTGACCGTCGCATCCACAGTGATCGTCCGATTGTTCTTTGTTCCCATCTATTTCCACTACAACTCGCAAAGTCACGGCGAGCTTATCGATTTTCTCCTCTATCTGGTGTCCTCGGCATTCACCATTTCTTTTGCACATTATTGTCGCGTCGTGTTGAAACGGCTGCACAAGCGCAATCTCACCAATGAGATTATGGCCAAAGAGCTGCAGCACCGAAGTAAAAACGTTTGCGCCGCGATCGACGTGATCGTCCGGAAAAGCTTGGCCGACGATCCGGAACGGGCAAGCAAAGTGTTTGGGCGCATCAAGGCAATGATGCATGCAAACGAACTGCTCACGGCGCCGCAACCGCAATTGCTCACTGTGAAACAATTACTGCTTGAGGCTTTCGCGCCCTATGGCGAGGATCGCTTGCAGGCCTTCGGTCCAGAAGTCGCGCTCAATCCGGATGCCGCGCGTCATCTCATTCTTCTGGTTCATGAGCTTGTTACAAACGCGGTGAAGTACGGGTCGCTCTCGCGACTCAGTGGTCGTGTCTTGGTCGATTGGCGGGAGGATAGAGATACGATCGTTCTGGCTTGGACAGAAGTCGGCGGCCCGCGGATCGACTCTCCGCAACGGGTCGGCTTTGGCAGTCACTTAATGACTGCCTGCATCAAGGCTCTCTCCGCAACGATGCAGCAGAAATTTGCGCCGGACGGTTTTACCTGTTCCGTGAGCTTCAAGGCGAACGGGAAAGGCGCGCGCTGAATAAAACTGAGAATGCCGATAGCGCGCTTATTTGCCGGCGTTTCCGTCGGCGATATAAGCGATACGCATGAAGTTCGTCGCACCGGGCGTGCCGAGCGGCAGGCCGGCGACGACGATGATGCGCTGCCCCGGCGCGGCAAAACGTTCCTTGAACGCAATGCGGCAGGCGCGCTCCACCATGTCGGTTTGATCGCGCGCATCCTCGTCGATGACGCAATGGACGCCCCAAACTACGGACAGTTTCCGCCCGGCGGCGTCGGCCGGTGAAATCGCGACAATCGGGCATTTCGGCCGTTCGCGCGACACCCGCAAACCGGTCGAGCCGGAACAGGTCCAGCAGACGATCGCGGAAAGATCGAGCGTTTCGGCGACTTGCCGCGCGGCGGCGGCAATCGCGTCGGCGCCGGTCCGTTCCGGCTCGGTATGCAGGAGGTGAATCGACGGCATATAGGCACTGTCGTCCTCGACCTCTTCGGCGATGCGGTTCATGGTCGCGACCGCCTCGATCGGATATTGTCCCGACGCCGATTCCGCCGACAGCATGACCGCATCGGCGCCGTCGAAAATCGCGGTGGCGACGTCGGAAACTTCGGCGCGCGTCGGCACCGGGCTTGCGATCATCGATTCCAGCATCTGGGTTGCGACCACGATCGGCTTGCCGGCGCGCCGGCAGGCGCGCGTCATCTCCTTCTGCACGCCGGGCACCCGCTCCAGCGGCATTTCCACGCCAAGGTCGCCGCGAGCGACCATGAGCGCATCGGCCATTTCGAGAATATCGCCGAGCTTGGCCACCGCTTGCGGCTTCTCGATCTTGGCCATGACCGCGGCGCGCCCGCGCGTGAGCTTTTTCGCTTCGGCGACGTCCTCAGGGCGCTGAATGAACGACAGCGCGATCCAATCGACGCCGGCATCGAGCGCAGCTTCGAGATCGGCAATGTCTTTCGGCGCCAGCGCGGCGAGCGGCACAACCGTGTCGGGAAGGCTGACACCTTTGCGATTCGACACTTTGCCGCCGACCTCGACGCGCGTGACGATCCGTTCCGGCGTCACCGCGGTGGCCTTGAGCCGCAGCTTGCCGTCGTCGATGAGCAATATGTCGCCTTGTTTGATTGCAGCGAATATTTCCGGATGCGGAAGCTGCACGCGGCTGGCGTCGCCCGGCGCCGGATTAGCGTCGAGCGTAAAATCCTGTCCGCTGTCGATTTCGGCCGCCCCGTCCTTGAACGTACCGACCCGCAATTTCGGGCCTTGCAGATCGACCAGGATGCCGATCGGCCGGCCATGCTCGCTTTCGACGGCCCGGATCGTGGCCACCAATTCCCGCATGCGGTCGGGATTGGTGTGGCTCATATTGATGCGGAACACATCGGCGCCAGCAGCAAACAGCCGGCCAATCGTCACGCGATCCGAAGAAGCCGGTCCCAGTGTGGCAACGACCTTGGTACGGCGTTGCCGCCTCATTGCGTCCGCGCTCCCGGTGGCGCCCCAGGTGTCGAGCCGCCGCGGCCCGGCGGCAACGCAATCGCCGGCGTGCCGATGGCGGGCGAAACCGCGCCGGGATTACTGCTCACCGGCCCGGGCGGCGCCGGGCCTTGCTTCGGCTGTTCACTCGATTCCGTCAATTGCACGGTCCAGGCCCGCTGCTCGCCGGTATCGACTTCGAAAAATCCGGTGCGGTCATAGCCGCGCGCCAGGCAGTCGCCGATGCCCCGGATCGTGAATTCCTTGTCGCGGGTGCACATAAAGGCCTGACCCATCCATTCGCCGCCGCGATCGTAATCGATCGCGTAGACATAATAATAACGGGCGACGAGATTGCCTTTCAGTACGGTTTCGCAGCTTCGTGCCGGCAGGTTCCACCAGCCCTCGGTGGTCCAGCCATCAGAATCCTTGTAGCCGATGGCGATACCGACCCGGCTCGACGTGTTGTTGCAAAGACGGAAATCCGCCGCCGCCGGTCCGGTCGATGAAATGGTGAGCGGCAGCGCGGCAAATGCGCTCACTAGAAGCGATCCGCGTAACCTATTTGCGAAGATGACTCGGCTCATCCCAGGCAGATTCGTTTTCAATCGGCGGGCCTGTCAACGAGGATGGCGCGGAAGTCGGTGACATTGGTGAACGTCGGGCCGGGTACGAACAGGTCGCCGATGGCGTTGAAAAACCCCGTGGAATCGTTGTCGGCGAGAAACGCGGCGGGATCGAGGCCGAGCCCTTTGGCCCGAATCAGGGTCGTATCGTCGATAAAGGCGCCGGCTGGGTCGTCCGGCTGGCCCCGGCCGCCATCGGTTCCATCGGTATCGGCCGCCATTGCGGCAATTCCCCTGGCCCCAGCAAGGTGGATGGCCAGCGCCAGCGCATATTCCTGGTTCGGACCGCCGCGGCCCCCGCCTTTAAGGGTTACGGTCAGTTCGCCCCCCGAGAGGATCGCCATGCGGCGGCCAGCCGCCGCGTGGTCGCGGGCCAGCTGGGCGTGTTCCGCGGCGACCTCGCGCGCCTCCCCCTGCAGGCGGTCGCCGAGCACGATGCAGTCGTAACCCGCCTTTCGCGCGCGCTCACGGGCGGCCGCCAGCGCATCGGCCGGTCGCGCCAGGATGCGGTAGGCGCCCGCGGCAAAAATCGCATCTCCCGGCTTCGGCGATTCGTTACCGGGATCGGCGAGCGCGCGCGTGACGGCCGGCGGCAGATCGAGCCGGTATTTTTCCACGATTGCCCGCGCATCGGATAGCGTCGTCGGGTCCGGCACCGTCGGGCCCGAACCGATCACCGCGGGGTCGTCGCCCGGGACATCGGAGATCGCCAGCGTGACGACGCGCGCCGGCGCGGCGCGGCGGGCGAGCCGGCCGCCTTTGATGCGCGAAAGATGCTTACGCACACAATTGATCTCGCCGATATTGGCGCCGCTGCGCAGAAGTGCGCGGGTGGTCGCCTGCTTTTCCGATAACGTGATGCCCGCGGCTGGCGCGATCCAATTGGCCGAGGCGCCGCCGGAGAGCAGCACCAGGACGAGATCGTCGGCGCCGGCATCATCGGCGAGCGCCAGCGCGCGCTCGGTGCCGGCAACACCCGCCTCGTCGGGGACCGGATGCCCCGCTTCGATCATGGCGATACGCCGCGTTGGCCGCCCGTAGCCATGACGCGCCACCGCCACCCCGTCGAGGCGTCCCTGCGCGATGGGTCCGGCATAATGTTTTTCGGCCACCTCGGTGAGCGAGCCGGCAGCCTTGCCTGCGGCGAGCACGATCAAGCGCCCGCGTGGCGGCGCGTCCGGCAGATGCGGCGGCAGGCAGCGCGACGGATGCGCGGTGGCGACCGCGACGCGAAACAGGGATTCAAGGAGTTCGCGCGATTTGGTCGTCACCGTTGCCTCAATGACCGCCGCCGGCGTGGGCTCTTTAAAATCGTCTCGCGCGCAGTCCCGAATGACGTATGGAAAGATCCGCGCCGCGTCTCTATGTTTCAGCGGTCCATAGGTAGCTTGCGGAGGAGATTATGGCTATCGATCAAAATACCCGTACGGAACTCGAAGCCGCCGTCTACCGCCGCCTGGTCGAGCATTTGCGCACGCGCACCGACGTGCAGAACATCGATTTGATGAATCTGGCCGGCTTTTGCCGCAACTGCCTTTCCAACTGGATGAAAGATGCCGCCGACGCCAAGGGCATCCCGATGACCAAGGAGCAAAGCCGCGAAATCGTCTACGGCATGCCCTACGACGAATGGCGCGCCAAAAACCAGAAGGAAGCCTCGGCCGAACAGAAGGCCGCGTTCGAAAAAGCAAGTCAAAAGCATTAACGGTCGCCGCGCGGCGCGGCTCGCCTGTGCAGTGCTGTGGATGAGCGCGCTCGTCGCTTGACCGCGAGCCGCGCAGCTTCGAATGCTGGCGGCGGATTGCGAGAACCGCGCCACGGAGTGTCCAATGGCTACCGCCGCCGCCGTCAAAGACGATCAACCCGCCCGCCGTTTCGCCAAGGATCAGCTCAAGGCCTTTGTCGAGCGGGTCGAGCGGCTCGAAGAAGAGAAGAAGACGATCGCCGACGATATCCGCGATGTCTATGCCGAAGCCAAGGGCAACGGCTTTGACGTCAAGACTTTGCGCGTCGTTGTCCGCCTGCGCAAACAGGATATCAACGAGCGCAAGGAGCAGGAGGCGCTGCTTGAAACCTATCTGCACGCGCTCGGCATGCTCGGCTAGAGCGGCGACCGCCGGCCGCCGCTTAGCCGGTGAACGTGCTCGCGATCATTGAGGCGGGTGCCGCTCGCATGCCGCTCATGTCCTCAAGGATGACGTTCTTTTACAAGCGGATCTTTCCGGTCATCTGGTTCGGCTTCCTTGCGGTATTCTTTGGCATCGCCTTGGTCAAAGGCCTCACCGCCGACCCGATTTCGAATTTGCCGTTTCTGGTCGTACCGGTCGTGATGGCGATCCTCGGCTACCAAATCATGAAAAAAATGGTGTTCAATCTGGTCGATGAAGTGTTCGATCTCGGTGATGCGCTCCTTGTCCGCAACGGTGGCCAAGAAGAACGCATCGCGCTCGCCGACATCAAGAATGTGAACTTCTTTCCCTATATGAGTCCGCCGCAGGTCACCCTATCGCTGCGGCGGCCGTCTGTGTTCGGCGAGACGATCGTGTTCTGTGCGCCGGCGCGGCTGATGCCGCTATCGACAAGCCCGATGATCGAAAAGCTCATCGATCGCATTGATGCTGCGCGCCAGGAACGTTGACGGCCGTGCCGTATAAGAGGTTCGGACACCATCGGGTGTCTGAACCATTTATTGCTATGGGCGAGCTTGCATGGCCTTGACGTCGGCGGCGCTCAGCGCCTTTCCGCCAATCGCCCATTCTCCGCTTGCAACTTCGTAGACGCGGACCCAGGTAACGCCGCGCATCGCTTCGCCTTCGACTTCCACCATGGCATTCGTGACCTTATTGATCATCGCTTGCTTCTGGTTCTTGTCGAACACGCCTTCGATCAGATGGATATCAACGAGGGGCATGACAGTTTCCTTTCTTGGCTGGTGTTGCTTGGGATCTGCTCCCATGAGCAAGCCCGAAATCGCACGCCCGGATTTGCTCGGCCAGTTCAGGAACTGAATCCAG
>DATAYT010000070.1:0-3719 GCA_036272395.1 Xanthobacteraceae bacterium
GTTCTCACCAACAAAGTGCCGACGACGGTGGTGCGCGGTGCTGGCCGGCCGCAGGCGGTGTTCGCGATGGAACGTTTGCTTGACCGCGTGGCGCGGGAACTGCAGCTTGATCGCGCGGAGGTACGCCGCCGCAATTTCATCCGGCCCGAGCAAATGCCCTACGAGGTTGGCCTGATGTTTCGTGACGGAAAACCGCTAGTCTACGACAGCGGCGATTATCCGAAGGGGCAGCAAACGGCGTTGGAGCGTGCCGATTACGAATCATTTCGGGATCGGCAGCGAGTGGCGCTCGATGAGGGAAGGTTCATCGGTATTGGGCTTGCCAACTACGTCGAGGGGACCGGCCTCGGTCCGTTTGAGGGCGTGACTGTGCGAGTATTGCCGAGCGGTAAAGTCGCGGTCGCCACTGGCGCCACCAGCCAAGGCCAGGGCACGCGCACCACGCTGGCGCAGATCGTCGCCGAACAGGTCGGCTGCCGCATCGAGGACGTAGTGATGACGATCGGCGACACAGCGGCCATCGCCCATGGCGTTGGTGCCTTCGGCGCCCGCCAAGCAGTAAACGCGGGCTGCTCGGCGCTAATTGCCGGTCAAGCAGTCCGCACGCAGCTCATTGTGCTCGCGGCGCACGCGCTTGGCGTGAGCGAAAGCGATATTAATCTCGATGACGGCCACGCGGTCGCGATGATCGGAAATAAGCCGACAATTCCGTTTGACGAGCTGGCGCGACTAGCGCAGGGCATACCTGGCGTGTCGCTGCCGACTGGACAGGCGGTGGGCCTCGAGCACACCGCCTATTACACACCGTCGCAGGCCGCCTATTGCTCCGGCACGCATGTCGCCGAGGTCGAAGTTGATCACATGACTGGCGGCGTCAAAATCTTGAAATACACCGTCGCCCACGACAGTGGGCGCATAATCAATCCGCTTATCGTCGACGGGCAGGTGCAGGGTGGCGTCGCCCACGGCATTGGCAATGCCTTGCTCGAATGGATGAAATACGACGAGAACGCGCAGCCGCTTACAACGACGTTCGCCGATTACCTGCTGCCATTAGCGACCGACGTGCCGAGGTGCACCATCGTCCACGTCGAGACTGTCAGCCCGCTCAATCCGCTCGGCGTTAAGGGCGCCGGCGAGGGCGGGACGATACCAGCGGCGGCGGCAATCATCGCGGCGATCGAAGACGCGTTGGCGCCGTTCAAAGTGCATTTCGCCGCAACGCCACTCACACCGGACCGGATCGTGGCAGCGCTGCGCGCGGCCGGAGCATATGCGGCGTGAGCGTTCGTGCACGAATTGTAGTTCGATTCCATTATCAGCTCACGAGCCGCTCGATTCGTTCAATTGCCCTTCGCCAACGGTGCAACGCGCACTCCGCGCCAGCCGTGCAAGTTGTCGACTTCGCACTTCGACTCACTCGACCGCAACGGTTCAGAGAAGCGGACATTAGGCCGACACCGTGTAATCTGAGCTATGAGAAGTAAATTAAGATGATTGCGCGCCCTCGCACAGTGCTAATCACGCCGCTGATGTCTTGGCTCTGCGGTCGCGCAGCACGAATTGAAGATTACGCAGGTAGACGAATACGCCAAACGCCTGGCCGGCGATGAAGACCACGTCCTTGCGGTAGAGCGCATAAACCAGCAGCAAGAGACCGCCGCCGATTGAGAACAGCCAAAACGCCACGGGAATGACGCTGTGGCCAGCGCGCTCGGAAGCGATCCACTGGACCAGGAAGCGCATCGTGAACAGCGCCTGGGCGGCAAGCCCGAGCAGCACCCACCAATCGAGCCTGGTAACGAAAACATCGGTCAGATACGCGCCGATCGCGTGCGACATCTCAATTAGCAAGCGTGACCTCCACGGATTGGGGAATGCGTTTTTTGCGGCGAATGAGCCACCACACGCCGAAGAGATCGACCATGCCGATCCACAGCCGATCCCAAAAGCCGTAATTGGATGTGCCGTGCTGGCGCGGTCGGTCGACGACCTCGACGTAGGTGATGCCCAAACCTTCACGCCGAACCAGTGCCGGCAGAAACCGGTGCAGTCCGTCAAAATACGGCAGCGACAGAAACAGATCGCGGCGGAACGCTTTCAGTCCGCAGCCCGTATCGCGCGTGCCGTCCTTGAGTACCGCGCTGCGGATCGCGTTGGCGGTGCGCGACTGCAATTTCTTGAATGGCGTCGCCTTGCGCCCGACGCGTTGGCCGGCAACGAGTCCGACGCGCGGACTGCCAGCCAGGAATGCGGCAATCAAAGCGGGGATAAATGCGGGATCGTTCTGCCCGTCGCCGTCAATGGTAACAACGAGCTCTGCGCGCGCCATAGCGACCCCGGTGCGGATGGCGGCGGATTGTCCGCACGAGCTCTGGTGCCGGATTTGCCGCAGCCACGAGCGATCGCGCATGAGCGCGCGCAACTCTTGCTCGGTCGCATCGGTCGAACCGTCGTTCACATAGACGATCTCGAATGCACGGCCTGCCAAAGCGGCGGCGATTTCGGCCACCAAGGGCCCGATGTTCCCGGACTCGTTCTTTACCGGCACAACCACGGATACCGCGGGATGATCACCGCCGCCCTGTTGCGCCGTGCTCCCCTGCGACATGCCCTCAACCGACATGGCGCAAGCTTCTAAAGGCCATCTCGCCGGGGTTCAATTGGGCCAAGATCCGCTCAGGCGGCCGGGCGGCGGACCGACATTGCCTGCCGCAAAGCGGTCGCAACCCGGGCGAGCGAGGGTGTCGGTTTCGCGCCAAGATCGCTTGCCCGAAACACCAGGCCGCGCGCGGCAAACCAGCGCCGCAGGAGATGAGTTCCCAGAAGCGCAACCAGCGCGCCGCCGACGACGTCGCTTGGGTGATGGGCGAGAACGGCGACGCGGCTGACCATGATCGCCGCTGCGTATAGCCACATCACAATCCTGGTGCGCGGCCAGATCGCGCCGATGGCAATGGCAACGGCCACCGCCGTCGTGGCGTGGCCCGACGGCATGCTGGCGAATGCGGGGTGCCAGCTAAACGGCGCATAATAGAATGGATCCTCGTGACCGCCGACAAACGGACGGGCGCGGCCGATCAAGCGCTTGACGATCGAGACGAACAATCCCGGCAAGCCGATCGCGAGAAACACGTAGCCAAACCGCGCGCCAAGGGCGGCGAGTGAAGCTCGCGCCGAATTCGCCAATTGCGCCGAAGTCACCGCAGCCAAAAACAGCAAAACGAAGCCGCATGGGAACAAGAACCAGCCCGACAAGCCGAACCTGGTGATTTCCTCGAATGCGGCCCTGAACCAATGCGGCTCGCCGCTCGCCCATTCGACGGCGCTGGCATCAAAGAGCGGCATGGAAATCGCCGCGGCGGCGACAAGCGCAAGGGCAATTACGATGATTCCCGAGGATTGCGGGAGTTTGGTCGATCGCGCTGACCGGATCAGCGCGAGAGAGCAAAGCGCAACATTTTCCGAAATGTTGTGCGCGATGCGTTGCAACGGCGACCGCTGGGACACGCCCTCCCCGACCGGCCTTGTTTCTATCCGGCCAAAGCCTGCATTCGGCGCGTTCACGGCGTGCTCACAGTTTCAAACACCGCGATCGAGACCGGCTTGCCGATGCTGATGTCGTAGCCCTCGACCAGCGGTCCGCGATTGTAGCGCAGGCCAATTGCCTCGGCGCGCAAGGCAAAGGCGCGTTGTTGCCGCGCTTCGACGAAGGCAAA
>DATAYT010000071.1:0-4963 GCA_036272395.1 Xanthobacteraceae bacterium
CCTTCCTCTTCGGCCTTGTGCGCCAGCATCGGGCCGGCAATGACGTCGCCGATGGCGTAGATGCCTTCGACATTGGTGCGGAAATGCGGATCGACCAGAATCCGTCCGCGATTGTCCTTTTTGACGCCGAGCGCTTCGAGGCCGAGGCCCTCGGTATAGGGCACGCGGCCGATCGCCACCAGAACGACATCGGCGTCCAGCGTCTCCGCCACGCCGCCGGTTGCCGGCTCGACCTTGACCTTGAGCACCTTGCCGGAGCTGTCGACGCCAGAAACTTTGGATGACAGCCGCACTGCGATGCCCTGCTTTTGCAGAATGCGATGAAACTGCTTGGCAACTTCGCTGTCGATGCCTGGAAGGATATGGTCAAGAAATTCGACGATCGTGACCTCGGCGCCGAGGCGGCGCCACACCGAGCCGAGCTCAAGCCCGATGATCCCGGCGCCGACAATCAGGAGCTTTTTCGGCACCGCGGGCAGTTCCAGCGCGCCGGTCGAGGACACGATGCGTTTTTCGTCGAAATCGATACCGTTCAGGCGCGCCGCATCGGAGCCGGTGGCGATGACGATATTCTTGGTCTCCAGCACCTGCGCCTTGCCGTCAGCATTTTTCACTTCGACTTTGCCGGGCGCGGTAATGCGGCCGGCGCCGTGGAAGGTCTCGATCTTGTTTTTCTTGAACAGATAATCGACGCCTTTGACGTTACCGTCGACGGCGCCTTGTTTGTATTTCATCATCGCGGCGAGATCGATCGCCGGCGTGCCGACCTTGATGCCCATCTCGGCA
Source organism: Xanthobacteraceae bacterium (assembly GCA_036272395.1). Classification (GTDB taxonomy): domain Bacteria; phylum Pseudomonadota; class Alphaproteobacteria; order Rhizobiales; family Xanthobacteraceae; genus BOG-931. The sequence goes on from DATAYT010000071.1 coordinate 787, forward strand.
AATTTGTGCGCCGCTTCCTCGTAAAGCTCCGACGCGTTGAGCATCGCCTTCGATGGGATGCAGCCGATATTGAGACAGGTGCCGCCGAACGTGGCCCACTTCTCGATTACCGCGGTTTTCATGCCGAGCTGCGCCGCGCGGATCGCGCAGACATAGCCGCCGGGGCCCGAGCCGATGACGATGAGGTCGTAGGGCATGACGCAACCACCTATTGCTTGTTATTGCCGGACTTGTTCCAGCAATCCCGATTCATCGGCAATGCGTTGCCAATGCGAACGAGATGGCCGGGTCAAGCCCGGCCATGACGTACTAAGAAAATCACAAATCCAGCAGCAAGCGCGCCGGATCTTCCAGGCACTCCTTCACGCGCACCAGGAACGTCACCGCCTCGCGGCCGTCGACCAGGCGATGGTCGTAGCTCAAAGCCAGATACATCATCGGCCGCACTTCGATCTTGCCGGCGACCACCATCGGCCGCTCCTGGATCTTGTGCATGCCGAGAATGCCGGATTGCGGCGCGTTGAGAATTGGCGTCGACATCAGCGAGCCGTAAATGCCGCCATTGGTGATGGTGAAGGTGCCGCCCTGCATCTCCTCGATCTTGAGCGAGCCGTCGCGGGCCCGATGGCCGAAATCGGCGATCGCCTTCTCGATTTCCCCAAGTGACTTTGCATCGCTGTCGCGCACCACCGGAACGACCAGACCGCGCTCGGTACCGACCGCGATGCCGATGTGGTAGTAATTTTTGTAGACGATGTCGGCGCCGTCGATCTCGGCATTCACAGCGGGAATTTCCTTGAGCGCCTGCACGCAGGCGCGCACGAAGAAACCCATGAAGCCGAGCTTCACGCCGTGCTTCTTCTCGAACAGGTCGCGGTATTGCGTACGCAGCGCCATGATGTGGCCCATGTCGACCTCGTTGAAGGTCGTGAGCATGGCCGCGGTGTTCTGTGCGTCCTTCAGGCGGCGGGCGATGGTCTGGCGGAGCCGCGTCATGCGCACGCGCTCCTCGCGCGCGGCGTCGTCGGGGGGCGCTGGCGCCCGCATCTGGACCGCGGCGGCGGTCGCGGCGATCGGCGTCGGCGCGGCGGCGGCGCGCTCGATAGCGGCGAGCATATCGCCCTTGGTGACGCGGCCATCCTTGCCCGAGCCGGCGACGCTCGCGGCATCGACGCCAGATTCGGCGGCGAGCTTGCGCACCGATGGCGCGGGCGGGACATCGGACGGCTTCGCCGTTGCCGGCGCAGGCTTCGGCGCGGCCGCGGGGGCCGACTGTGGAGGAGAAGGTGGTGGAGCGCTTGGCGCCGCCGCCGGCGCGGATTTCACCGCGGCGGCGCCCGCGCCTTCCTTGATCTGGCCGAGAACCGCGCCAACCGCGACGGTATCGCCATCCTTGGCGGCAATATCGGCGAGCACGCCGGCCGCCGGCGCCGGCACTTCGATCGTCACCTTGTCGGTTTCAAGCTCGACCAGGGGTTCGTCCACCGCGACGGCCTCGCCCGGTTTCTTGAACCATTTGCCGATGGTCGCCTCGGTGACCGATTCACCCAACGCCGGCACGCGTATCTCAGCCATGGGCTATCCAGGTGTCAGATGTCGGGTGTCGGATGACAGACAATGAGCGGTCAGAGACCAGAATCGAAGTCGCCGGCAAAAATTCCCATCCGCACTGACCCCTGTTCTCCGTCATGCCAACGCCTCGTTTAAAAACTTGCCGAGCTGCGCCAAGTGAATGGACATTTGCCCGACCGCGGTGGACGCCGAGGCGGGCCGGCCGACATAACGGGCGCGCCGATGCTTGGCGCCAATCTGATTGAGCACCCATTCCAGGAATATGTCGACGAACACCCAGGCGCCCATATTGCGCGGCTCCTCCTGGCACCAGACCACTTCGGCCTGTTTGAAGCGCGACAGTTCGGTCATCAGTGCCTTGGTCGGGAATGGATAGAGCTGCTCGATGCGCAGGAGATAGATGTCGTCGATGCCGCGGCGTTCACGCTCCTCGTAGAGATCGTAATAGACCTTGCCGGAGCACAGTACGACCCGCCGAATCTTGTCGTCGGCGACGAGCTTGATCTTTTCGTTGGGTTGCAATTGCGCGTCGTCCCACAACAAGCGATGGAACGAGGTGCCCGGGCCCATTTCGTCGAGCCGCGACACCGCGCGCTTGTGCCGTAACAGCGACTTCGGCGTCATCAGGATCAGCGGTTTGCGGAAGTCGCGCTTGAGCTGACGGCGGAGGATGTGAAAATAGTTCGCCGGCGTCGTGCAGTTTGCCACCTGCATATTGTCCTCGGCGCACATCGAGAGAAATCGCTCGAGCCGCGCCGACGAATGCTCCGGCCCTTGGCCTTCGTAGCCGTGCGGCAACAGGCAGACCAGCCCCGACATGCGGAGCCATTTGCGCTCGCCGGACGAAATAAATTGATCGAACAGAACCTGGGCACCGTTGGCGAAGTCGCCGAATTGCGCTTCCCATAGCGTCAACGCATCCGGCTCGGCCAGCGAATAGCCGTATTCGAAGCCGAGCACGGCTTCTTCCGACAGCATCGAATTGATCACTTCGAAACGCGCCTGACCGTCGCCGAGATGGTTGAACGGCGTGTAGCGTTGTTCGTTCTCCTGATCGATCAGCACCGAATGGCGCTGCGAGAACGTGCCGCGTTCGGAATCCTGGCCCGATAGCCGAACACGATGATGTTCGAGCAACAGCGAACAGAAAGCGAGCGCCTCGGCGGTCGCCCAATCGATCCCGGCGCCGGTCTCGATCGCCTTGCGCCGATTGTCGAGAAAGCGCTGCAACGTTTTGTGCAGATGGAAATCGGACGGCAGTGCGGTAATCTTGTTGCCGATATCCTTCAGCGCGGCGATTGCGACGCCGGTCTGGCCACGGCGCGGATCATCGGCGTCGCCCGCGGTGGTGTAGCCGGACCAGCGGCCGTCGAGCCAATCGGCTTTGTTGGCGCGGTAGCCGAGCCCCGCTTCGAGCTCGGCGTCGAGGTGGGCGCGCCATTGCGCCTTCATCGTATCGACTTCGCCGGCGCTGACCACGCCTTCGCCGATGAGTTTCTTGCTGTAGATTTCGAGCGTGGTCGGATGCGCGGCAATCGCCTTGTACATCAGCGGCTGGGTGAATGACGGCTCATCGCCCTCGTTGTGGCCGTGGCGGCGATAACAGAACATGTCGATGACCACCGGCTTCTGAAATTTCTGCCGGAACTCGGTCGCGATCTTGGCGGCGAACACCACGGCTTCCGGATCGTCGCCGTTGACGTGAAAAATCGGCGCCTCGATCATCTTGGCGACGTCGGAAGGATACGGCGACGAACGCGAATAGCGCGGGTTGGTGGTAAAGCCGATCTGGTTGTTGACGATGAAATGCAGCGATCCGCCGGTGCGGTGGCCGCGCAACCCGGACAGCCCAAAACATTCCGCCACGACGCCCTGCCCGGCGAACGACGCATCGCCGTGAATGAGAAGCGGCATCACCATGGTGCGGTCGTCCGGCGTGGCGCCGAGCTGATCCTGTTTCGCGCGCACTTTGCCGAGCACGACCGGATCGACGATTTCGAGATGCGACGGATTCGCGGTCAACGACAGATGCACTTTGTTGCTGTCAAATTCACGGTCCGACGAAGCGCCGAGATGATATTTCACGTCGCCGGAGCCTTCGACCGCATCGGGGGTCGATGAGCCGCCTTTGAATTCATGAAAGATGGCGCGGTGCGGCTTGGCCATCACTTGCGCCAGAACGCTGAGGCGGCCGCGATGCGGCATGCCGATGACGATGTCGTGCACGCCGAGCGCGCCGCCGCGCTTGATGATCTGCTCCAGCGCCGGGATCATGGCTTCGGCGCCATCGAGGCCGAAGCGCTTGGTCCCGGTGAATTTCACATCGCAGAATTTTTCGAAGCCTTCGGCTTCGACCAGCTTGTTGAGGATGGCGCGCTTGCCCTCGCGGGTGAACGTGATTTCCTTGTCAGGCCCCTCGATGCGCTCCTGGATCCAGCTTTTCTGCGCGGCGCTGGAGATGTGAAGGAATTCGACGCCGAGCGTCTGACAATAGGTCCGGCGCAGAATGCTGACGATCTCGCGCACGGTGCCGAATTCGAGCCCGAGCACCTTGTCGAGAAAAATGCGGCGATCGAGATCGCCCTCGCCGAACCCGTACGAGCGC
>DATAYT010000072.1:0-4777 GCA_036272395.1 Xanthobacteraceae bacterium
CAGTGCAGCGATACTTCTCGCAGACCGGTCGTCATGCCGGTCGGGCGGACTTCCCGAAGCTGCCCGGGAGCGGATTGCAAGTCCGCGCGCGGGTACCGCACTCGCCCCGTGCTGGCGGCCTGCCGGCCGCAGCCCGTCCGACTGGGCGAGAATTCGGAGCACATGTAACTGAAATGGGGACAAATGTCAATAGCGCGGTGACGTTCTTTTCCCGGCCTGCCTCAATGAGGCCGCAGATACCCCTGATGCTCTAGTCTGCCTTTCCACGGGGGATGAGGCGGGGGATGACGTTCGGCGCTAAACGCCGCACAGCCTGTATCGACTATGAGCTTCGACGTTTACCACCCAATGCGCTGCCGCAGCGGGTGCTAGGCGGCGCGGCTGCGGTTTTCGTTGCGGCTTTATGTGCCTGGACGGTCTGCGATTTCGTCGGTCCCGCTGCCGATCGAACTGACGATGCCGTCGGAGCCGACGGCGCTACCGGCCGTGGCGACAGGCTGGCGATGGTCAGCAGGCGCGGCGACAAGCTTGCGGTGGCTAAAGCGGACTCGCCTTGGTCTTACTATGCCTTGTTGCTCGATCCCCACCCGTCCTCACCGGCAACTGCAAGCTTTGTGGATGCAAGCTTTGTGGATGACGGTTCGCTTCAAAACAACATTCGCCCGGTAGCACTGACCTTATCGGTACCGTTGCCGGCGGCAAATCCGATCACCGCGCTTCCGCCGTTACGCAGCGACCGCGCGATCAAGAGTGCGGCTGCGCTTGGGCCGCGGCCTGGCTCGGCGGCGACACGCATCGCTGACTCGCGCGTCGCCACGGCGGAGAGCACCACCGAGAAGCCGTCATTCTTTAGGGGCATTTTCGAGAAACTCTTCGGCAAACCTGCCCCGACCACGCTGGCCTATGCGGCGACCGACGATGCCGGCCTGGGCACCACCAAAAACATCGGCGGCCGCTACGATCGCTACACCGCGGTTTACGATATCTCGGCCCACACCGTTTACATGCCGGACGGCACGCGGCTCGAAGCGCATTCCGGGCTTGGCAGCCGGCTCGACGATCCAAGTCATCCGGACGAGAGAATGCACGGCGTCACGCCGCCAAATATTTATAACCTCGAACTGCGCGAAGCGCCGTTCCATGGCGTGCGCGCGCTGCGGATGATCCCCGAGGACGAGACAAAAACCTTTGGCCGCTCAGGTCTGCTCGCTCACACCTACATGCTCGGGCCCAATGGCGATTCGAATGGCTGCGTGTCGTTCAGAAATTACGATGCGTTCTTGCAGGCCTATCTCAACCACGAAATCAAGCGGCTGGCGGTTGTCACGCGCCTGGATTGAGCCTCTGCGCTAAAGCGAAATGATTTTAGGTTGATTCAGTTCGCTTTAGCTTGTTGTTTGAGCATGATCTTTTCCGAAAACCGGCATCCACTTTTCGGGATCATGCTTGGGATTCGCCGCCGAAGCGGTCTTGAAACCAATTCTTTTCAATTGACCCGCCACATTCTGCCCGCGATCCGTTTCTACACGGCGCTGCGGGCCGAGACGGGCTTTGACGAGGGAAGTCGATGGCAAATCTATTCCGGCATATGACGCGCACCGCGTATGGCCTTGCTCTGGCCGCCGTCGCGCTGAGCCTGCTGGCCAGCGCGCCTTGCGCCCTCGCGCAGAGTGCGGCGCCGGCGCAGGACAAAGCGCGCGCCACCAATCCCGGTGACGGCAAAGCCGCGGCACCGGCGCCCGATTCGCGGATCAATTCGGCGGAAGTGGCTAAACGCGTCGATCAAGAATTGGGCATCGATTTGCAGGCCACGATGGCCGACTGGCGGCGCCAATTGGATCTGCTGGAGAAAGAACTCAGCCGGCCCCGGTTGCGCTATTCGGAGCTTAATGAGTTTCGCGATCGCCTGCAGCACGTGCGCTCGGAAGCTAGCGAACTCTGGAATAAGCTGCAGCCGCGGCTGCAAGCCGATAAAGCGCAGATGGATCTGTTTGGTCCCGCCCCGGCCGCGGGTCAACCCGCCGAGCCGGAGCAAACCGCACTGGCCCGCGCTGAGCTCAACTATCATTCAAGCCTGCTGTCCGGAGGACAAACACAAGTCAATTCGACCAATCTGCGGATCGAGAATCTGCTGAACGCGATTCAGGATGTCCGCCGCAAGAATTTTTCTTCCGTGCTGTTCCAACCGATCCCCGGGGTTTACGCCTATGAGACTTGGGCAAATCTGCCGGAACATGCGCCGGCGGCGGCGCGCAAAATCCGCGACTTGATCGCGGGTTGGTGGCAAAACGTTCCGGACCGGCGCGAAGTGGGCTACATCGCGATCGAAGCCTTGCTGCTGGCATTGCTGCTTGGCGCCGCATGCCGGCGCGGCATTCGCCGCACGCGGCGCGCCGAAGACACCGCCGACCCGCCGCCGTTCTGGCGCCGCGCCTCGGCGGCAGCCGCATTGATGGTTTTCCGTGCGCTTCCGATCGTCGTGCCGGTTGCTTTCCTGTACGGCATGATTGCCAGCACGCAAAACCTGCCGGAGCGCATCGACTGGCTGTTCTATCTCACGGCGCAGTCGCTTGTGATTGTCTTCACGGTCTGGGCGCTGGCCAGCGCGGTATTTTCGCCACGTGCGCCGCACTGGCGGCTCGTTCCGACCTCCGACGCGGCGGCGGCGCGCTTGCGCAACCTCGTCACGCTGCTCGCCGTCGTCTATAGCCTGACCACGTTTCTTTACGTTGCCACCCGTCTCGTCCAAGCGCCATTTGCGCTGACCATCGCGATCGCGCTTCCCTCCAGTCTGCTCATGGCGGGCCTCGTCGTTGCGCTTTTGCGCACGCCGCTCGGCGCGGCGAGCACCGCCGCGCCACCTCGGCTGTTCAAACTGGTCCGCACGATCGTGTGGGCCATTGTCGGCGCGATTGTCGTGACCGCGGTCGTCGGCTATCTGCCGCTGGCGCGCTTTCTGGCGCAGCAACTGGTCGTCACCGGATCGATTCTCGCGCTGATCTATCTTCTGCTCTTGTGGGTCGACGGTTTCGCGCAAGGCTTCAGCGACGACGGCACCATTGTCGGCGGCTGGCTCAAGCGCAGCGCCGCATTGGAGCGGGCGCGGCGCGAACAGCTCGCTTTGCCGATCAGCCTGTTCTTGAAATTCGCGGTGCTGGTGCTGTCGGTGCCGCTGATCATGCTGCAATGGGGCTATAGCGGCCCGGACATTCGCGAATGGTATTGGCAGCTGTTTTTCGGCCTGCGCATCGGCAATACCGACGTTACCTTCGGCGCGCTGTTGGCTTCGATCCTGGTGTTTGGCGTCGGCTACGCGGCGGCGCGGCTGTTTCAGGGCTGGCTTGACGCGCGCGTGCTGCTGCCGGCCGGTATTTCCGGCGGGGTGCGAAACTCGATCCGCACCGGGATCGGCTATATCGGCATTGTCATCGCCGCGCTGACGGCATTCTCTTATGCCGGTTTCAGTCTATCCAACATTGCGATCATCGCCGGCGCGCTCTCCGTCGGCATCGGCTTCGGCCTGCAGAATCTCGTGAACAATTTTGTCTCCGGTCTTATTCTGCTCGCTGAACGTCCGATCCGAGTCGGCGACCTGGTGGTCGTCGGCGGCGAGGAAGGCTATGTGCGCAAGATCAGCGTGCGCTCGACCGAATTGGAAACATTCGACCGCGCGCATGTTCTTATCCCGAATTCTTATTTCGTTTCCGAGAAAGTAAAAAACTGGACCTTCCGCAACAATGTCCGGCGTATCGCGATTCCGATCGGGGTGGCCTATGGCAGCGATCCGCGGCAGGTCCAGGCCGTGTTGCTCAAAGTGGCGGGCGACAATCCGGACGTGCTCAAAACACCGGAGCCGGCCGTTACGCTCGACGAATTCTTCCCCGCAAGCGTGAATTTCACGCTTTACGCGTTCATCGCCGATATCACCAAAACCGGAACCGTTCGCACCGAGCTTTCGATGGCGATCCTCGGCGCATTCAACGAAGCGGGAATCGTCATCCCGTTCGGGCAGACCGACGTCACCATCCGCAAAATGGATTGGCTGCGCGACATCGTTGCGGAATACGCCTCGCCGGCCAATGCGCAGCATGCCGGAAATGGCCGCCGTTCGCCTTCATCTATCGCAGCGGAGTGAACCAACGCGGGGCCGGTACCCCGTTACCGCGCGCAGTAGGAGCATATGACAAAAGAAAGCGGCCCCGGCTTAGGGGCCGCTAAGTTAAGAACGTACAGGTGATGCACGTACTTACGATTAATGCGCGGTACTGGTTCCCGACACCGGCACGCGAATGCCGGCCGCGCGCCCCAGCCGTTGCAAAAGTGACGAATAAAAGCAGTAAAGCCGCCAACGGGCCCGATAGCTTCAGCGCGCGCCCTGCCACGGATCCGGTTTGGGTTTGTCGGGCAAGCTTTTGATCGCAGCTTTGTAGGCTCTGTCGTCAGCCTTGGGCTTCTGCGGATCGCCCGCCGCCCATGTTGCCACCAATGCCTTGCGCCTGAGCGCCGACCGTCGCCGAGCTGATGGCGAATGCAAGAAGCATAACTGCCGTTGTGCCGCGTTTCATGTGCGCACCTGTAACCCGCAACCCCACGATAGCAAGATCGGGGCCAATTAGGACAGTCGATTGACCAAATCATGGGTCGGATTTGTCCCCCTCAAACCGCGTTTTTCACAACAGCACCACTGCCGGCTGAAACAAAGGCCCGCCCAGGTCGGATGTAAACCGGGCGGGCCAGATGGGCGCTGATAGGGCCGCTCTCAGCTGCGCTCTCCCGC